>CATJHO010000132.1 GCA_949740535.1 uncultured Lachnospiraceae bacterium
GCGTGGGCCGCAAGGATCTTCTGTGTCATTGTCATTCCCATTGCTTCTTCCTCCTTTTTAAGTTGCTATATGGCTTTCACCCTGACTTTTAAATTTTCTATGTGTATTCTAGCACGGTTATTGATATAAGTAAAATATATATTATGAATATTTAATATAATTAAATCTTATACCCATACACCTTCTCATAAATCTGCTCCAAATCCATAGAATTTTTGGTCAGCAGCAAATCCTCCGCTATTCTTCCATCCTTAAGAAAAATGCACCGTGTACATACCTTCTCAAGCAAATCCAGCACATGGCTGGTCAGGATAACAATACTGCCCTTTCGGGCACAGGCAAGCAAATCCGCTTTAAATTGGATAATTCCATAAGTATCCACCCCGCTCTCCGGCTCATCCAAAAGAATCAATCCAGGCTCTCCAATAAGCGCCATAATAATAGACAGCTTCCGTTTCATTCCCAAAGAAAGCTGATGAATCCGGAAATTTCGCTGTTCATATAAGTGATAATTCCGCAGATATGGATCGATTTCCTCATAAAAGCTCCCGCCGAATTTCACCTGGCAAATAAACTCTAAAACCTCGTACACTGTCATTTTTTCATAAAAGCTGATGTCGCTCTGCATATAACCAATGCCGGCTCTAACGGAACGCTCCCCCACACTTTGCCCCCACAAACAGATACTTCCCTCTGATATGGGAAGCAGCCCCGCCACAGCCTTTACAAGGGTTGTCTTTCCGACACCATTCGGGCCGATAAATGCCGCAATCTCCCCTGCCGAAAGCCTCACGGACAAATCCTGAATCCCGCGGCCTTTGCCATACAATTTCGTTACATGCTCTAAAATCAAGTCACAATCTTTGTTCATAGCTTAAATGCTCCCAATTCCTCTTTCCCTGCCGAATCCATTGATACAGAAAAATCAAATTCCCTATCGGAAGATGCAGCTTTATCAATACCATAAAAACCCTTAACTGATGCTGACGTTTCGGATATTTTGCAAAAAGACCGGCATTTACAAAGATGGAAATGCTCAAAACAGCGGCCCCCAGCAAAAGGAATGTAATACAATCTGCGAGATTCCGGAGGCGAACAAGAATCAGTACCAAAAAAAGATTATCTCCCAAAAGGTATATCCCTTCCTTCACCAAGTCCAAAAAAAATTTTCCGTATGGATAATCCGACATAAAATAAATGAGGAACTTTTTCTGTTCAAGACTGTAGATATCCTTAAAATAAAATGCTGTAATCAAACAAATCCCATAAGCCGCAAAAAAGACCCCAAAGGAACTGTCTCCAAGGCAGCAGGTCAAAGCAAAGAATACCATGGAACACAGCTTCCAGAAAAGAAACTCCCTGTTTCGATACATCCAGAGATACCTTGCCGGGCCATGTCCACCCATCCCAAAGGGACTTCTATTATGGTGTGCCCCTTGGTTATATTTTGCCGAATAAGCTCTGCCCTTTCTATAGGGGAATATATTAAAATGCGGCTTATGCCCTTTTGGAAAAAAGCGAAAGGAACCGGCGATTACCGACATATCTGCCGATTTATACAGGTACACTCCTATCCATACAATGGACAGCGACAAAATCAATAGCAGTATTGCAGCAGAAGAATTCTCTGAGAATAAACTTTCGCCAATCCCCTCTCCCATCACCCACCCGTACACTACATGATAGTTTATGCATCCAAGCCTAAGAAAAACAGCTGTGACACCAATCCCCCCGGCACTTAAGAAAGTCAGAATTTTCCCATGAGCCTTAAGTCCCAGAAGCATTCCCATCCCACAGACAAAGATCCCATAAACCACCTGAACCGACAGGGCATAGCTTAATCCGATTCCCTGCATCTGAAAAAGCACCGTTCCACCATAAATCTGTAAAAAGAGAATCTCTGTATTCACAGACAAAAATAAAAGAAAGCTTTTCAGTCCGGATATGCCCAGCAGCGTCAAACTTTCCCAATACTTTTTCAAAAAAGAAACCCATTGATAACAGGCTAGTGCAACCATAGCACAAAGAAGGAAAAGAAAGCTGATTCTGCATATATAAATCTGATCCGATCTGCCGAATCTCTGTCCCGTCATTGCTTTCGAAATCTGAACTATCCACGGATAGCATAAGATAAGCAGGCCATACAGAACCCACTTTGCCGTTTCCAGCCTTTTATCAATTAGAGCGAAATAAATTTTCTTCATCTCTCTTAAAAGCCCTTCTCTTTAAGCTTAGCCACAATCTGTACATAAGCCTCCACCACATCAAAGCCCTTATAATCCTGCCGTTTCAGATCAATCATATCTCCGTGGGAAATTCCCCGCACCCGCCTGTTGGAAAAGACGCCCTGGAATTCTCCCCATTTGGCAGAATACGTACTGACCAGCCCGTCATTATCGCCCTCCAAAGGGCGGATCATGCACCAGGGAATACTCAGCAGCAGATGGCTCCAGGGGTACCGCATCATAGAAGCATAGCTCTGATAGTAAACTCCCGGCGCATCCGGCGTTTCCCGGTTAAACTCTGCACTGGCCCTGGTCCCAAACTGATGGGTGGCCGTATAAAAATCCGGATTCCGATCCCCGAATTTTGCAAATGCCCTGTCAAAGATACCTGCCACAAAGCGGTAAAGCCCCTCCGGCAGACGTAAGGCATAGTCCACAAACCGGCATCCCCGGTGGGGCGTACACATGGTGGTTAAAGATGCCACATATGGCGCCATCTTCAGCGTAGAAATGGCATAGCGGGCATCCAGGCCGCCTTTGGAGTGGGCAATGATATTTATTTTCTCGGCTCCCGTTTCTTCCAGTATCTCATAAATCCGCTTTCGGATATCTTCTCCATTACTGACAATGGTGCCAAAAGCCTCCTGATTGCCGTAATAAACCACCGCTCCATTTTGCTTAAGTTCCCTGGGGATCCGTCCCCAGTAATTAAAATACCTCAGATCCCGGAATCCCACCCCGTGGACCATCAGCAGGGGGTAACGGGTTTTACAGATCTCTGAGTCAACCCGCAGATTCCGAAGCTGTACCTTTTCCCGTTCAAAATCGTACTCCTCATAGACCAGACGGCAGGCATAAAGAAGCACAAAAAGATTCACCAGCGGAATCCATACGGTCAAAAGCATCACCACCCGCCGGGCAATACTCAGCCGCCGGGAGGTAAAGAAAATCCGCAGAGTACCTTCCGCTGTCAGAAGAAAACCCAGGACCACAGCCAGAATTCCATTGGCTGTAAGAATCGCCAGAGAAAAGCTGTACGGCCCCGCTTTCTTTATGTAAACCATTATAAAAACCGCTGTCTGGGCCGCCAGTCCGTAAAGCCCTGCATACACAAGCCTTCGGCCCCCCAGCATCACGCGGACCCGCAGGCTGGTTTTCACAGAATCAAAGACCGGCATTATAAACAGCCACAGACAGCCGGCAGTAAAGCACAGCATCAGAAGGCTCATGACCAGCATGCGAAGACCGGCAGAACAAGCTTCCCAGGTAAGCCGTTGATTTACTCCGTCAAGCACCAATATAAAATTAAGTATCATGGGAAGTCCGAAAACTGCCGCACAGCGTCTGATTGTCCGTTTCATTTCCATATTACCGCCAAGTCAGGATAAACTGCCTTAAATTATTATAAAACTCCCACCGGGATTATTCAAGAAAAAAGAGACGCCTGCTCTCACAGACGCCTCTGTACCTGCTTATGAAGTTAAACCGCCGTACCGCCCTACAGCTTACAGATCGATACGGTCAATGTGCCATTGTCTGCGGACGCCTGAATCTGAATGGGTTCCGAAAAAGTATTGGTAAACCGCAGATCCAGGGCAGTGCCGGAGATAGTCGCATCCATTCCTTCCGGTATATAAGTCACCTGCAGGGAATGCGGATGGCGTTCCGTGGCCGGAAGTCCCGCAGTCACCATGGCTGCGTAAAGCGTCGAGGAAACCTGGCAGATTCCCCCGCCGGTTCCAAGAACATATTTTTTATTGACAATCACATTGGCTTTTACATAACCGTTTGCAGCTGTTCTTGGCAGAATTGTCTGACTGAAGGAAAAGCTGTCTCCCGGATTTACCACAACGCCGTTGATTCTGGCTGCTGCCAGACCGATATTCACCGCGCGTGGTATATTGGCATTGTAGGCTGTGGAGTAAGTGCCAAGGATCGTGCTCTCAGCCACAGGCGCCGCCGCAGAACCGGAAAGAGCCATGCCGTCTCCTGCGGCGCTTCGTCCTTCCGCCTTCCCATAAGCTTCGTAGTGGTCACAGTAGGCCCGATAGTCATTCCCAAAAGCTGCCTGCAGATCCGGATAATTATTCCGGTACACCAGACAGTTGAATTCCGCGCTGCCGGAACGGCCTTCCGCAAGCCCGCTGTCAAGGTAATGGCGGTACAGGCTGTTGTAGTCATATCCCAGCGCTGCCTGCAGATCCGGATAGGTATTGTAATAATAATCCATATCAAAGGTCAGACTGGTAAGCCCTTTCTTCGCCGCGTCCACGGATGTTCCGCTTCCCCAGAACAGACAGAAGCATAAGCTCATCAAAATAAAAATACTTGTTTTCCGTTTCATGTTTTCCCCCTCCCGGTAATCTTTCATGTAGGGAGTCCTGTGTGCCAGGTACTCCTCCTTATTATAACACAATCCAGCTGATAACGGAAGTGGTTTTCTTCTCTTTGATTCTCGTATACGTCCGGGTTTCTCTGCCGAAACAGGAACCCGTCAGTACTTAAGCTCCTCTCCGTCAAAAATTGCAGCCAGCAGACTGCAGGCACAGCCAATCATATGAGTATTCTCCCGAAACCGGGATTTCTCCACCTTCACATCATGATACCCGCCCAGCAGCTTCTGTTCATTAATCTGCTTCTGTAAGGCATTCAGGTACTGCCGGGGCAGCCAGTAACCTTCGTGGCCGATTATAACCTTCTGGGGATTATACAGATTCACTGCATTTGTGATGCCACAGGCCAGCTTCTCTGTCATATCGGCCAGCACCTCATGAACACGCCGGTCTCTGTTCTCCTCTGCCATCCGGCAGAACTCCCAAAATTCCAGCTCCTTTCCCGTTATCCGGGCAAGACGCTCCGTAACCACCCGGCTGCCCGCATAGGTTTCCAGACAGCCCCGCCGGCCGCAGCTGCACAGATTCCCCTGCCAGTCAATGCTTATATGACCCAGCTCACTGGTAAATCCGCTGAAATCCCGGTTAATCTGCCCGTTTGTTATAACTCCGGAACCAATTCCATTGGCAATGCCTGCAAACAGAAAGTCCTCCACATCTCTGCCATTTCCGTAGTACTTCTCCGCCAATGCCGCACAGTTATACTGACTGTCAAAAAAGACCGGAAGACCGTACCGCTTCTTCAGCATAGAGACAATTTCTATATCCCGCATTCCGTAAAAATTGGGCGGATTGAGAATTGTTCCTTTCCTGGTATCTACGGGTCCCAGAGAACCGATCCCAATCCCGTAAAGTCGCTCTTTCCCGGCAGATTCAAGTACTGCTTCAATGTCCCCGTATAACCGTTCAAACATCCTGTCACAGTTTTCCTCTGTTACCACGGATTTCCGGCGCGTGAGCACATTCAGCTGCAGATCGCACAACACGACACTGCATTCATCCCGAAATATATGAACCCCTATCATTTTGGGCGCATGGGGAGAAATGCAAAGCTGTATGGGATTGCGCCCTTTTCCTTTCACCGGAAGAGCTTCTCTTTCTTCAATGATCCGATCTTCCAGGAATTCACCGATGATGTGCGTCGCCGCCATTTTGGAAAGCCCTGTCCGTTTTGCCAGCTCAATTCGGGATACACACTCTTTAGTAGCAATCAGTTTCAATACCAGTCCCCGGTTCTGCCTTTTCAGGGATGTGTTATTCAGTCCTGTATCCTTCATTTCTTTCTCCAGACTGTTTATCTAACGATATCCGACAGAGGCCAGAATCCCATCGATTATCCGGGCATTTGCCACAGAAAATTCCTCCGATACGGCAGGCGTTTCTCCCTCGGTAATACAGCGTCCCAGCTGCTCCACCTCCAGCCGGTAATTCTGGGGAACCATTACGGTCTTCTCCTCTTTCCCACCCTCAAAGGTTTCAAGTACATAACTCAGTTCTCCCGGCGCATTAAAGCCGAATTTTACCGCCTTTATGGAGCCCTTTGTGCCGTGAATCTGGAAACGGTCCAGAGAAACGTTTTTCTCCGTAGCCAGAACCATGCCGCAGTCAAAACTGGCGCGCCCTCCATGCTCATACTCCATCAGTACGGTTGTATACATATCTACATTTCCCTCGGAAAATGTGCTGACTGCCTGAATCTTCTCTGGCTCTTTTCCAATCATACGGAGAATCAGGCTGCTGCAGTAAACTCCCAGATCGTAAACACTGCCGCCTAAGGTTTCTCTGCGCATACGGATATTTCCTTCCTCATAATCAGAGGTAATCAATGCAGCCTCCATATAGCGGATCTCTCCAATGGCTCCTTTCTCAATCTCTTCCTGAACTGCCGCGATAAAGGGGCTGTGCTGGTAAGCAAAAGCCTCCATCAGGAATACGTTCTGCTCCCTGGCTGTCTCAAACATTTCTCTGGCTTCCTGCTCCGTGGGCGCCAGCGGCTTTTCACACAGAACATGCTTCCCGGCCTTCAGTGCCTTGATCGTCCACTCGTAATGCATGGTATTGGGAAGGGGAATATAGACTGCCTCCACCTGGGGATCTGCCAGCAGTTCTTCATAGCTTCCATAAGCCTTCTGAAATCCGTATTTCTCCTGAAAAGCTTCTGCCTTTTTCATGCTTCGTCCCGCAACTGCGTACAGTTCGCAGTTTTCCGCCTGCTTCATCCCCTCTGCCGTATCCCGCTCAAAGATATAGGCAGTTCCCAAAAGACCCCATTTTATTGTTCTCATCTTATTTTCTCCTTTTTAAATTCTGTGCCGCTCACACTGCCCTCTCCTGACAGGGACATACACGCCCTTGCCAGGAGAAGGTTTAAATGCTTTCTTACCTGGCCATTCTGTAAATCTGGGCCATATCCTCTTTCTTTAAGGGAACGACACAGCCGTTGGCGCCGCCTGTGGCCTGCTCGCAGCTGGCCGCCATCTGCTCGATCTGCTCCTCGGCCGGGCTGATCCCCAATTCCGTCAGTGAGGTCGGCATATGGATGGAGCGGTAAAAATCTTCCATAGCCCGGATGCCTTTTTCAATGGTCTCATCTTCTGTCTCTCCCGGAGCCACTCCCTGCACATTAACTGCAAATTTTACAAAACGATCCTTTGCTCCATGGTTTACATATCTCGCCCAGCTTCCCCAGACGGCTGCAAGTCCTGCTCCGTGGGCCACATCAAACATTCCCCCCAGCTCATGCTCCAGATTGTGGCTGGCCCAGTCACCGCCTCCGGTTCCGCAGCCGGTAAGGCCGTTGTGGCACAGACTGCCTGCCCACATAATCTCTGCTCTGGCTTCATAATTCTTCGGATCATCCACAAGAATCCTGGCATATTTCATCACATGCTTCATCAGGGTCTCACTGATGCTGTCTGTAACCTCCATATTGTCGTTCTGATTAAAATACCGTTCCATGGTATGCATCAGAATATCCGCTGCCCCGCTGGCCGTCTGGTATGCCGGCAGTGTCATGGTAAGCTCCGGATTCATCACCGCAAATTTAGGACGGCTTAAGTCCGTATCATAAGACCGCTTCAGCCCCTCTTTCTCATTGGTGATCACACAGCCGTCGCTCATCTCGCTTCCGGCTGCTGCAATGGTCAGAACCACGCCGATGGGCAGACAGGTTTTGGCCTCCCGTTTTCCCATAAAATAATCCCACACATCTCCTTCATTGGCTGTACCGTAGCCGATGGCCTTTGCAGAATCGATAACGCTTCCGCCTCCTACTGCCAGAATGAAATCCACCCCTTCTCTTTTACAGAGCGTAATCCCTTCATAAACCAGAGACAGATGAGGATTCGGCACAACACCGCCCAATGTCACATACGAAATACCGGCTTCCTCCAGTGATTTCTGAATACGGTCCAGAAGTCCGGAACGCACCGCGCTTCCACTGCCATAATGGAGCAGAACCTTCCTGCACTGCTGTTCCTTCACCAGTTCCCCCGTCTGTAACTCTGTTTCCCTTCCAAAAACCACCTTTGTGGGAGCATAATACATAAAATTCTGATACATGACCTTTCCTCCTTTAATTAGTACATCGCTTTTACTTTATATTTATTATTACACGCTCTTTACTAATTGTCAACCACTATTTTCCTCTGAAAAAAGAATCCTGCACAGCAGGATTCTCCCTCTGGGGCATAATTCCTTTCCGCCACAGTACGCTTCCCCCGATAGTTTATTATCTTATAGGAGATGAAGTTTCCCAATAAAATGATTCCCTTTTCGAAGTTGTGTTTCTGTGGAAAATAAATTATAATGATTCCGATATTCAAATTTGCGAAGGTAAAAAAGCAGTCATGGGAAAGAAACAGCAGAAAAAGTTCAGCCTTGGCATCGGCCTGATGGCAGGCGTTATTACAGATGGTTATCTTCGTCTTATCAGTGGAGACGAAGGAAACCTTCTTGTACACATGATCGTATTTCTTGGGAGTGCCTTGATCGTCTCCGGAACAGCCTATGGACTTTTCTCTTTATGGAATATAATTTTCCGGAAGAAATAAGCAGTGGGAACACTTTTCCGAAATGGGAGTAAGATAATAAACCGGGGCTGTTGCAGCTGCAGCAGCCCCGGTACAGCGGATCCCTAAACTAAACCCGCACTCTTCCATTCTTGTCAAAATACTAGTACTGCCTTGCGGAAATAACGGTACTAGTTATCCAGCAGCTTCTCCTCACCATTCCAGCTGTACAGCTTCCGGATCTCTTTGCCAATCTGCTCAGAGGGATGCTCTGCCGCCAGCTTGCGCATAGCCTTGAAGTGAGCCTGCCCGCCTGCGGGAGACATATCCAAAAGGAATTCCTTTGCGAAAGAACCATCCTGGATCTCTTTTAGGATCTTCTTCATGGTCTTCTTGGTCTCTTCGGTAATCAGCTTGGGCCCGGTTACATAGTCACCGTACTCTGCAGTATTTGAGATGGAGTAGCGCATTCCCTCAAAGCCGGACTGATAGATCAAATCCACAATCAGCTTCATCTCATGAATACACTCAAAGTAAGCATTTCTGGGATCGTAGCCCGCCTCGGTCAGCGTCTCATAGCCCGCCTGCATGAGCGCACATACGCCTCCGCAGAGCACTGCCTGCTCGCCAAAAAGGTCTGTCTCGGTCTCGGTGCGGAAGGTAGTCTCCAGAACGCCTGCGCGGGCGCCGCCGATAGCCAGTGCATAAGCCAGAGCCATCTCCAGAGCCTTGCCTGTGGCATCCTGATGTACAGCTACCAGACAGGGAACACCTTTGCCTGCCTGATACTCGCTTCTTACGGTATGTCCCGGTCCCTTAGGAGCGATCATGGCTACGTCCACATTCTTGGGCGGTACAATCTGATTGAAATGAATATTAAAGCCGTGAGCAAACATCAGCATATTGCCTTCTTCCAGATTGGGCTCAATATCTTTCTTATACATGGAAGCCTGCAGTTCGTCGTTGATCAGAATCATAATAATGTCTGCTCTCTTGGCCGCCTCTGCCGCCGTATAAACCTCAAACCCCTGTGCCTCTGCCCTGGACCAGGATCTGCTTCCCTCGTAAAGTCCGATGATCACATTGCAGCCGGACTCCTTGGCATTCAGAGCATGTGCGTGTCCCTGGCTTCCGTAGCCGATCACTGCAATGGTCTTGCCTTCCAGCAGGGAAAGGTTACAGTCTTCCTGATAATAAATCTTTGCCATTTTTACATTCCTCCATCTTCGTTATATATCTAAAGGTTCATCGCCTAAAGTATCGTTTTTCATCAGCTGAAATCGTAGTCCATCAGCTGTCCGTCCTCATCGTACATCTTCACGTCAAAAGTGCCTCTGGACAGCCCTGTGATTCCCGTTCTTGCAAGCTCCAGAATCTCATAGCCGCTCAGCAGATCAATAAAAGCATCGGTCTTGGACTGATTTCCCGTCAGCTCAATCAGCAGGGACTCCCTGGACACGTCCACAATCTTGGCACGGAAAATATTGGCCACGGAAATAATGGACTGACGGTTCTCCTCATTGAC
The DNA here is from genome assembly GCA_949740535.1 of uncultured Lachnospiraceae bacterium. Taxonomy (GTDB): domain Bacteria; phylum Bacillota; class Clostridia; order Lachnospirales; family Lachnospiraceae; genus Laedolimicola. The sequence goes on from CATJHO010000132.1 coordinate 10,154, forward strand.
CTTCAGCTTAATCATAATCAGTTCCCGGCAGATTGAACTATCCGGCTCCAGACGCTTTATATCTATGACATCCACCAGCTTGTTTAACTGCTTTTCAATCTGCTCCAGAATAATCCGATCGCCCTTTGCCACCACTGTGGCGCGGGAATACCTGGGATCCGCCGTCACGCCTACGGTCAGACTGTCAATATTATAGCCCCGCCGGCTGAACAGACCTGCAATCCGGCTCAAAACGCCGGAGGTATTGTCAACCAACATAGAAAAAACAACTTTTCTCATGTATTTCACCTCTTATTTTAGTTCCGCAGTCCCCTGCCAAGCTCCCCTGTAGCAGAAGCATTTCCGGTCGTTTGATCCCGTCCGTAAATCCTTCCGGGGCTGTATCCGGGGCCTGCTGTTTAAAACCTTTTTAGCTCCGCAGTCCCCTGCACTCAGCCAGGCGCCGCACTTTTTTAATTTTAGCAAGTTCTCGAAGTCTTGTCAATCCATCAGGTGAGCATCATCCGGTCATTGGCGAAGGCTCCGCCGCTGGCCTGTTCAAATTTGGCCAGAAGATCCGCAACTTTCAGTTTTTTCTTCTCCTCACCGGACACATCGTAAATGATATTTCCCTCATACATCATAATCAGGCGGTTTCCATGGGCAATAGCGTCCTTCATGTTGTGGGTTATCATAAGCGTTGTCAGATGGTCCCGCATCACAATACGCTCGGTGACGTCCAGCACCTTGGCTGCCGTCTTGGGATCCAGCGCGGCTGTATGCTCATCCAGCAGTAACAGTTTCGGCTTCTTCAGGGTTGCCATAAGAAGTGTCAGGGCCTGCCGCTGGCCACCGGAGAGAAGTCCCACTTTGCTGGTCATGCGCTCCTCCAATCCCAGCTCCAGAACCTTCAGCTTCTCATGATAGGCTTCCCGCTCCGCCCTGGTAATGCCGGACTTCAGAAAACGAAAGGTTCCTCTTCTGGAAGCCAGCGCCAGGTTCTCCTGAATCTGCATGTTGGCCGCCGTCCCAATCATGGGATCCTGAAACACACGGCCCAGATAGGCGGCCCGCTTATGCTCCGGCAGCCTTGTCACATCCACACCGCCGATGAAAATCTTTCCCTCATCCACCGGCCACACGCCCGCGGTTGCATTGAGCATTGTGGACTTTCCGGCACCGTTTCCGCCGATCACTGTAACAAAATCCCCTTCGTTAAGCTCCAAAGAGAGATCCTGAAGGGCTGTCTTTTCATTTACAGTACCTACATTAAAAGTCTTCCAGATATGTTCTATCTTAAGCATGGGATGCACCTCCCCTTTTTACCGGCTTTGCAAAATACTTTGCCTTCAGATACGGAATAGCAAGGAAAATCGTAACAATCACCGCAGCTATCAGCTTCAGATCATTTGTATCCAGTCCAAACTTCATTACGATCTGCAGTACAAAATAGTAAATGATCGATCCAAGGACCACAGAAAAAAGCTTAAAGGCAAAATTCCCGCGGATCTTTCCAAATACCACCTGGCCGATGATAACCGCCGCCAGGCCGATTACAATGGCGCCGCGTCCCATATTTACATCCGCAAATCCCTGATACTGTGCAAACAGGCCGCTGGAAAGAGCCACAATTCCGTTGGACAGCACCAGACCCAGAATCTTACTGGTATTTGTGTTGATTCCCTGGGCGCGGGACATATGTTCATTACAGCCCGTGGCCCGGATGGAACAGCCCAGCTCTGTTCCAAAAAACCAGTACAAAACCGCAATCAGGCAGATAACAAAAATTACGGTCACAAAAATCGGATTCTGATAAAAAGGCACATCCCTCACCCAGCGCAGGGAAACCAGCAGATCGTACTGATCCACACCGATAGACTGATTGGCCCTTCCTCCCATAATCCGCAGATTCACGGAATAAAGCCCCAGCTGAGTCAAAATACCAGCCAGGATTGCCGGAATTCCCATAACCGTATGTAAAATTCCTGTTGCCAGCCCCGCAAGCATCCCGGCACCCACTGCCACAAGCAGGGAAAAGCCAGCCGAATGCCCCTGCAGCATCAGCATCACGCAGACAGCCCCTCCGGTAGCCATGGTTCCGTCCACAGTCAGGTCTGCCAGATCCAAAACCTTATAGGTGATATAGACGCCAATGGCCATAATACCCCAGATAAGCCCCTGGGCACAGGCTCCCGGCAGAGTGTTCAAAAACTTGATAATCTCCATGATAACCTCCTCATTCCAGTTCCGCAGTTTCCCATCCATACATCCATATACAGCTCCGCATCCGGCCGCCGAAACAGTTGTCTGTAAAGAGATCTATCCCAGGATGGAACACTGCTTTTCCTGTCCCTCTAAAAAGGGACACAACTTTCATAATTATAACAAAAAGCGGGAAAAAAGGAAAGTTCTTTTTTCCCGCTTTTGTTAAATTCTGAGATTTCCAGTCTATTTACTCTGTTCCCTCAATCACTTCATAGTCATCCGGGATGGTAATTCCAAGAGACTCACAAAGCTGTGCATTGTATTTCTTGGTAAACTGAGGTGCATACTCAATGGGCATCTCTGCCACATTGGCTTCGCCCGTCAGAATCTTTGCAGCCATCTTACCGGTGGCAGCACCCAGGTCATAATAGCTGATGGACAGGGTTGCAACGCCGCATCCTGCACAGATACCTTCTTCTCCTACCACAACAGGCATTTTGGCCGGCTCACAGATATTGCGGATCACTTCTGTATTGTTTGCCGCCGTGTTATCTGTGGGGATATAGAGCACATCATTCTCATCCACGGCAGTCTGTGTAACTGATGACAGATCGTTGGAATCTGCAAAGGAATACTGCTTGCAGGTATATCCCAGCTCCTCCAGGTAACCCTGAACGGTATCTACCTGATATTGGGAATTGGCCTCTGCGGAACAGTATACCAGGCCTACATTCTCTGCATCCGGAAACAGGTCCTTGAGCATCTGAGCCTGCTGATCCAGAGGAGCCAGATCGGAAGTACCGGAAATATTGGTGCCCACCGTTCCCTTAAAGTCTTTGATATTCAACGCCACGCCGTACTCCGTAACGGATGTTCCCAGAATCGGAATGGTGCCGGTTCCTGCCTGAGCTGCCTGCAGGGCCGGAGTTGCATTGGCAAGAATCAGATCTACCTCATCGGATACAAACTGATTGACAATGGTAGAACAGTTTGCCGGATCGCCGGAAGCATTCTGCTCATCAAAGGTTACCTGATCGCCCAGCGCTTCCTTCAGTGCATCCTTAAATCCTTCCGTGGCCGCATCCAGTGCATCATGCTGCACCAGCTGGCAGATACCTACCACATATTCAGCATCCCCTGCCGGAGCGTCTGTCTCTGCCTCTGCTCCAGCCTCTTCCCCGGAAGCGCCTTCCTGTGCCTCGGAAGGCGCTTCGGTCTGCCCGCCGCTCTTACCGCCGCATGCTGCCACAGAACACGTCATAGCCAGCACCAGCATCAATGCCATTAACTTTTTCATAGTTCATTCCTCCTAACAATCGCTGTTATGTATCACATGGCTTCCACTTTTCCACCACAACGCTGTGGCGCGTTAAAGCATCAATCCACCTTAGCAATTGTATACCAAGAAAATCCGTTTGTCAATCCATGAAAGAAAATTTTTATTTTCAAAGGCAGGGCAGCTTTTCAGCTTTTCACTCCCCGGACCACTACAGCTTCACGGTGCCAAGGGGAATCTTATCCTCGCTCCAGGCAGGATAATACATCAGGGTCAGCTCCCCGGCGCCCTCCTGTACCTCCACATAATAAATCAGATCCATCTGCGTCTTACCCGGAAGAATAGGAGATACCTTGTTGTAAATTCCGCTTGTATTTCCCGTGGGATCATATCCGGGAACAGACAGAATCCGCCCCACATCCCGATAATCCGCTCCATTTACCGTGATCAGATACCCAAAGTCTCCATTATATGCCACACTGCTCAGATTCTCCAGTCGGAAATCCATCCGGTAGAACACATATCCTTCCTCTGCCTGTTCCTCATTTCCGGCTATCTCCACATGCCTGCCCGCATATTCACAGCCAAGATATTCCGGCTGCAGCCAAGATCTCAGACTGTAGGAAGCATCCTTCCTGGCGTCCTTCGCCACAAGACACACCCCCAGAAGATAAAAAGTGGAAATACCCAGAAGAATCACGCCTGTTACAATTTTAACAGCCTTACGCATCTGCCTGCCCTCCCAAATCCATTTCCTCCAGATGCACCTCAATGGAGTGAATGGTCTGAATAAATACGAGATCCTCATCCACCCGCTCTTCCAGAAAGAGGGTAATATCCTGTACTTCCCCATCCACCCAGAAAAACAGACAGCCCTCTGCCTCACTGCTCATACAGAGGGAGTAAGATTCAAACAGGGGAAAATCACGTGGTATCCCGCCCTCCCAGTCAATCTCATAGGTGGGCACCTGCTTATAATAACTGCCGCTGCAGCTGATATAAGTATCCGAAAGACGGTTTTTATCCGCCCATTCCCCATCGCTCTCTCCCCGGAGCTTTACCACAGCCAGCTTCTTTCCTTCCGGAAAATCCGGGTAGGTTTTCCTGCCCTCGTCCACTGCCCATGCCTCCACTACGGTAAGCTTCATCCCCTGCAGGGAAAATGTCTCGCCTAAGGCGTGGCTTTCCCTGTCTGTCCGGGCTTCCACCACTTCCTCCTGCAGCTTCTCCTTCTGTTTTTTCTGATACATCACGGAAAACGCAGTGCCGCCCGCCATAACCGCCAGAAAGACAGCCAGGGACACCAGGAGAAAGATGGTGCTTCCACGGCTGCTCTTCTTCCGCTCATCTACATGGATATACACAGGCGCCGCAGTTTCTGCAGCTTTTGGCTGCTGGTTCTGCCAGGGCTGTCCGGCTTCCATATTGTTGTACCCCGGCTGTCCGCCGCCGGTATGGCGGTATCCATTGTCATACTGCTCATGGTACTGCTGATGCTGCTCCTCCGCCGTCTCCTTTTTGTTGTAGCAGCCACATTTAGGACAGATGCCGTAATATTTCTCATAATCAAAGTTTTTGCCGCAGCTGTAACATTTCATAACGCCTTCCTGCTTTCTTCCAGTCTATCTTCTTGGAACAATTTCAATCCAGTATCCGTCCGGATCTGCAATAAAATAGATCCCCATGCCTTTATTTTCATAACAGATACAGTCCATCTCCTGGTGTTTCGTATGAGCGGCAGCCAGATCGTCTGTGGTGAATGCCAGATGGATCTCATTGTCTCCCAGATCGTAGTGATCCTTCTCCCAGTCCCTAAGCCAGGTAAGCTCCAGCTGAAAACCGGTCTGTCCGTCAGTGAGATACACCAGAATAAAGCTGCCATCCCCCGCTTCCTTTCTGCGGGCCTCCTTAAGTCCCAGAGCTTCTTCGTAGAAGCGGATCGACCGCTCCAGATTCTTTACATTGAAATTATAATGGGCAAATTGAAAGTTCATGGCTTTCCTCCTTCTTTCCTCATAGTTTTTCATATAGTTTCCAGAATACAGACTCCCAGTCCTTACACCTCTCCCGCCTCCCAAAAGGCAGATTGTCTCTTGACAACGTCCCTCTACTGGAAAAATGTCTCTCCACAGTTTTGGATCGGTACAATAAAAGCCCCATCCGGATGATCCGGATGTTCCATAAGCCAGCGCTCAATAATCGAATAGTCCTCCCAGCAGTGCATGGGATAAATGCGCGCTTTGCCGTCCCTTGGAGCTGTCAGGGACAGGAAATAATCAAATCCCAGCGAATACTCTTCCTGTCTGGGATCCAGCGGGAGAAATGCCGCATCCACGCGCAGTCCCCGAAGAGGTTCTATATATTTTTGAAAGTTCTGCTCCATCTGCCGGTTCCAGCTCTCAGGCTCTCCGATCCAGCGCCAGTCGTTCAGATCCCCTGCGTGGTAAATGGTTTTTCCCTCCGTCTTCACCAAAAACGCCACACCTTCATCCGTGGATCTCAGGGTCTGAATCTGCAGCCCATCCTGCTCCCGGCTTTCTCCCGCTTTCAGGCGCAGGGTCCGGGAACGGAGCTTCTCCGGCACCCTGGATTCCCAGATATCTCTGGACAGGACAAAACAGATATCCTCCCGCTCTTCTGCCAGACGGAAAATATCCGGATTAAAATGATCCGGATGACGGTGGCTGGCAAAGACATAAAGCCTTTTCCCATGAGAGAATTTGGGCAGACGGCCCTGATAATAATCAAACAGCAGCATACTCTGGGTAAGCTCCACAAAAAAGCCGCTGTGTCCGATGTATGTGATCTGCATGCTGGTTTCCTCTTTTTCCATTAAATCCATGAGAATCCGTTGCTGCCCTACTCCCAGGGCAGCAGCGGATTCTCAATCTTCTTATCCCGAATCATCAGCTCATTTACCGCCTCACGGGCCGGTTTATCCTCAAAGAGCACTGCATTTACCTGCTCAATAATGGGAATCTCCACCTCGAATTTCCGGGCCAGTCCCATGGCTGCTTTGGCAGAGTACACACCCTCCACCACCATTTTCACCTCGTCCATGGCCTCTTTCATGGTTTTTCCCTGACCTATGAGATATCCGGCCTTCCGGTTCCGGCTGTGGACCGAAGCGCAGGTTACAATGAGATCCCCGATCCCTGACAAGCCGTTGAAGGTCTCCATCCGGCCTCCCATGGCCAGGCCGATGCGGCTCATCTCCGCAATACCTCTGGTAATCAGCGCCGCCTTTGTATTATCACCATACCCAAGGCCGTCCGCAATTCCTGCTGCCAGGGCAATCACGTTCTTCAGCGCTCCACCCAGCTCAATTCCCAGCATATCAGGACTGGTATACACCCGAAATACCTGATTCATAAATACATTCTGAATAAATTCTGCTGTCTCCCGATCTCTGGCTCCCGCCACCACCGTGGTGGGCAGTCCCCGGCCCACTTCCTCTGCGTGGCTGGGCCCGGACAATACTGCTGCCCGGCAGTTCGGAATCTCCTCCTCAATGATATCCGTCAGCGTCATCAAGGTGCTCTCTTCAATTCCCTTTGCCACATTGACGATGATCTGCCCATCCTCCACAAAGGGAGCCATGCTGTGGGCTGTACTTCTGATAAACGGAGAGGGAACAGCCAGGACCATAAGCTCCGCCCCTCTTACACTGCTCTCAAGATCTGTGGTAATCCGCATCTCCTCTGGCAGTTTTACTCCCGGAAGCTTATCCTTGTGCTCATGACATGCATTCAGCATGGCCGTCTCTTCTTCTATAATCGACCACAGCGTCACCTCGTGCCCATTGTTACAAAGAAGTAAAGACAGAGCTGTTCCCCAGCTTCCCGCACCGATCACACTCACCTTTGCCATAACGTCCATCTCCTTTTTTGATTTGATATTGTATTAATCTGCTTTTTCTCCGATTTTCCGCTCTGTGCCCGTCAGAAGTCCATGAATATTTTTTTTGTGGCGGTAAAGAGCCAGCAGCGTCAGAAAAGCTGTAATCCCATACAGTTCATACAGATGCGGCTGGGTCAGACCCCATTTCCCAAAAGTTCCATAAAACACCACCCCTGCCAGCAGTTCAATCACCACCAGAATCGATCCCACGGACACATATCTGGTTACTGCAACTGAGAGCACAAAGCTTGCGGCTGAAATCAGCATCAGGACCGGATCAAGGCTTACAAACAATCCGGCTGTAGCCGCGATCCCCTTACCGCCCTTAAAGCCCAGGTAAAAAGGAAAATTATGCCCCAGAATCACACCCATGGACGCGTACATGCCAAGCAGCACCCCCATGTTTTCTTTTGAATCTCCATAATCCCGAAAGAGAAACCGGACCAGCAGTACGGCAAAGACACATTTAAGGCAATCCCCCAGAAAGGTAATGGCCCCGGCCTTTTTCCCAAGGGTCCGCAGCGCATTGGTTGCTCCCGCATTGCCGCTTCCATGCTCCCGGATATCAATCCCATTCATTCTTCCATATAAATAGCTGGTCTGAAACAGACCAAACACATATCCAATCCCTACACAGACAAGGCGTACCATATCTACTGCCCCTTTCTTTCCCGAATGAAAAATTTAAGCGCTGTACCCTTGAATCCAAAAGCTTCCCGAATCTTATTCTCCAGATAACGGACATAGGAAAAATGCATAAGCTCCTTGTCATTTACAAAGATTACGAAGGTGGGCGGCTTCACGGCCGCCTGGGTTACATAGAAGATCTTCAGACGCTTTCCTTTGTCGGAAGGCGGCTGCTGCAGCGCCACAGCCTCTGTCACAATCTCGTTGAGCACTCCTGTGGCAATCCGCAGATTCTGGTTCTGGATCACCATGTCAATCATATCAAAAAGCTTGTAAAGCCTCTGTCCTGTCTCTGCTGAGAGAAAGAGCATCTCCGCATAGGGCATGTAGGACAGCACCGTGCGGATCCGGCTGGTATACTCATAAATCGTCTTGTCATTCTTCTCAATGGCGTCCCATTTATTCACCGCGATGATAATCCCCTTGCCCCGATCATGGGCAATGCCTGCGATCTTGGCATCCTGCTCGGTTACGCCCTCCATTGCATCAATCACCAGCACCACCACATCAGCCCGCTCCACAGCAGTCACCGTGCGGATAATGCTGAAGCGCTCCAGCTCCTCTTTCACCCTGCTCTTGCGCCGCAGTCCCGCTGTGTCAATAAACACATACTCCTGCCCCTTGTAGACTACGTTGGTGTCAATGGCATCACGGGTCGTCCCGGCAATATCTGATACAATTACCCGGTTCTCCCCGGTCAGCTTATTGATAATGGAAGATTTTCCCACATTGGGTTTGCCTACAATGGCAATTTTGGGGCGGTCATCCTCCTCTTCCTCCCCTGTATCTTTGGAAAAGTGCCCGGCCACCTCATCCAGCATATCTCCCAGCCCAAGCCTGGAAGCCGAGGAAATAGGGATCGGCTCCCCCAGTCCCAGATTGTAGAACTCATATACATCCGGCATCAGCTTCTTAAAACTGTCTACCTTATTGACCACCAGCACCACCGGCTTTCCGGAACGGCGCAGCATATCTGCCACTTTGGAATCCGCATCCACAAGCCCCTGACGGACATCTGTGAGAAAAATAATCACATCCGCCGTGTCGATGGCGATCTGGGCCTGGGCCCGCATCTGAGACAGAATCACATCCTTACTGTCCGGCTCAATCCCGCCCGTATCAATCAAGGTAAATGTCTGGTTCAGCCAGGTAACATCCGCATAAATGCGGTCTCTGGTAACTCCCGGCGTATCCTTTACAATGGAAATCTCCTCTCCTGCCAGGGCATTAAACAGTGTGGATTTCCCCACGTTTGGCCGCCCTACAATGGCCGCGATTGGTTTACTCATAATCGTTCTCCTCGTTTTCCAGTTCCGGTAAGGCTTACGGCGGAACTGCTGTCTTTATATCTCTCCAAGTACTGCCTCTATCAAAGCTTTTCCGTCTGATTCTACAATAATTACCGGCACTTGTAAAGACCTTGAGAGTTCTTCTACTGTCATATCATCCAGGAAAATACGTTCTCCGCTCTTCATCATATGCTCCGTAAGCAGCAGAGCTTCTCCCAGATCCTTTCCTGCAAGCTGTCTATACAGATCCTGTCCGGTCAGAAGTCCGGCAACGGTAATACGCTCCCCAAAAAACGTATTTACAACAGGAATTACCTGAATCTCTGTCTTCGGATACTTTTTATGGATTTCTTCTGCCTCTTTGTCCAGAATCGGCGCTGCCAGGGTTCCGGTAGCAATGGATACCTTTCGCTCTCTGCCATCCCCTGTGCGTCTTACGAGCTCCTCCTGAATCTCTTCCTGGAGAAGCCGCACCATCCCTACTCCGTTTTCCAGCTGAAGATAGCCGTCATACGTCTCTTCCTCTGGAATCTTTGCATCTGCCAGCAGGTACCATTCATCCCCTCCGTGGATGAAGTGAGTTCCATACTCCGCGTACAGACGCTGCTGCCACCTGTGAATCTGTTCCAGTACTTCTTGTGCGTCTTCTTTCGTAAAGGGCTCAAGAGGATAAAGCCCCTCCCGGTGATCCGTAAGACCTACCGGCACAACCGAAACACTCTGAAGATTCGGCAGATATTTTATAAGCTCCCCGATGCTGTACTCCAGCTCTTCTTTGTCATTGACACCTTTGCAGAGCACAATCTGGCCGTTCATGATGATACCGGCTTCATGGAACTTACCCACCTTTTTTAAGGCTTCCCCTGCAAAGCGGTTATTCAGCATCCGGCAGCGAAGCTTCGGATTCATGGTATGAAAGGAAATATTGATGGGAGACAGATGATAGCGGATAATGCGCGCAATATCCGCGTCACTCATATTGGTTAAGGTTACATAATTCCCCTGCAGGAAGGAGAGACGGGAATCGTCGTCCTTAAAATAGAGGGTATCCCGCATTCCTCTGGGAAGCTGATCGATAAAGCAGAACATGCATTGATTCCGGCAGGAGCGGTACTCGTCCATCAGTCCGTTCTCAAAAACAATGCCCAGATCATCCTCATACTCTTTTTCAATCTCAAGCTCCCACTCTTCTCCGTCCGGCTTGCGGATAAGAATCTCCAGATACTCTTCATTGATCAGGTAGTGGTAGTCAAAAATATCCTCTACACTCTGGCCGTTTACGGATACCAGTATATCTCCGGGAGCCAGCTTTAGTTCCTCTGCTATACTGTCCGGCTCTATCTGGCTGATGATGTGTTCCTTATTTTTTTTCATGGTTGGGTTGTCTCCTTTCATGTTCCTAAGCAGCCTTCTCAGCCTCAAATCTTACTTTCTCAGTACTTGAACTACCCTCTCTTGACAAGGACATACACGCCTCGGTCATGCTATTTTGCCAATTTGCGGTGTTATCCTCAATCGGCGTACGTCCAGTACGCCTCAATCGTCTGCCATTACTCATCAGCCTTTTAAGTAATCACTGAATTCTTTCAGTTCTTTTTTCGTTTCTTCAGATAGACTGTTAAATTCCACATTCTGAACAGCGCCCTCCAGTGCATACAGATGAACCAGGCAGACATTGGGAAAGACCTGTTTCAGCTTTAAAAACGCCTGTCTGGATCCGGATTCCTTAAGCTTTTCTGCAGAATCAATCCCAACGCGCTTAAGTTTTTGTTCCATCTCTTTTCCAATGTTCCTCATGGCTGTTAATTCAGACCGTAAATCCAGCCTCATATAAATAGACGTATCCATAGGGCTGTTATTGTAGCTCTCGATCTCGTAAAATCCGTATTTTTTATACATGTGTATGGCGCTCTTAAGAAAGGGCAGAGTGTCCAAAAACATAGAATGGTATCCAATTTCCTCTGCATCCCTGATAATCTGCCGAATCAGCATACCTCCGATCCCCTGACCCCGGAACTGCGGCCTTACATACAGACGTTTCATTTCACAGCCTGCTTTGTCAAGCTTTTTTAAGCCGATACACCCGGCCAGATTTTCATCACTGTAACACAGATACAGCCTTCCATCCGGCAGACCGTATTTTTTCTCCAGATCCTTAAGCTCATCCTCATAATTCTGCACACTTAGGTACGCTTTAAACCCCGGATCCCCCTGAATCAGCATCTCTGTGTATTCTGAAAACAGTTCACGCACCTTACCAGGCGACTGATACGCCGGTACTAACTGGATCATAGGAAACCTCCTGTCTGATAATCTTTGTTTCCAAGCAGCACACGTGGGCAGCTCCCGTCTAGCGAAAGAGCCGGTACCATTTATACCCCACACAGTAAAACAATTCCCGCATCAGAAAGGGAATTTTTGTCTTGAGACTGCGGTACATGGTCGTCGGCGTGGGGGAGCCGTACGCTTCCATGCCTGTATCCTCTGCCAGCAGCATGGCGCGCTTCATATGGAGCGGATCACTGACTACAATGGCTGACTGCCAGCCGTTCTCATCCATCAGCGCCTTAGAATTCTCCAGATTTTCCTGGGTAATCACCGACGTCTCCTCCATCAGAACGTCCTCCTCAGGAATGCCCTGGCTCAGCACATACTCCTTGGCCGTGTATGCGTCGGAATGCTGATTGCCCTCAGCTCTTCCGCCCGTGACAATGATCTTTTCTGCCAGTCCCTGCTGATACAGGTAAATGCCGTGATTTAACCGCTCCCGGTATACCAAAGAAACGCCTCCGTCATAGGCGGCTGCTCCCAGAACAATGACTACATCCGCCTCACGGCTCTCATCCCGGATACTGCAGGCGCAGATACTTATGATGTTTTCTGCAATGTAGAACATAACTATAAGAATCACCGATACCAGGATTTTCCTTTTTTTCATTTCCCACTCCAAGACTTTATAAATTCTTTCATTTTCATCCAAAGGAGTTTGAGCGCATAAACGAGCTGATGCATTTTATCAGACAGCGGAATGCTCCTGCTCCCTCCACATTTCCTTCAGTTCCTTTAACACAAAGACTACAATCACCTGTGTTAAGACAAAGGTCAGCAGATCTGCCGCCGGCTGTGCAAGCTGCAGTCCCCACAAACCAAAGACCTTGGGCAGAATCAAAATGGCCGGAATAAAGAACAGCCCCTGCTTTCCAATGGCTGTCAGCGTCGCCCGGAAGCTGTATCCAATGGACTGGGTCAGCATATTTCCGATAATGGTAAATGCCTGCAGCGGCAGCAATGCACACTGAAGCCTTAAGGCCAGAGCGCCAATTTGGACCACCTCCGCATCCTCCCTGCGGAAAAGCCGCAGAATCGGCGTGGCAATGGAGAACATCACCACTCCCATCACCAAAAGAAATACAAAGGCCACTCTCTGGCAGAAGTAATAAGCCTCCAGCACCCGGTCATACCGCTTTGCCCCGAAGGTAAACCCGCAGACCGGCTGAAAGCCCTGTCCAAAGCCAATGAGAGCCGAATTAATAAACATCATAATACGGGTCACAATGGACACAGCTGCCACTGCCGCATCCCCAAATCTGGCGGCCGCCACATTCAGCAGTACGGAAGCTGCACTTGCCAGCCCCTGGCGTCCCAGTGTGGGAAGTCCTGCAGACATAATTTCTTTATACACCCAGCCTCTCATGGTAAAAAACCGAAGATAAGGCTTTAACACATTTTCTGAGCGGACCACCAGTACCAATAAGATCAGAAAGCTGATAAACTGGCTGAAAATGGTGGCAATGGCCGCTCCGGAGATTCCCATATGCAGTTTAAAAATCAGAATCGGGTCCAGGATTACATTGAGTATGCCGCCTGTGGTAATGCCGATCATCGAAAGCATTGCATTTCCCTGGGAGCGCAGCTGGTTGTTAAATACAAAGGAAACGGTCATATAAGGAGCTGCAAGCAGAATATATTTTCCATAATCCTTTGCATAGGGCGCAATGGTCTCTGTCGCTCCCAGGGCTGATACCAGAGAGTCGATCTCTAAGATTCCAAACACCGCCAGCAGCATGCCGCATACCAGAGCTGTATAGACGGATGATGAGCAGGCACGCTGAGCCTTTTCTGTCTCCCTGGCCCCCAGCATACGTGACATATAATTGCCGCTTCCCATGCCAAGGGTGAAGCCGACTGCCTGGATCATCGCCATCAGGGAAAAATTCACCCCCACTGCCCCGGACGCACTGGTACTGAGCTGGCTTACGAAAAAGGTATCTGCCATATTGTAGATGGAAGTGATCAGCATACTGATAATGGTGGGCACCGCAAGACGGGGAATCAGCTTATTGACGGGTGTATCCATCATCATTTTGTATTTTTCTTCTGTGGTCATTGCGTGCTTCATTGTTTTTCTACCTGCCTCTCAGGCAATCTGCTCAATCCGGCACTTCTGGCACAATGGATAGGAAGCGGTAAACGGCTCTATGCACTTTTTCATTTCCGCAAAGGAGCTTCCATAAAAATAGAGCGCCGTATAAGTATTTCCTTCCCAGTAACTGTACATTCTGCCGATTCCTTCCATGGCCTGCTCCATCTGTCCGCACACATAATTAATATCACAGTTCTGATAAACCTCATCCGGCAGATCCACGCCATTGGAATAGTAAGCAAGCCCTTCTAAGGTTCCCACCTCCACCTCCGGCTCAATTCCCTGTAATACGGAACCTTTGGGAATGCCGATCCGGTTGAGCAGGCCTGTCAGCCACCCTATACTGTCCGGATCATCCTTTATTAAATGAATTTCGATATCGCAATAGGCAATTTCTCCGTAAGGATTCTGCGCCGTACCGCCTCCGGTAATCTCTCCCATGCCTTCCTTCTCAAGGATTTCCTGTAAGACATCCTCCAATTCAAATCTGTGCTTTGGCTGAAAACGCGCATTCAGCTTTAATGTTACATACATATCACTGCCTCCTTACACCGTTCCGATCAAAATTCTTCCTAAGCGCCCGCTCTGTGGGAAATATAGAACCCAGTAAGACCACGCATTGAACAATACCGATAATGCCGCCCAGGTTCCCTGCAACATCCCTACCCTGCCCTATTACAAAAAACATGGGAAGGATGGATAAGGGAAGCAGGATCCATCCCCAGATCACCCACAGCTTTCCACAGTATTGATGAGCGAATTCCCAGGTGTCCTTGTTTCTGGTGGACATTCTTGTACGATAACCGATTACCCCATTGATCTCATCCGGAATGTGGTGCAGAAACATGCTTCCAAAGCCAATCATTGTAACGGGGACGATTGCATTCATCAACACCATAAAGATCCAGAATTCCATCTGTTTCTGCCTCCAGACATGTATTTATTATCATCAATATACCACCTATCCTCTGATTGTTCAATCCGCTTTTACACAGAAAAATCTTATTCTAATTCTCCATTCTATCAGGACAAAAATTTACGCTTACCCGGTCCTGTGCGGCCCTGTCAAAAGAAGGCAGAATTCCACCCGAAAAATTGCCGGAGGATCTTGACGTTTCCCCCTTTTAAATGTTATAAACTTATTAGAATATTTTAAGAATCTCTATTCGGAGGATCAGTATGTCGGAAACTTATCAGTTCGATAATATTTTACCAGTCGCCCCCTTAAAAATCGCAGCTTTGGACAGCTGTATAGACTTTGCTCAGAAAGTAGACAAGCACCTGGTTAAATTCCGCCGGACTGCCAATAAGCAGCACCGGGATAATGTTTATTTTCAGGAATACGCCCAGGACTCTTATTTGATTAAATGCTCCTGCCCCCGCTTTGGAACCGGGGAAGCCAAAGGTTTTTATGGAGAATCTGTGCGTGGAAGCGATCTTTTTATTATGGTGGATGTATGTAACTACAGTCTCACCTACACGGTCTGCGGACATGAAAACCACATGTCGCCGGACGATCATTTCCAGAACCTGAAACGTATGATTTCCGCTGCTACCGGCAAGGCCCACCGAATCAATGTTGTTATGCCGTTTCTCTATGAAGGACGCCAGCATAAGCGCACCAACCGCGAGTCTTTGGACTGCGCTCTTGCCCTTCAGGAGCTGCGCAACATGGGTGTCACCAATATCATTACGTTTGATGCCCACGATCCCAGAGTGCAGAATGCCACTCCCCTAAACGGCTTCGACAATTTCCAGCCGCCCTACCAGTTTATCAAAGCCCTGCTGCGCACAGAGCCGGATATGCAGGTTGACAATGAGCATCTGATGATCATTGCTCCGGATGAGGGCGCCATGGAGCGGGCTGTATATTTTTCCAATGTTCTGGGCATTGATCTGGGTATGTTCTACAAGCGCAGAGATTACTCTACGGTTATTAACGGAAAGAATCCCATTGTTGCCCATGAATTTTTGGGAGATTCTCTTACCGGCAAGGATGTTATCATCATCGACGATATGATTTCCTCCGGAGGAAGTATGCTGGATGTAGCCAAACAGATGAAGGAACGGGGCGCCCGGCATGTCTATATCTGCTGTACCTTTGGTCTCTTTACTGACGGATTTCAGAAGTTTGACGAATACTATGAAAAGGGATATATCACCCGCATCGTGACCACCAACCTGAATTACCGTTCTCCAGAACTGCTCTCCAAGCCTTACTACACAGAGGCAGATATGACCAAGTTTCTGGCAAGAATCATTGACACACTGAACCACGATTTTTCCGCGGACAAGATCAATACGCCCACCGATAAAATCCGCAGACTGATTTCCAAGCAGGGACGGCAGAATCAGGGCCTATGAAAATTTTAGCAGTTTCAGATACGGAATCCCGTTATCTCTGGGACGATTTCCGCAGAGAGAAGCTTTCAGATATTGATCTCATCCTCTCCTGCGGAGATCTGAATCCCCTTTACCTTTCCTTTTTGGCCACCTTTTTTCATGGCCCAATCCTTTATGTCCACGGCAACCATGACGGGGTCTATGAGGTATCTCCGCCCTATGGATGTATCTGTGTTGAAGACCAAATCTATGAATATCAGGGGCTGCGGATTCTGGGTCTTGGAGGGTCTATGCGCTACAAGGAAGGCCCCCACCAGTATACCCAGCGTGAGATGAACGCCCGGATCCGGCGGCTCTGGCTTTCCATAAAGCGCCATAAAGGATTTGATATTCTGCTGACCCATGCTCCTGCATATCATCTCAATGATGAGGAAAATCTGCCTCATCAGGGATTTCAGGGCTTTCTGCATTTGATGGAACGTTACCAGCCGTCTCACTTTGTCCATGGACATATCCATCTGTCCTACAACTACCGGCTCCCCCGTATCTGTACCTACCAGAATACAACGGTTATAAACGCCTATGAGCGGACAATTTTTGAAATTCCCACTTCCCGAAAGGAGCTCTAACCTATGGAAGACTATGCAAAAGCCAGAAAGCTGGCACAGAAAGCATACCGGACTGCCCTCTTAAAAGGCAGCTACCCCTATCTTCCGGTATTGGATGAAATACTTTCTTTCACAAAAACCGCCTCGGAAACCGATCTGGGGCTGGTGGATATTCCCCTGGATCAGATTGCCGGTACGAAAACTGCCGGAAGAACGCAGGCCTTCGCAGGCAATTTTATGCCGCTTCTTCCAGAAGATTCAGAATTTGCCGCCAAATGGATTTCACTTTACCATGCCCATCTGGACGAGGGGATCCGGGATCCGATCAAGGCCTGTGAATTCATGAACCGTTTCTACGTCATCGAGGGAAACAAGCGGGTCAGCGTGCTCAAATATTCCGATGCAGTCAGTATCAGCGGCCATGTCACCCGCATCCTCCCGGAAAAGAACGATTCCAAAGAGGTGCGGATTTACTATGAATTCCTGGACTTCTACAAGCTGACCTCCATCAATTATCTGTGGTTCAGCCAGGAAGGAAGCTTCCCCCATCTTCTGAAGCTGTTGGGAAAGACACCGGATCACATCTGGAGCGACGACGAACGGATGGATTTCCATTCTGCTTATATTCATTTTACAGATGTTTTCGAGGAAAAGGGCGGCCGCAAGCTTCCACTGACGCCTGGAGACGCATTTCTCCTCTACCTGGATGTCTGCGGCTACGATGGACTTCCGGAAAAGCCGCACAGCCAGATCCGCACAGAGCTTGGAAAGCTGTGGAAGGATTTCACTATCTTTCCCCAGAAGCCGCCTCTGGAGCTCAGTATGCAGCCTGCGGCCCAGACAGGCCGGCCGGTAATCAGCCGCCTGCTCCCCGCAGCTTCCACTCCTCTGAAAATTGCCTTTCTTCATGACAAGACGGCGGAAACCTCCAGCTGGACCTATGGCCATGAACTTGGACGCCAGCATCTGAATCAGGTTTTGGCCGGACAGGTGGAAACTATCTCCTGCGAAAATATCAATTCCGAAGAATCCGGGCGAAAAGCCATTGACGACGCCGTGTCCAAGGGATGTAAGGTGATCTTCACCACCAGTCCAAAACTCCTTGGCACCAGTCTCAAGGCCGCTGTCCGTTATCCGGACATAAAGCTCTTAAACTGTTCCCTGCAGACCTACAGCGGCCATCTGCGGACCTATTACGGCCGCCTCTATGAGGCCAAATTCCTGACCGGAGCACTGGCCGGCATCCTGACCGACACGCCTCATGTGGGCTATCTGGCCGATTATCCTATCTATGGGATGCTCGCCAATATCAATGCCTTTGCCCTGGGTGTAAAAATGACTAACCCGGAGGCAGTCGTTCATCTGGAGTGGAGCACGGTAAAAGACAGTCATCCGGACGAGGTCTTCCGGCAGAAGGGTATTTCCTACGTCTCCGGACAGGATCTGATAACTCCCCGGCACGCTTCCCGCAAGTTCGGACTCTACGACATCCGCGGCGGAGAGATGATAAACGTGGCCTCTCCCATCTGGCACTGGGGAAAATTTTACGAGCGGATCATCCGTGACATTTTGAAGGGTTCCTGGAAACAGAAGGAAAGCCAGACCAAATCCATCCACTACTGGTGGGGAATTTCTTCCGGCATGATTGATGTTATCTGTTCCAAAGACCTCCCGTCCGGAGCCGGATGGCTGTTAAACCTGATCCGGCGGGAAATCTCTGATTCCGGTTTCAATCCCTTCTCAAGTCCTCTGCAGGATCAGGAAGGCAGCTGGAAAAATCAGCCCGGAAACTGCCTGTCACCCGAAGAGATTATTACCATGGACTGGCTCCTCAATAATGTGGAGGGCAAAATTCCTTCCATGGATGCTCTCGTGGAAGAAGCACGTCCTATGATACTCCTGCAGGGTATCCGGCAGTTCCTTGGCACAGCTTCCGGATCTTAATAAAAAATTAAACTTTTAGTGCAAAAAATCGAAAAAAGTGGACGGAAACCCTCTGGACATTACGGAAAATTAGTAGTATACTTTCTTATTGGTACACCACATTTATAGGTGTACAAAATTAATACCTGTTTAGAGAGGGGAAAAGGAAAAATGAAAAAGCTTGTAAGTGTAGTAATGGTGCTCTGTATGACTCTGGCTCTGACCGCCTGCGGCAAGGAGCAGTCTGCATCCTATCGTATGGAGACAGAGCAGGGTGGTATTGCCATGACAGATACCATGGCTCTGGATGCAAAGGGTGACAAGATTCACACCATCACCGAGACCATCACGATGGATCTGTCCAGTCTGGACGAGGCTACTCAGGAGGAGCGTTTTGCTTCCTGTGATGAGCTGGTTGCGCAGTACTCTGCTGTTGAAGGCGTAACGGCTGAAGGTTCCAGTGACGCAGGTGTTTATACGCTGGTTGTTACCATCGACGCAACCGGAAACGCTGTAACGGATCTGGCTGAGGCTAATCTTCTTCAGATTCAGGGCGACGGCAGCAAGCTGTCCTTAAAGGCTACCGGCGAAGCTCTGGAAGCAGGCGGATATTCTAAGGTTGAAGAGTAATCTGTCGAAAAAGGTTCCAACATAATGAAGAACAGGTAACCGAACATAAAAGAACACCTTCCTGACCGCAGAGCGGACGGAAGGTGTTCTTTTTATACTTCTTTAAAATACCATCTGCACCAGCAGCATATAGCAGATGGTTCCGCCTGCTATGGAGAGCAGCATCTGCCTCTTCCACAGGTGAAGGCCTGCCACAAGAAGAATACTTATAAGTTCCGGTATTCCATGGCTTCCTGTACATATACTTACTCCTTTAAGGCAGTAAACCACCAAAAGTCCAAATACAGCCGGCGGAAGTACCTTTCCCAAGTATTGAATGTATGGGGGCGCAGGCTTTCCTGCCGGAAAGATCAGAAACGGCAGGAAGCGGGTCAGCATGGTTCCCAGCACCACCATTCCAATTGTAAGCATCTGTTGTGTAAGTGTCATATGTATCTCCTCTTTTCTGCCGCTCTGCCGGCTCCCGGTTATTCTTTCTTATCTCTGCTGCGCTGCGCCGGCTCCTGCCTCTTTAGAGGGCTTCGGAAAAATGTCAGAACCGCAAGAACCGCCAGCATGGCAGGAATCATAAAATTTTCCGCCCCAAAGACAGGCAGGCATAACAGTCCAATGCCCAGTCCCGCCAAGGAGCTGAAATGATTCTTTTCTTTGCTCCACTGCTCTATAAAAATTACAACAAACAACGCCGTCATAACAAACTCCAGCCCCTCCGTACGAAAGCGGATCCAAGAGCCAAAAATTCCCCCAAGCGCTGCCCCGAAGAACCAGTAAAAATGATTCAGCAGGGTGACAGAAAACATAAACCATCCCCGGTCAATTCCTTCCGGAATTTCAGCTGAATAATTAATGGAAAAACTCTCGTCACACATACCGAAAATCAAATAAAAATCCTTCCATCCATTTCCCCGGTACCGATCCAGCATGGAAAGTCCGTAAAACAAATGCCGGGCATTGATCATCAAAGTCACAGCCAAAGCCTCAAGGGGCTGAAAGGCTCCCAGCAGAAGATTCACCGCCACAAACTCCGCGGAACCGGCAAAAACAGTCAGGCTCATCAGCATGGGATACCAGAAGCGAAAGCCTGATACATTCATGTAAATACCATAGGTCATTCCAAGAAACCAGAAACCTGCAAAAATGGGGATTGTATGGGGAAATGCGGCTTTCAACGCGCTCTTCCATTTTTTCTTCTCTTCCATCATCAAACCTCACCACGGAAATTCATTTATCAATCTTGTCACGAGCGGGTAAATGCCCAATATTTAGTTATTATATAAAAATCCATGGGAGAACGCAAGTCTTCAATGACTGAAACGGCTTCTCAATCCAAAGCAGACAGCCATAAATAAAAGCAGCAGCATCCACATAAACTGCGTGAACCATAACGCGCCGCTCCTGCCCATCCTGTGGAAAAATGCAGTTACAATACCGTTTATCCCATATTCTTCTGCAGCCAGAATCAGACAGATCATGCTTAGAGCAAAATACTTTCTGTGGTTCCATTTATATGCTGCGACAAGATAAATCCCCCACAGACCCAGAAGTCCTGCCGCCGCTATACAGATTCCCATGGTACGCAGAAGCGGAACCTCAAGAAGAATGCTCAGTACTATCAGGTAAGGAGCGGTAAGGGCGCTGAACACAAGCAGGCTCTTGCGGATTCGATTTGTTTCTGCCCAAAAAAGCGGCGCAAGCACACCCCAGGCAGCTGATAGAGACACAAGCACAAGCCAGGACCAGGAAAGGGCTCCTGATACGGCAAAATCGCAAATAAAACATACCACAGCTCCAAGAAGAAACACAAATGACAGTCCTGCAAAAAATACTGCCCGCATCCGCTTCACTCTTAAGGAAGCGGATTTTCCAGAATACGCCAATGCCTCATGCACCACAGTCTCAGTTCCCGCTTCTACGGCACCTTCCTCCCGCTCTCCCTTCAGCAGTTCTCCCACAGATACTCCCAGCGCTTCCGCCAGCGGAATTAAGAGGCTGATATCCGGACTGCTCACAGACCGCTCCCATTTCGAAACTGCCTTATCCGTCACTCCCAGCCGGTCAGCCAAATCCTTTTGTGTGAGACCTCTGGCTTTTCTCAGTTCCAGTATCAATCCGGCCATTTTTTCCTGTCTGTTTTTCTCCTGTTCCATTATAATAACTCCTCTTTTTCTAATAATAACACGTAAAGCTGTCAAAAAACAGGCCTTACGCTTATTTCCAGACAGCTTCTTGTTCTGGATAACTCCTAGTATAAAAGACTTTTCCAGGTATAACAACCGATTTGCGGTTTAGCCCTGTAACTCTACCGCTGGTTTACCACCCTTTTTTTGTTATTTTTATCTCTTGCGCCGTCTTTTCCATCTGGCTTCTCATATACGTATACACAAACCCGCACTCTGCCCCAAACGTGTACAGCAAAATCGTTGAATTCTGCAAAAGTTTTATGTTATAATATAGATAATCTGCAAACCAAAGGAGGCATTACATATGGGTAATTTTTATTGGGAAAAACACTGGGCGCCTATTTTAGCTGAGCAGGAAAAGCTTCTGCGTTATTCCGAATTTACCAGAGAGATGGCGCTGGAGCTGGGACTTGCCATACTGAAATCCGCACAGGAAACCTATCACAAAGCTGCTGCAATCCGTATCATTGAGGACGGAACTGTTATTTTTGCTTACAAAATGGCCGGTACATCCTCTGAAAATGACTGGTGGATGGATCGGAAGCTGGCTGTATCCCGCATGACCGGTATGAGCTCTCTGCGTTCCTATGTGGAGGCAGAACAGAGTGAACCCCGTCCGGAGTGGATTGCAAGACCGGATAATTATGCCACCTGCGGCGGATGTTTCCCCGTTTTCCCGGCAGAGGGCCAGACTCCCTGGGCATATGTGCTTGTATCCGGCATGGACCATCAGGAAGATCACCAGATCATTGCGGATGCCATGGCCGAGCAGTTAAATGTAACAATCAAACGTGTACTGTAACATAGAAATATCCCCATAGGAATCATCCATTTACATGGCTGCATTTCCAACTGGGGATATTTTTATTTATTACTCTGCTTTTACATCCATCATGAAACTGGGAAGCTCCACCGAGTTCCCCTTATATGCCGCCTGTGCTTTTGCACGCTTTACCTTCAATGCCTCCGGTGATGATTCCACCTCAGCACGCGTCTTTCTCTTCTCCTGCAAAAATGTCCTGTCTCTTTCCAGGGCTTCCTGAATCACGGTATCTTCTGCGCTGTCTGTTCCGGTCTCGTTCTCTGCCGTCTCTGTTTCTGCCGGTTCTTTTTCCCCGGCGCGTTCTGCCGGTTCTTCGATTCCAAGCTTGGCTGCTTCCCATTCCCTCAGTTCCCGCTCTGCTTCCATCTTCTCCGCCTCTGTGGGAAGCTGGGCGTATCTGCCGCTCTCTACAAATTTTTGTATGGTTTCTTCCATAACCATATTTTTCTGAAGCTCCTGCCATATAAGACCAAGCTTGGCGCCTTCGGGTATAGCAGGATTGTTCTTTACATTGTTCACAACGCTTAGGGAAGCTGCCACACGGTTCGTCCTTACCCGCTGTACTTCTTCCTTGGTCTTACAGCTTTTCAGCTCTTTTTCATAACTTTTCTGCTCAGCTTCAATGGCCTTCACTTTCTGATAGGTCTGCGGATCATGCTTCTGCAGATACTCCATTTCTTCCTGCGTCAGCTTCTTGCCGGAAGCCATCTTCGTCCGGATCTGGGAAGAAAGTCTGGCCGTGCCATCCGCCTGAGACCTTCGAATCTCTTCTGCCTGACGCGCTGTCGGATCAAGCAGTCTGGTGCTTCCATCTGCAGTAAAATCATTATCCTCTTTCTTTTTCTTCCATTTCAACTGCATTTCCATATTTCTGGTATAAGTGCCTAATGATTGTATCTTTGAAAAATCCAAATGCTGCACCTCCCTGCTGCGCCTGTATCGTTTAAAACGCAGGGTAAAACTGCCAGAATCACATTGTTCCCTGCTTCCTGTCTGCCTGTTTGTAATATATATCGGCAGATATTTCCGCTCTCTTAACCCGCATCCAACCGGATTAAGACAGAAAATTTCCACAGTGGTCAAGCTTTTCCCTGGCCCAGTCCCGGTACTGGGCATATTTTGCAACGCCGGGACACTGCCTTGCAATCACATCCCAGATCTCGTATGCCTGAGTCAGCAGTTCCCGGCTGCGTTCTGCGGAACTGTAGGACGCCATATTATAATAGGCCGCGGCCAGACTGCTGTAATCGCTTATTGTATGCGTTTCTTCAAATATTTCTTTACAAAGGTCTGCATACCTTGTCCGGTATTCCTGCCACGCATCCCAGTCCTCTTCCTGTACGGCAATGGAGCCTAATCTGTCGCAGGCACGTGACAGATCCCGTTTGGCCTTTATGGTCCCTGTCTCCTCGTACAGCTGTCTGCACAATCCCAGATTCCGCAGATAAAATTCCTTCGCTCTGGAGAGGTCTCCTCTGCTTCTGCTGACATCCCCCAGCCGTTCACAGCTGATAAACAGATTCCGCCGGGATTCCACGGTTCCTGCTTCCTCATACAGCTTTTCACGCAGCGAAAGCGCTTCCAGATAATAATTCTCCGCCTGAGAAAGATCACCCTCCCCTTTACAGATGTCCCCCAGCTTATTGCAGCTGACGGCAAGATTGCTTCTGGCTTCTGCCGTACCAGTTTCCCGGCAGATTTCTCGATTCAGCTCCTGACTTTTCAGGTAATGTTCTTTTGCTCTCTCCCGGTTTCCCTCATCGAGAAAGATATTTCCCAGCCGAGTGCAGGTAATGGCAAGATCGCTTCTGGACTCTATGGTTTTCGTCTCCTCATACAGCTGTCTGGCAATTGCCAGATTTTCCTGATAATGCTTCTCTGCCTGACAGATATTTCCCTCCATAAGACAGAGATCTCCCAGCATACTGTAAGCCGCCAGAAGATTTCTCCTGGCCTGTACGCTCTCATCCTCCCTGCACAGCTCTCTGCACAATGCAAGGCCCAGTAAGGCATATTCCTGCGCTTTATCCAGTTCTCCTTCCTCTTTACAGAGACCGCAAAGCGTTTGATAATCTACAAAAAGCCCCTTTTTGTACTGTATGTTCTCCGTTTCCTCACACAGCTCCCTGTGAAGCTCCATACTCTTCCCATAGCTTTCACGGGCCAGAGCCGGCTTCCCTTCCCGTCTGCTCACATCTCCCAGCCGTTCATATGCAAGGGCCAGATCATTTCTGGACTCTGCCGTTTTCGTCTCCTCATACAGTTGCCGGCACAGTTCCTGATTCTTAAGATAGTATTCCCGTGCCCTGGTCAAATCTCCCCTGCTCCTGCTGATATCTCCCAGCCTGCTGTAACTGATGGAAAGATCCCGTCTTGCCTGTACGGTTCCTGTCTTCTCACAAAGCTCCCTGCAAAGCCTGAGACTTTGTCCATAATATTCCTCTGCCTGGTCAAGATTTCCCTCGTCACGGCTGATATCTCCCATTCTGTTACAGCTGGCTGCCAGCCCTCTCTGGGATTCCACGGTTCCTGTTTCCTCATATAAATGCCTTTCAAGTTCCTTTGTCTTCAGGTAGTATTCTTTTGCTCCAGACAGTTCTCCTCTGCTTTGCCTGATACTTCCCAGCAGATCATAGGTGACACTCAGGGCATTTCCTGCCTTCACCGTTTTCGTTTCCTCATATAGCTTCCGGCGGATTTTAAGAGACTGAAGACCGTAACCCTCTGCCTGGGACAGCGCTCCCTTCCTCCTTGCGATCTCACACAGATGTTCATAGCTGACAGAGAGTCTGCTGGCAGATTCTATGGTCTGCGTCTCCTCCCACAGCTGCCGATCCAGCTCCAGCGCTTTCAGGCAGTACGCCTCCCCTTTGGACAGATCCCCCTGTTCCCGGTAAACATCCCCCAGAAAGCTGCAGCTGGATGCCAGATCCCTTTTGCACCGCACACTCCCGATTTCCTCCCAGGACTGCCTGGAACGTTCAAAAGCCTTCTGATACCAATTCTCCGCCTGGGTAAGATTCCCCTCTTTCAGGCAGACAGCTCCCAGCCTGCTGTAACTGACGCTGAGACTGCCCCCGGCCTCCGGGGGTTCTTCCTCCTCATACAGCTGTTCCATCAGTTCACAGGCCTGCAGATAATACGCTTTTGCCTCAGACAACCGGCCTTCCTCCTGACAGACGGTTCCGATTGCGCCGCAGCTGATAGAAAGGTCCCGCCGGGACAGCCGGGTTCCCGTCTCTTCATACGCTTTGCGGTCCATCTCCAGATTTTTCAGGTAATATTCTTCCGCCTGAGAAAGCTTTCCCTTCTCACGGCTCACATCCCCCAGCCTGCCGTAACTGGCACTGAGACTGCGCCTGATACTGCGGCTGTCAAATCTGCTGCCCAGCTCCTGGCAGACAGACTGCATGTTTTCAAAAGTCCGCTTGGCAGCTGCAAGGTCTGCCAGTTCCCTGCAATAGTCTCCCAATTCCCACAAGGCATGCACCCAGGCTGCAGCTTCCGCCTCAGTACCGCCCTTCTCATACTGGCTGTGCCGTCTCTTAACCAGCTTTTCCTGCCATGTGACGGCTGTCCGATAATTCCGCTCCACACCATCGCCGCCACGGTACATGCTGACCAGCTTTTCCATGGCCTCCGGCAGCTGCTGCTCTGCCGCACCTATGATAAGATTAAGGGCCCGGCTTCTGTCCACCTCCACATCAATCCCATTGAGATAAGCCAGACCAATGAAAAAATTGTGCTCCGGCGAACCGTCATTTTCCAGAATGGCCAGCTTCTGAACCGCCTCTAAAAGGGCGCTGGAAAGGGCGCCTTCCCTGCAGATATCCGCGCAGGGGGGAAGATTTTGAAACGAGCTTCGAAGCTTTTCACTGTCTGTGGGAACCAGCTCCACCGGCAGGATAAGCTTGCCGGACTTCTGCGCCTCTGGATATTCCAGGGCCATCACATAGTTTTCCGGCTCAATGATATGAGGTGTTACTGCCAGGGTAAACAGACTGCATTTATTCAGCGCATCCGCAATGGCCTCATTGAAATTTTCTCCCGGCGTCAGAAATTCATCGTACCAGATGGCAATATCCCGGCAGAACTCATTTTGGTGAATCAGCTTCATCAGCTTCTGGGCATATTTTCGATCTTTCTTGCGGTAGCTTAAGAATATGTAAGCGTCAAAAGCTGCCCGGACCTTGGCTGCCAGCTCATCTCCCACCAGCACGGAAACCAGAAATTTCTCCAGCTTTTCCTCATAGGGCAGAGCCGTGGGATCCGGATCTTCCCGGTTGATCATCTGCAGATCGCCGCATATCCGGTTGAAATCCGCCTCCAGTCCCTGTTCCTGCAGAAACGGCAGAACCGGAATATGGCGCTCCACAGCAAAGGAGAACTCTGTTTCCAGAGCACGGCTCTTCTGATAGAGAAACCGGCTGGTAACCGGAATCACCATCAGCTGCATCTGCTCCAGCTCCTGCAGAAGCTCCTCCTCTTCATATGGGGCCTCCGGCTCTGCGTCATAGTAAATGGCGCAGTTCTGGATACGCAGAATATCGCTGCTTAGTTCTTCCAAATAAGCAGGCATATCCTCCGGATGGCCGGTGAAATAGACTCTGGATTTTCCCTGCGGACTGGAATTTCCCCTGGTCTTACAAAGCAGTTTCATAATAGATTCCTCCTTTGACAGCTTTTGTTCCATTTAAACATACGTTTTACTGCCCCTTTTGTTCTCATACCCCGTCTAAGGAAGTATCCGATTCACCAGCTTCTCACTCCTGGGCAGGAAAAATCCCGCCACCGGCCCTACCAGGCAGGCGCAGACAATGGTGCCGATTCCAAACGAGCCGCCCAGCAGAAATCCCACAAGGACAAAGCCTGCATCCACAAGGACACGTACGATGCTAAATTTAAAATGGCTCTTATCGCTGATTACAAGAGCAACGAGATCATTGGGGCCGGTTCCTGCATCGGATTTAATCACAATCGTCATGCCAAAAGCCAGAATCACACAGCCTGCCGCCAGAATGGGAAGCTTAAACCACAGAGGCCTCTCCACTGCAAAGAGAAATCCCAGAAAACAGGTAAAAAAATCTATAATGGGCCCGCCGCAGATCATACAGAGCAGTGTTCCGATCTTAATATAGCTCCTGTCCACAAACAAAAGTACCAGTATAATCAAAAAGCATATCGCAATATGCGTATAGCCATGGGTCAGCGCCTCCCACCCAGTTATTCCTGCAAGGGTCCGGAAAATTCCCTGTACCAGCACATTAAAAGGGTCCGCACCCAAATCAGCAAGCAGAAACAATGTCACGCCCAGATGCGCGATGGTTAATCCCACAAGTAAAATCAGCACTCTCAGCAGCGTCTCTTTTACCGTTCGTTTCATAAGCTTCATCATCCTCCCTGTTCAACCGTTTTATTTTCAACTGCTTCTATTATAACAATAAGCACAGGAAACCACAATCTAAAACACATTCCTCTGATCTTTCCCGGCCGCTTATCCCCTTGTTAAGAGAGGCATATTCCTATATACAAAAAATAAGACCAGGATTCCTGCTCCAGCAAAAATCCCAGCCTGTCTCTTCTTAATTTCATAAATACCGCCTATTCCCGCAGAAGCCAGCGCATTCCGTAAGCCGGAAGACTGACTTCCTTTCCTTCGATCTGCTCTCCGGAAATCAGATCTATATACACGCCGTCCTCATTAATCCAGGCAGTCCGCTCCTGCCCGCTGAAATTAAACAGCGCTGTCAGCTTCTCTTCCTCAAAGGCCCGGTTTACACAAAGAATGGCCGCATCATAAGTATCAGCTGTCCAGACTGCCGCCTGGTTCAAAAATACGGGATGTTCTGCCCGGAAGGCTTCCATTCTGCGGATACAGTCAAACAGTTCCTTCTGATAGCTTCCTTCCTGTTTCCGAAGCTCTGCCTTCTTCCAGGAAAAGTTTCCTCTGTGAAGATAACGGGAATCTGCTGCCTTCTTCGGATCCTGATGATACCCGTAATCATTAAACTGTCCAATCTCATCTCCGCTGTAGATCACAGGAATGCCTGACTGAACCAGCATATATCCGTGAAGCATCTCTACAAACCGCAGCGCCTTTGCCTTGGCCTCTTCGTCTCCTTCTTCCACAGCCCGTTCCAGCCCGCACAAAGATGCGGTGGTTCCACAGAGCCGGGCATCGCCGGAAGCGGGATCGTCGTTGTAAAGCTCTCCTTTGGAATACGCACCAGGCCATTTTCCTGTCAGAAACGCATTGAGGTATTTCTTATGCGGAACTTCTTCTATGCCCTTTGTTTCTTTCAGCCAGTCATAGTCCAGTCCCCAGCCGATGTCATCATGGCACCGCAGATAATTCAGGAATACGTACTCTTTTGGCAGACTGTTCACAACATCCATCTGCCGCTTGAGCAGGGATGTATCTTCTGTGGCAGCTGTATGCCAGGTAGTTGCCATGGTGGTTACATTGTAGAGCATATGGCACTCCGGCTTTTCTACTGTGCCAAAATAGGGAACTACCTTTACCGGCTCCATCACTACCTCACCCAGAAGCAGCACGCCGGGACACACAATTTCACAGATCATCCGCAGCATCCGCACAATGCTGTGAACCTGCGGCAGATTCCGGCAGTTAGTACCCAGTTCCTTCCAGATATAGGGAACCGCATCAATCCGTATAATATCTACTCCCTGATTGGTCAGATTCAAAAGACAGTCTGTCATATCGTGAAACACAAAGGGATTCCGGTAATTCAAGTCCCACTGATAGGGATAAAACGTTGTCATCACATACTTTTTCTCATCTTCCAGCCAGGTAAAGTTCCCCGGCGCCGTGGTGGGAAATACCTGGGGACAGGTCATCTCATAACGGCCCGGAATCTCATAGCTGTCATAAAAGAAATAACGGTCCTGAAATTCCTTCTCTCCTGCCCTGGCCCGCTTTGCCCATTCATGCTCTTCGGAGGTATGGTTCATGACAAAATCCAGGCAGATGCTGATCCCATCCCTGTGACAGGTTTCCGCCAGGTCCGCCAAGTCCTCCATGGTTCCCAGATCCGGGCGCACCTTCCCAAAATCTGAAACCGCATAACCTCCGTCACTCTTCCCTTCCGGGGAATCCAGAAGAGGCATAAGATGCAGATAATTAACGCCGCACTCCCGGACATAAGGCAGTTTCTCTTTTACCCCTTTCAGGTTCCCGGCAAAGGCTTCGGTATACATCATCATGCCGAGCATATCGTTACGCCTGTACCAGTCCGGATCTGCTTCACGGGACCGGTCAAGCTTTTTCAGGGAAGCCTTGCGCTCCTCATATCTGGCTTTCAGCCGCCCGCACAGATAGGAAAACCCATCCTCCGGATACAGCTCACAGTACAGCCATTTCAATTCATCCAGATGTCTTGCCATCCGGGTCTCAAATTCTACTGTATTTGTCATCCGATTCCTCCTTTACTCCCGCGGGCAATACTCTCCCGCGCCGGCATTCTCTGCCGTTTTTAAGCCCAAAAACAGGAAGCCGCAGCAACTCCGCCCATAGCCGAACTGCTGTACCGCGGCCTCCTGCCCTCGGAACATCTTTCACTACTTTTATGAAATTGCTATCTCCCATCCCACATAGAACAGCCTTAGAACGTGCTGAAAATTATGTGCTTGATTTTACTCATATTTGGCTGCCGGCTCTGTGATTAATGGGTAATTGCTATTTCTGTCTCTTTGTCAAATACATGAATCTTATCTGTATCCAGAACAAAATCCACTACATCATTCTCGCGGGCCGCTGTGCTGGAGCTTACTCTCGCCGTCATCTGCGTTCCGCACATATCAAAGTACAGATACACTTCTGCACCCAAGAGCTCATACACATTTACCGTTCCTTTTACCACTGCCTGATTCTTGGCTCTGGTGGTTGCCGGATCGCTTACGTCCTCCGGACGGATTCCCATAACCACTTCTTTTCCCGCATAGCCGCCGTCAAGGAGCTTTCTGCCCTTTTCTTTGGAAAGCGCAATGCGGTACTCACCGGCTTTCAGGAATACCTCTTCTCCCTCTGCCTGGCAGACTGCATCCACAAAGTTCATCTGCGGAGAACCGATAAAGCCTGCTACGAACAGATTATCCGGAGCATTGTACAAGGTCTGGGGGCTGGCAATCTGCTGAACCACGCCGTCCTTCATAACAACGATTCTTGTTCCCAGTGTCATCGCCTCAGTCTGATCATGGGTTACATAGATAATCGTAGCGCCCAGTCTCTGGTGAAGCTTGGAGATCTCGGTACGCATCTGCACGCGCAGTTTCGCATCCAGGTTGGACAGAGGCTCATCCATCAGGAATACCTTGGGATTTCTTACGATGGCGCGGCCCATAGCCACACGCTGGCGCTGTCCGCCGGAAAGCGCTCTGGGCTTCCGGTCCAGAAGCTTCTCCAGATCCAGGATCTTGGCTGCTTCCCGCACCTTCCTGTCAATCTCATCCTTGGGAGTCTTCTTAATCTTCAGGCCGAACGCCATATTGTCGTACACGGTCATATGCGGATACAGAGCATAGCTCTGGAACACCATTGCAATATCCCTGTCCTTGGGCTCCACATCGTTCATCATCTGGCCGTCAATCTTAAACTCGCCGGAAGAAATGCTCTCCAGGCCTGCTACCATACGCAGGGTGGTAGATTTTCCACATCCTGACGGACCTACGAAGATAATGAACTCCTTATCCTCAATTTCCAGGTTAAAATCTTTTACTGCCTCGTATCCGTTGGGATATCTCTTCCAAATATTTTTTAATGATAAGCTTGCCATCCCTCTTACCTCCTGATTTGAGTTCCGCAGCCCCCTCCCACTGCCCCTTGTTAAGAAGTATTTCCGGCCGGTAACTGCCGTCCGTAAATCCTTCTGGGACTGTGTCCGGGGTCTGCTGTTTACATTATTTGAGTTCCGCAGCCCCTCCCACTGTCCCTTGCTGAGAAGTATTTCCGGCCGGTAACTGCCGTCCGTAAATCCTTCTGGGACTGTGTCCGGGGTCTGCTGTTTTGATTATTTAGGTTCTATCATTACATGTATTTCTTTAGTTTTTCTCTAAAAGCCGGTGCAGCTGCATTTCCTCCAAAAATTCCTTGTTGGGTTCCAGGTAAATCAGCTCATTGCCCACTTTCATGGTGTACACCTCCGCCTGCTCCCAGCCAGATGTAAAATCACGGACCCGGCAGCCTGAAGCCTGCTTCCGGCCTTTTGCCACATACTCTATATTCTTGCGCTCACAGCGGTAGAGATCCCTGCGCTTCTCCTTGCGGATAATTTTGGAGACTTCAAAATCTCCATTCACGTACACAAATTCAAATTCATACCGCCAGCTTCGAAGCAGCAGGATGCCGATGACCACGAAAGCCAGCACTGGCAGAAACAGCAGCGGATAAATAATCGTATCCACCACCAGCACCACCATGGATGCCAGCATAACTGCTTTCAACAGCCGTTTTCCTTTTGGCATTACATAAGGAATATACCACTCCAGTACAACATCCTTCATCTCTCTACTCCATTCCAGTACAACAATATTTTTGATTCTTTATACAGCTCGAATATGGTACTGCACCGCCTCATACTGCAGCAGCCTGCCCGGCACCGGAAGTCCGGCGCTCATCAGAGCCTGGCCGGAAAAGCTTCCTTCCATACCTTCCACCTGATAGCGCATCTGCGGGTTCAGGCCTTTGGCCTTCACATACCGCTGAGCATCATTGGCCTCCTTCTCAGTAAGCACCAGGGAAATCAATGCTTCTTTCTGATCCGGAGATACATGCTCCCAGGCAGTATACTCCAAAAAGGTATACGGATTGGTCAGCCGGTAGTAATCACCGGAAACAATCAGTGCATAATTCTCTTTATAACACTGTATCTGCTCTTTGCAGATGCGTTTTTCTTCCTGGGTCAGTTTGGTAGAATCCAGCTCGTAGCCCAGAATTCCGTCCATAGCCGTCACCCCTCTGGTCTTAATGGGCACCGTACGGCCTGTCTGATGATTGGGGCACACAGACACATGAGATTCCACAGCAGAAACCGGGTAAACAAACGTAGTTCCATATTGTATCTTTAAGCGGCACACGGCATCCGTATTGTCGCTGCACCAGATCTGCGGCTGATAGTAAAGCATTCCCGGATCAAACCGTCCCCCTCCTCCGCTGCATCCGCAGAAGAGAATCTCCGGATGGGTGAGAATAATGCGGTCCATAATATCATACAGCCCCAGAATATAACGGTGGTAAATCTCGCCCTGCTTTTCTTTCTCTGCAATGGCTGACCAGGCATCTGTAATAAAACGGTTCATATCCCATTTGACATACTCAATCCGGGCGCTGTCCAGCACGCCGTTGATGGAATCTACAAGATAATCCCGCACATCCGCCCTTGACAGATCCAGCACCAGCTGGTATCTGCCTCTGGATGGCTGGCGGCGGGGCATCTGCAGACACCAGTCCGGGTGCTGCCGGTACAGCCTGCTGTTCTCGGACACCATTTCCGGTTCAATCCAAAGGCCGAACTTCAAACCCATTCCATGAATCTCTTCCGAAAGTCCCCGAAGCCCTCTGGGCAGTTTTTTGATATTCACATCCCAGTCGCCCAGCGCCGCGCTGTCATTGTTCCGATCCCCGAACCAGCCGTCATCCAGAACAAAAAGCTCTACGCCCATATCTACCGCCGCTCTTGCAATATCCAGAAGCTTTGCCTCATCAAAATCAAAGTAGGCCGCCTCCCAGCTGTTAATCAAAACAGGCCGTTCCCTTTTTACATAGGGGCTTTTACACAGGTTTTCCCGGTAAATATTGTGATACAGGTGTGTCAGATGGGTCAGTCCCTTTCCGGAGTAAGCCAGCACCACCTCCGGAGCCGTAAAACGCTCGCCGGGCTTCAGCTGATAGGAAAAATGCTTGGGATGAATGCCCATCACAATCCGGGTCTGATCATACTGGTCTTTTTCCACCTTGCACATAAAATTGCCACTGTATACAAAAGAAAATCCATAGCAGCGGCCATCATCCTCACTGGCTCCCCTCTCACAAAGAATCGTAAATGGATTGTGCTGGTGGCTGGAAGCTCCCCGGAAGCTCCCCACATTCTGAATCCCGTAGGCCAGAGGGTTTCTGCTCCACTCACGCTCCATGGTATGACGCCCGTCAAAATGAATAAAATCATAATCGGAATCCATAAAATCCATGGTCATCGACATAATGCGGTTCAGATAAATGGTATCCTCACTCTCATTGAGCACCTTGACCGACCGGGTAATAATATCTTTTTCTTCAAAAACCGAGTAACAGAGCACAACCGTAAGCTGTGTGGCCGGATCTGTCAGCCAGATTTCCAGGGTGTCCACCCGGTCCTTTTCCGTTACCCACAGGGAAGGAAGGCCTGCCAGGGAATACTTGCCCGCATAAATCTCATGCTTTGCAACCTTTCCCACAAAGGCATAGCTTCCGTCCCCGTTTTTTACTTCAATGCTGCTCAGTCGATAATCGCAGCTTCCATCGCTCGAA
>CATJHO010000133.1 GCA_949740535.1 uncultured Lachnospiraceae bacterium
GGGCAGGCCCTCCCCCGGCTCGCTGCCCCCAGTCTGTCCAGTCCCTGCCACTCTACCCATAGGGCGAAGCCCCAAAGCGAGAAGCAGCCGCAAGGCGGATTCGAGCTTAGCCGGCGTATTTAAAATACATACTATTTAATCAAAGATAATGAAGGAGAGAAAAAAATGAAATTCACCAAGATGCACGGAATCGGAAATGACTACGTCTACGTGGACTGCACAAAAGTCCCTCTTAAAAACCCGGAAGAAACAGCCCGCCTGGTCAGTGACCGGCACAAAGGGATCGGCTCGGACGGTCTGATTCTGATTCAGCCTGCCAAAGAGGCGGATTTTGAGATGGCCATGTACAATGCAGACGGCTCTTACGGAAAAATGTGCGGGAACGGAATCCGCTGCGTGGCAAAATATGTGTATGACAAAGGCCTTACCCATAAAACAGATCTGCGGATCCTGTCCGGCGGCGCGGTTAAGCATTTGAAGCTAATGGTGGAGAACGGGAAGGTATCACAGGTACAGGTAAATATGGGCGAACCGATTTTGAAGCCCTCTCAGATTCCGGTGCTGGGAGAAGGGGAACGGCTGGTAGCGGAGCCTTTTTCTGCAGCGGGACAGACCTATGCGGTGACCTGCGTTTCTATGGGAAATCCTCATGCCGTGATCTTTCTTGAGGAAGTAAAAAATCTGAAGCTTCCGGAGCTGGGGCCGGAATTCGAGAAGCATGAGCGCTTTCCGGATCGGGTAAATACAGAATTTGTCCGGGTGGTTGACCAGCATACTCTGGAGATGCGGGTCTGGGAGCGGGGATCCGGGGAAACCCTGGCCTGCGGCACGGGAGCCTGTGCAACGGCAGTGGCGGCAGTTCTCAACGGCTTCACAGAGCGGAAAGTTACCGTCCGGCTGCTGGGGGGAGACCTGGAGATCTTTTGGAATGAGGAAGACAACTGTGTGTATATGACAGGCCCTGCCGCGGAAGTATTTGAAGGAGAAATAGATCTGGAAGCACTGGGGTTGTGTCCGGGGGCTGCGGGAGGGACTGCGGAACTGGGAAAATAAAACAGCAGATCCCGGATACAGCCCCAGAAGGAATTACGGACGGGATTTAACGGCCGGAAATCCTTCTGTAACGGTGGGGCTGTGGAAGGGACTGCGGAACTGGAATAAGGAGAAGCCATGTATAAGATTAATGAGAATTATTTAAAGCTTCCGGGAAGCTATCTCTTTTCCACCATCGGAAAGAAAGTGGCAGCCTACACGGCAGAACACCCGGAGAAACAGATTATCCGTCTGGGAATCGGAGATGTGACACAGCCCCTGGCTCCGGCCATTCTTGAGGCCATGCACAAGGCAGTGGATGAGATGGGCGCGGCCGGGACCTTCCGCGGCTATGCACCGGATCTGGGGTATGAATTCCTGAGAAATGCTATTGCAGAATGCGATTATCAGCAGAGAGGGGCAGACATTCAGGCGGATGAAATTTTTGTCAGTGACGGGGCAAAATGTGATTCCGGCAACATTCAGGAAATTTTCAGTCTGGATAACCGGATTGCCGTCTGTGATCCCGTTTATCCTGTTTATGTGGATACCAATGCCATGGCAGGCAGGGCCGGGAACTACGATCCTGAGACAGAAATGTGGAGCAATGTGATCTATATGCCCTGTCTGGCCGAAAACGGATTTGTGCCGGAGCTTCCAAAGAAGACGCCGGATCTCATATACCTGTGTTTCCCCAACAATCCCACAGGTTCCGCCGTCACCAAAGATCAGTTGCAGGTGTGGGTAGACTATGCCAGACGGGCAGGGGCAGTGATCATCTACGATGCCGCATACGAAGCTTATATTTCGGAGGAAAATGTGCCTCACACCATTTATGAGTGCGCCGGAGCCAGAACCTGTGCCATCGAACTGAAGAGCTTTTCCAAGAACGCAGGCTTTACGGGGGTGCGCCTGGGGTATACAGTGGTTCCAAAGGAACTAAAATGCGGGGAAACAGCTCTGCACAGCCTGTGGGCAAGACGGCATGGCACCAAATACAATGGAGCCCCCTATATTGTCCAGCGGGCGGGAGAGGCCGTATACTCTGAGGCTGGAAGGATACAGCTGAAGGAGCAGGTGGATTATTACATGAGGAATGCCAGAACCATCCGTGAGGGTCTAAAGGATGCAGGATATACCGTATCCGGCGGCGTGAATGCTCCCTATATCTGGCTGAAGACACCGGGACAGATGACGGCCTGGGAATTCTTTGACCATCTGCTGGAAGAGGCCGGGGTAGTGGGAACACCGGGATCCGGGTTTGGACCCGGCGGGGAAGGGTACTTCCGGCTGACAGCCTTTGGTTCTTATGAGAATACGGTGGCAGCTTTGGAGCGGATTAGGAAAATTTAAATTAGAAAATTATGTGTAAGAGAGGCTGCTGTAAAATACAAAGCAGCTGCAGCATATAGTAACAGGGGAACGGATATTGGTACTATATGCGGCAGAGGTTCGCATTTTGCAACAGTCTTTTTATATGCATTTAACAGATCTGTTTATTGGATGGACACAGAAAGTTTCTGGGAGAAAATGATTTACATTACCTCTGGATTTGTCTATAATGTTGTTTAAAGATAAGCGGTGAGAACATGCAGAGGACACAGGAGGGAAAGCATGGCGGCAGGACAGGTGAAAAAGACGCAGATTCAGGCGGAACAGACTATATTTGCGCTGGATATCGGAACCCGGAGTATTATCGGAATGGTGGGAACCGTGGAAAACGAGAAGGTACGGATCATTGCCATTGAGAAAGAAGAACATGCAGAGCGGGCAATGGTTGACGGGCAGATCGAGAATATAGACAGAGTGGCGGCTCTGGCCGGGAAAGTGAAACAGAGGCTGGAGAGTAAGCTGCATTTTAAGCTGGAGCGGGTATGTGTGGCTGCGGCCGGACGTGCTCTGCGGACAAAGCGGGCGGAATTTGAAATGGATGTGCCGGGAACAGAGCTGATTGATGATGAGGTAATCAGCCGTCTGGAGGCAGGGGCTGTCAGCAAAGCCGAGGAAGCCTTTGACGCGGAAAACCGGGCAGAGGAGGATAACCGCCGTTTCTATCTGGTAGGCTATACCGTATGTCAGTATTATCTGGATAAATATATGATTTCCAGCCTGAAGGATCATCGGGGAAAACAGGTGAAGGTGGATTTGATTGCAACCTTCCTGCCCAGCGAGGTTGTGGAAAGTCTGTATACGACTATGAATAAAATCGGCCTGGAGGTGGCAAGTATTACCCTGGAGCCCATTGCGGCCATCAATGCAGCGATTCCGGCCAATCTGCGTCTTCTGAATCTGGTTATGGTTGACATTGGAGCAGGAACCTCGGATATTGCCGCCTGTACAGACGGAAGCGTAACCGGCTATACCATGGCCACTGTGGCGGGGGATGAGATCACAGAGACCCTGATGAAGGAGTACCTGGTGGACTTCGAGACGGCGGAGTTTATGAAGCACCGAATGGATCGGGAAGAGGAGATTGCGTTCACGGACATTCTGGGATTTGAGCAGAGCATTTCCAGGGATGAGCTTTTGGAAACCATTCAGGACACCTCCGATGTGCTGTGCAAGGAGATTGCCGATAAGATTCTGGAGATCAACGGCAATCCGCCCTCTGCCTTATTTCTGGCGGGAGGCGGCAGCAAGCTGACAGGCCTGAAGGACGGGCTTACAGCAGCCCTTCAAATGGACGCCAAGCGGGTAGCCATTGCAGGCAATAATTTCCGCACCACCGCTTTTTCCGATGAGTATGATCTGAATAATCCGGAGTATGCCACACCTCTTGGGATTGTGGTTTCTTCCGGGCTGAATCTTATTAATGCCAGCTTCCGTGTGATGCTGAACGGCCGGCCGGCCAACCTCTTCCGCAGTGGAAGCTTTACGGCTCTGAATCTTTTGATGATGAATGGCTACAGCTTCCTGGATATCATGGGCCGCAGCGGCTTTAATCTGGTGGTGACGGTAAATGGAAAACGGAAGGTATTCTACGGTACGACTGTGGAACCGGCCTCTCTTTTCATAAACAAAAAGGAAGGAAAGCTTTCAGAGATTATTCAGGCTGGTGATGAGATTGATTTTACGCCCGCTGTGTCAGGGGAGTCCGCATCGGCCTGTCTGGGAGATATTGAGGGAGCTGCAGACTGTCTGGATCTGACGCTGAATGGTGAACGGGCGGATCTGGAGACGCCTTTGAAAAACGGGGATGTAATTGTACTTCGGATGCCGGGAGAGGAAGCGGAACCGGAAGCAGAGGAAGAGCCTGAGGAGTTATCAGAGATATCAGAGGAGGAACCGGTATCTGAAAGTGATACAGATCCGGGGACGGAAGAAGTATCTGAGCCAAAAGAAACACCTGCATCGGAAGGAACCGCCGAATTAGAAGAGGCGCCGGGAGCCGGTGAAGCGCTGAAACCAGAAGAAGTATCCGAGCCTGCCAGAGTATCGGAACCGGTAAAAAGGCCGGAACCCAAGGTTCATTTCCATCTGAACGGCCAGCCCATCAGTCTGCCGAAGAAGGAAGACGGGAGCGCTTATTTCCTGATGGATATGATTCAGTATTCCGGCATAGATCTGAAACAGGCCAAAGGACGGATTACGCTGACAGTCAATGGAACGCCGGGGGTGTTCCTGCAGCAGCTGCGGGAAGGAGACAATATCCGCATTGAGGAAGAGGAAGCTTAAGGCTGGTCCGCAGAGAAAGGGAAGCTCAGTGATGAAAACAGCAGATATCCATATACACGTATTTCCCGATAAGCTGGCAGAAAAGGCAGCTCATTCCATCGGAGAATTTTATGACAAAGATCCTTACGCCATGGCAGGGACAGGGATTCTTTTGAAAGAGCTTGAGGAGGCAGGCATCAGCCGGTGCGTCATCAGCAATTCCGCCACCACGCCCAAGCAGGTCCACAATATCAATACCTTTCTGGCAGAGGCGGCTCGTGAGCATCCGGGCTTTATCGGCTTTGGCTCACTCTTTCCGGGAATGGACGGTTATGAGGAGGAGCTGGACCGGATGCAGGAGCTGGGACTTCGGGGATTGAAGATTCACCCGGATTTCCAGAAGGTTCCCATTGATGCGTCCTGCGGGATCGGCATGTACCGTTCCATAGCCAGAAGAGGACTTCCGGTGCTCTTCCATATGGGAGACGACCGTTATGATTATTCCTCTCCCAAGCGTCTGACAAATCTTCTGCGGAAGGTGCCGGATTTGAAGGTAATTGCCGCTCATTTTGGCGGCTGGACGATCTGGGAACAGTCTTTGAACCACCCGCAGCCGGAGAATGTGTTCTATGATACTTCCAGCACCATTCCCCTGGTGTCCAAGGAAATGGTTTACCGGATGTTCGACCGTTTTGGGCCGGAACGTTTTCTGTTTGGCTCGGATTTTCCCATG
The DNA here is from genome assembly GCA_949740535.1 of uncultured Lachnospiraceae bacterium. Classification (GTDB taxonomy): domain Bacteria; phylum Bacillota; class Clostridia; order Lachnospirales; family Lachnospiraceae; genus Laedolimicola. The sequence continues at coordinate 5,420 of CATJHO010000133.1, forward strand.
TGGAAACCCAAGGATGCAGTGGAGCAGCTGCGGAGCTTTGATCTGGGGGCGGATGTAATGGAGAAGATCCTGTATGGGAATTTTTGCAGGCTGTTGGGAATAAGTGAGGATTGAGCGGGTATCTTAAAATAAGTACAATCAAAACTCCTTCCTGAGTGCCTCATAAGAATACTTCCCGCTTTCACAGACAGGCTCAGTCCGTACCTCTCCATCCTGGGTGCTGAGAAGCAGATGGCTGTGTTCCAGATAGGAAGTCAGGGGCTGCATCCACATGGCAAAGACTTCTTCATTGCTGGCAATCAGATCCTGGTTGAATGAAAAGGAGGAGCCGCCGTACTGGTAGATTTTTCCTCCCTGCCCAAACCGGAATACCTGGTAGCTGTAGCAGCCGAAGGTATCCCGATCTTCAATGTGCAGCGTCATAAGAAATGCCTTTCCATCCACTTCTCCCAGATAAATGTTGTTCCAACCGGCCCTGGCAGTGTGGGCGCTCTCAGAGTAGAGGAGTTCTCCGGCCTGATTTTTGAAGAGCACAATCCCACTGTCCCCGTCGCCGATATTTCCTGTATAAATTTCTGCTGTTTCAATGCCGTATTCGGATGCAAAATCCGCTTCCTCAGTGCGGACAAGGGTATAGCAGGTGGCAAGCGGATCTCTGCCGTTCATTTCCGGGAATTTCTGAATATCCGAATACCAGGTGTCCCGCGTAAAGGGTTCGTATTTGACACCATATTCATACCAGGCACTTTCCAGAGAGGCCTGTGTGATCTGATTGTCTTCAAAATGGAGCGTGCATAAGGGATTGATCCAGTCATGGCCTGCTTCTGCCAGCGCGGCGAAGTCATCAAAAGATACTTCGTTATAGCTGACAGCGTTCATGCTTTGATTGACTTCAAATACACAGTCCTCGGCAAATGCAAGGAAAGGAAGCCCGCTCTCATCTGTGTCTGCGTCGTCCATTAGATAGCGGTCAATCCCCCAGGCGCTTCGGGAGACACTTATAAGATTCAGCCGGTAAATGCCGTTCAGCCCGCTCTCTGACCGGATGTCAGCCATAGAGAGATAGGGGATTTCCACATCTTCCAGAGAAAACCCTTCTTCCTCAGAGGATTCATTACGTTCCTGCTTTACAACCCTGCATTCAATGCCGGAGGCAAATTCGGACAGGAAGATTTCTACTTCTTCTGTGGACATATTGACCCAAATCTGATACTGTTCCGGAACCACATCCAAAATCTCGATGGAGGATAGAAGCTCCTGCTCCTGTCCGTCAATCTCCGGGGCAGGATGATAAATCTCAAGGAGATCCCCTGGTTCTGCTTGCGGAGCCATTCCCAGAGGAACAGTGAAGCGGTAACGGTCCGCGCTTTCGTAATGGAGAGCAAAGAGACCCCGCCCCATAACCTCGATTTTTTCAGCTTTTTCTGAAAACTGTCCGGGATAAGTTTCCATGACAGATACTTCCTGGTTTTCCGGAAAGGTAATGCGGATCAGATCTCCTGCTTCCAGACCATCAAAATCAATTTCGATATAGGGCTCCACCAGGTCCGCAGCCGGGATCGCCATATCACCCAGGCGGGGAATACGGACGATCAGCGGCAGTTCTGCCCCTTCCATATCTGCATAAGTAACAATTCCATAAAAAACAGGTTTCGCACTGTCCTTGTTTTGATTAGCATGAGGATTGGCCAGAAATTGTACCCCCAGTACCACGCATACAAGGGCGGCAATCAGAGAAAGGATCCTGGCAGGCTTCTGATAACGGAGGATATTTTGGATCCGTTCTTTTGTATTTCCTTCTCCGAATGCGATGGGAAGTCCTTTTACCATGGGATGGCCGGACGCCAGAGCCAGAAGAGAAGCGGAGTACTTTTTCTTCACACTGCTCCCGATCTGGCGGATGACCGCCTCGTCGCAGGACATTTCCATATCCTGCCCGCTTAAGGAGAAAGCCAGCCAGACAAAAGGATTGAACCAGTGGAGGCAGAGCGCCAGATAAGCCAGGGCCCGGAACAGGGGATCTCTTCTGCGGATATGGATCTGCTCATGGAGAAGGATGTAGGTTTCCTCCTCAGGCCCCAGAGTCTGGGAAAGGTAAATGCGGGGTCGGAAAACTCCATAGACAAAGGGCGTGCCCTGACCGGGCAGCCGGTAAATATGTTCCCGCTCTTTTGCCGCCTGTCTTATCCGTTTCCTTAACCGGAAGAGAGAATAGGCGCTGTAAATAATCATGACGGTGATACCCAGAATCCACGTAAGGGATCCGGCTTTAAGCAGCAAGGAAAAAGGAGAGAATGGCTGAGGGACATTTTGAGCCGGAAGAGCCGGCTGTTCGGTGCTGTCGCTGGAAACAGCTGCAGGCGTATCCAGTCCAATCCGGGAACCGGCGTCCTCCGAAATATATTCCATCCGTCCCTGGCTGGTGGATTTCTGCTCCAATAGGCCCAGAAAGGAAACGTTGGAAGAGAAGGACACCGGGCAGAGCAGACGGAAGAGAACCACAGCCCACAGAGCATAGGAAAAGATTCTGGGAGCCCGTTTCAGACACAGACGGACTACAAGCATGGCCAGAATAATCACACTGCCGGTAAGGCTCATATTTAAGATACGTATAAATACAGATTCTAACATGTGGATTCCTCCTCTTCCTCATAGGCTTCGATCAGTTTCCGAAGCTCTTCTACTTCCCGGCTGTTCAGTTTTTTCCTTCTGGAAAATGCGGTAAGGAACCGGGGAAGAGAACCGTCAAAGTTCTCCTTCAGAAATTGTTCCCCCTGTGCCGCCTGAAAATCTTCCTTCCTGGTGCGTATCTGTACGATGCCGTTCTCATTGGCAAAAAGATTGCGCAGGCAGAGCCTTTTGAGCATGGTATACGTTGTGGTCCGTTTCCAGTCAAAGGCCTGTCCGCAGAGCTTCACCAGCTCTCCGGTGGGGATGGGGGCGTTTGCCCAAATCAGATCTGCGAATTTCTGTTCCATTTCTCCTAATTTGTATGGTTCCATAAGTATCCTCCTGTAAGCTTCTGAAGAAAAATTGAACGTTTGGATTTAATCTTGAATGTGCGTCCATTTGACTTGAATTCTCTGTCTTGTCGATATCTGGTAAATAGATTACGGGTATATGCATTGTGTTTTATGCGCTGTTTAATACTATTAGACACATATAGTCTAACATTATTAGACAGGATTGTCAACCGGAGAATTAACAGACTTTAGTATTTTTAAAATATTAGTACTTGACAATACATAGTAGCTGGCGTACTATAATACCAGAAAGGAGCCTGCCGGAAGTATTCTGGTATACAGGGGCGGGCAGAACCCTAAGGAGAGGAGAAGGGATGAACCCACAATTTAAAAAAGGAGTACTGGAGCTCATTGTTTTGGAATCTGTGCGCAAGAAGGATATGTACGGGTATGAGCTGGTGGAGGATGTGTCCCAGGTGGTGGATGTAAACGAGGGAACCATCTATCCACTGCTGAAGCGGCTGACCAATGAGCACTATTTTGAGACCTACCTGCGGGAATCCACAGAGGGTCCGCCGCGGAAGTATTACCATCTCACTGCGGCGGGAATTCTGCACCGGGATTTGCTGGAAGCAGAGTGGGAAGAATTTCAGACAAGGGTCAGCCGTTTTTTGAAGGAGGGAAAAGAACATGAATAAAGAGACATTTTTGGAAGAACTGCGGGGATACCTTCGGATTTTGGAGGATCAGGAGCAGGAGGATATTCTGGAAGAATATGCCCAGCACATAGATATGAAGATTCAGAAAGGCCTGACTGAGGAAGAAGCCATCCGGGATTTCGGTCCTATGAAAGAGCTGGCGGCAGAGATTCTGGAGGCCTATCATGTGAAGCCGGAGTTTGACAGCAAGAAGCCGGCCGCGCGGATGCCGGTTCTGAAAGGAGCCGGGATTTCAAAGATCGGAACATTCTTCCGGAAAACCGGCAGTTTTTTAAAGACAAAGACGAAAGCATGTATTCAGGGAACCGGCCGGGGCTTCCACTGGTTTGGCCGGAAGTGCCGGGAACTGGCAGCCTGGGTGAGGAAGCCGTTTTCCGGAAGAGAGGAGATGAAACCGGCAGTGGATTACGAAAGACAGGAAATCGAAGCAATGCAGGGAGAAGCCGGGAGGCAGCAGGATATGGAGGAGAGACGGGCAGCAGGTACAGAACCGGCCGTGTTCTCCGGGCAGAAGAAGCCAGGCGCCATAAAGCAGATTTGTACTGTCTTTGGAAGAGGTATAAAAAGACTCTGGAGCTGGATTGTCCGGCTCAGTATCTGGTGGATGCGGCTTTTGTGGAATCTCACATGGCTCTTTATGAGTGTATTCTGCGGATTCTTAGCCATGATCACACTGGCAGGCCTGGGGGCCGGGCTGATTCTGCTGCCGCAGGGATATCCGCTGCTGGGAATACTCATTATCTGCCTGGGCGGGATGCTCTGCTTTGGAGCGCTTTCCTGCGGCGCCTACAGCCTGATGCTGCGCAGGAAAAAAGAAGTCATAGAACGATTTACAGACATAAGCAGTATGGCTGGAAATTGTTCTGTAAAAGGATGCGGTGAGCGGGATACTACGGAACTGGAATAGGAGGATGGAGATGAAAAAGTTACATAAAATATTACTGGGTGTATTCAGCGCAGGTATTCTGCTGATGGGAATCGGCACAGGCGTCCTGTTTACAGAAATTACCTCTCTGGCTTATGAGGGGGAACAGGTACTGGGAGAGACGGAAATGCAGACGGGCAATTTTGATGTGGAGTTCGAACCGGAAGAGCAGAGAACCCTGATCACAGGCTGGTACAATTGGGATCGGGCAGAGATATTGACAGATGCCAGAATTCCGGAAAATACCATCCGTTTTTGTGTGACTTATAACGGAAAGCGGGTGCAGCCGGATGTCTGGTGGGAGAAAGGAGGCCAGGAGGAGTACAGCCAGATAATCTTCGGAAGACAATGGATAGCAGAGGAAGATGATCTGGAGCTGATGATGAAGGCCAAGGATCTGTTTCTGGAGAATCTGAAAGCAGGACGGATTGTATCTTTTGACACCAAAGAGATCGAAAAGGTTACAGTTCTGGTCAATCCGGCCAATGAGGATGATGTGCAGTTCATGTACTGATTCGGGGGAGCCACGCTGGAATTTGTAAGAAATCTGTAAGAAATACGACGATCCTTTTGTAAGAAATATTTTCTATCCTTTAATCAGGCAAAAGGAAGGAGAACGATTATGAACGAATGTGTGCTGGTGGTGGATGATGACCGGGAAATCGTAAAGGCTATCAGTCTCCTGCTGGAAAAAGAAGGCTATGAAGTGCTGAAAGCCTACGACGGCATGGAAGCGCTGAAGATTGTGGCAGAGCATCCTGTACGGCTGATTATAATGGATGTTATGATGCCAAGACTGGACGGTCTGTCTGCTGTGATGAAAATCCGGGAGCGGAAGAATCTTCCCATCATTGTCTTAAGCGCCAAAAGCGAGGATACAGACAAGGTTCTGGGTCTTTCCATGGGAGCGGACGATTATGTGTCCAAGCCTTTTAATCCACAGGAACTGGCAGCACGGGTGAAAAGCCACTTGAGGAGGTACACTTCCCTGGGAGACATCCACGCGCAGCAGCAGGCAGATGTGATATGCAACGGGCGTCTTTTATACCGGATGGAGGAACGCGTGCTCTATGCGGACGGAGAGCCGGTAAAGCTCACAGCCACAGAGACCAGGATTGTGGATCTGCTGATGCGGAACCGGGGACGTATCTTTCCGGCGGAGGAGATCTACCAGCGGGTCTGGGAGGAAGAAGCCTTTGCTCCGGAAAATACAGTGATGGTTCATATCCGGCGCATTCGGGAGAAAATCGAACTTAATCCTAAGGAGCCAGAATATTTAAAGGTGGTGTGGGGAATTGGATACAAAATGGAGAAAATTGAAAATCACGTTTAGTTTTACAGTATTTTTTGTGGGTATGACCCTGTTGCTTGGAAATTTCCTGTCGATGCTCCGTATGATTGGCAATGGTCAGGACAGTCTTTCCGTCTGTATGGGGACTGACTATCAGGAACTGGCAGAATTCCGCTGGTATATGTCCAACCGTCTGGAGGAGCTTCTGGGAGTGGCGACTGGCGGAAAGGTGTGGAACAATTATGGTGTGGCTTACAGCGAAAGACCTTATGAATATTATAATCAGTATTACTATGACAGCGGCTGGGAGTTTGATGTCACAAGCACATATCTGAAGGAGGCAGAGCAGGTATATGAGGATGAGATTAGTGTAGAAGCGGCAGAAGGCGGGGCAGAGATTTCGGAAGATGCCTGGGGAGAAATGCAGCGCGAGTATGGCATGGATGTGCCGGATTATGGCTCTTACAGTCCTGCATCCAGGGAAACAGGTCTGAAAGCCTATATGGAGGAGTATGCCAGAGACAAGAATCTCCGCTACGCGGTGGTTTATCAGGGAAAGCTCCTTTATACCAATATGGATCAGCTGGAGTCCAGAGTAGGAGAGAGCCTGAACAATCCGGATTTTCAGGAATATCTTCCTGCTGAGGAAGAGTACAATTTCTGTCTGTGGTTTAATGATAAAGGGGACGGAAAGGTCCGCATCAATAAGGACGGGAAAGAGCTGGATGTCTACGGAGATGGCGTATACACAGATGACAGTCTCTGGTATGTACCCGGTTACAGCAATTTTAATGTAGATGAATCCACTAAAGAAGCTGTGATCTTTATAGCGGCGGCCAGGAATCCGAAGCTTTACATTACGGGCAATTATTCCGAATATGGAACCATTCAGAACCGGGGAGGGCTCTATTGGATGCAGAAGAACTACATGGACCGCAGTGCAGGATGCCAGGCAGTCAAATGGAAGCTTCTCACAGCCCTTCTTTTGCTGATCGCTGCCTTTGTGCTCCGTCGGGATAAACGGGCAGCGGATCAGGCAGCCGGCAGATTTCTGGGACATATCTGGCTGGAGTTTAAGGTGCTGGTGTTTGTGGGAGTGCCTGCTGTCTTCCTGCTTACAGGCGGGCGGGAGATACTCCGGGAACTTATCTGGATCTACGAGGACGGAGCTTATATGACTGTGGAAGAACTGGGGTATTATACAGAAATGCTTGTGACCAGAAGCTCCTTTTTGACAGCGGCATTCTGGATGGTTTACCTGGGTGTGCTGGATCTGCGGACTAATAAGAGGAACCGGAAGTCTCTTTTGGGCCCGGTATTTCAGAGCATGCGGACCAAAGAGCTTGGACTTCCAGTACAGAAACGGATGGTAGAGCGTTACTGCCAGATATTTGTTTATGGGATATTGTTTGCTGTATTCTCTACTGTGGCTGCTCTCTTCTATTATCAGACTGTGCCCAGGAATATCGTGCTGACCCTTGCGGCAGTCTGGGGGGCGTGCTTCTTCGGATACGGTATATGGAATCTGCGGAAAAATAAGGAACTGGCAAAAGATCTGGGAGCCTTGACGGATCAGATTCGGGCGATCCGGGAGGGAAGTCTGACCGAACCCTTAAGGCTTTCGGACGATACGGATTTGAAAGAAGCTGCGGAAAATTTGAATAAAATCCAGCAGGGTATGGAGACAGCCCTCAAGGAACAGACCAAAAGCGAGCGCATGAAGGTGGAGCTGGTAGCCAATGTCTCCCATGATATTAAGACTCCTCTGACCTCTATAATCAGCTATGTGGAGCTGCTCAAGCAGGAAGAGGATCTGCCGAAATATGTAAAAGAGTACGTGCAGATTCTGGGAGAAAAATCCGAACGTTTGAAAACGATGGTCCAGGATGTATTTGAGATAAGCAAGGCAGCTTCCAATCAGCTTCCGGTGAATCTGGAACGGCTGGATCTGGGCAAGCTTCTGCGTCAGACCCTGGCAGATATGAATGCACAGATTTCAGACAGCGGTCTGGCTGTGAAAACATCCATTCCGGAAGCGCCGGTGATGATCCTGGCAGACGGACAGAGACTGTACCGGGTATTCCAGAATCTGATTCAGAATGCACTGCAGTATTCCCTTGAGGGATCGCGGATATTCCTGACACTCACAGACGACGGCAGTGTGGCTGTGGCAAATATTAAGAATATATCTGGGGCGGAACTTGATGACAGCATCGACTTTACGGAGCGGTTTGTGAGAGGAGATGAAAGCCGGACCGACGGCGGCAGCGGCCTTGGACTGTCCATCGCAAGGAGCTTTACAGAGGCCTGCGGAGGGAGCTTTAAGGTAGAACTGAATGCGGATCTTTTTACAGTCACAGTGGAATTTCCGCGGGTGAGCTGAGAGGAACCAAATTTTGGGGGAAACATAGGATATAGGAGAATGGGGCTGACATAAAATAAGTTATCAGCTATTTCCATAATCCGTATCCGCACGGTTCTCGTACACCCAGTCTGCTCTTGTCGGACTAAAGTCCGCCGATATCAGACAGAATGTACGCGAACAGAGCGGACACTGGATATTGGAAATAACTTCTGTCTTATTTATGTCAGCCCCTGTCTGTGGAGCAGGGAAGTATGAATGGAGGTAAACATGGAAGAAGTTTTACTGGAATGGGCGAAGGCCATACATAAGGAAAATCCGGTAGTGGACGCGCACTTTGATCTGGCGGCGGAAGTCTATCACCGGCGGCTGTCCGGAGAACGGGATGTGGTACAGCGGCGGTATCTGGAACATTTTGCAAAGGCAGGCTTAAATGTCTGTGTGTCATCGGTTTTTGTGCCGTCAGGGGATCTGCCGGAGAAAGGGCTTCATACAGCAGTGGCTCAGATTGCGGCCCTTCGGGAGGATCTGGAGCCGATTCGGGACAGGATAGGGATTGTCAGCAGCCGGGAAGAGCTTAATCTGGCACTGAAGGAAGACAGAATCGCAGTTCTGCTGTCCTTAGAGGGCCTGGATCCCATAGGTACAGATTTATATCTTCTGCGGGCCTTCTACGATCTGGGAGTGCGCGGAGCAGGTCTTACCTGGAGTCGTCCCAATCCGCTGGCCAGAGGCTGCTGTAAAGCCGGAGAAATGCGGGAGATTCCAGGAGGGCTCACAGAGCTTGGACGGGAAGCTATAGCGAAAATGGAAGAGCTGGGCATGTACTTGGATGTAAGCCATCTCAACAATGACGGTTTTGAAGACGTGCTGACGTGTACATCCCGTCCCTTTATCGCCAGCCACTCCAACGCCTGGAGGATACATCCCAACTATCGTAACCTGAGAGATGATCAGATCAAAGCCCTGGCCATAAGAGGCGGCGTCATAGGCCTGAATGCCTGCGGAACCATAGCCGGAGCTTACGTATATCCAAGAGAACAGGCGGTTTCCCGTCTCTGCGATCAGGCAGAGTACCTGTTGTCTGCAGCAGGTGAAGATCATGCGGGCTTCGGCTTCGATCTTTGCAACGGCCTGTCTGCGTCCACCCCCAGACTCACTTTTGAGACAGAAGAAGACGATCTGCTGCTCCACCACGGAGAAACCCTCCTGCTCAGCGCCGCTCTTCTGGAACGGGGCGTGAAAGAAGAAACCCTGATCAAACTAATCGGAGGGAATTTCCTGTCCTATTTTCAGACTGTGCTGGCATAAAATCCAGGAACGGGCTGAGCTTAGTACCGCTGTGCTGTGAACGAAGCGGAAGCGGGGGCGGATGGGCAGGGTACAGGCTCTTGGGCGTCCCGGTTTAAAGCTTTGAGAGAAAATACCTCAATACTTCTCCCCCGTCATGCATCCGCACATTCGCAAACGTAAGGCACATCCGTTCCGGATGCCACTGCACCCCAAACACCGGCAGACGCTCATGATAGATCCCCTCCACCACAAAATCATGACTGTACTGAGCTGCCCGGAGTCCTTCACCCAGCAGCGAAACCCCCTGATGGTGGGCACTGTTGGTCACAGGCGTCCGTCCATAAAGCTGCTCCAGAAACGTCCCTCTGGCAGCTTTCGTAGGATGAATCCGGTCTTTTTTGTCATAGGCATGGACAAGCCGGGAATGCTCCGGCAGATCCTGCAGAATCGTTCCGCCAAAATAAACATTCAGAAGCTGCATCCCCTTGCAGATCCCAAGAACCGGTTTCCCGGCTTTAAGAAACCCATCAAGAATCTTCAGCTGCAGACGGTCCAGAGCTTCATCTATATTCCGGGAGCCATGGTTTTCAGCGCCAAAGAGAGCTGGCGCAATGTCTCCGCCTCCGGGAAGAACAAGGCCGTCATAATCAGCGGGGCACAAAGAGATTTCTTTATCAGCCGCAGATTCCAGAGAGCGGAAGGGAAGCGTATCAAAGGCCGCTTTCAGCGCAGAAAAAGCATTTTGATAATTGACAGTGGTATCTGAATATCCTGCGATCAAGAGTTTTTTCATATGGGGACTCCTTTACATCTCCACAAGAGAGAGCATAAAAAACAGCATTTAATAAAATATATGAAAAATAATGAAGAAAAAGACGGGCTTTCCTCGTTCTATTTGTTGAGAAATTGTCTGAGAGAAGAACAAAAGAAAAATGAAAATAAACCTTAAGATTTTATGAATACTATTGATCTTGCTGCATTTTGTGTTACTGTATTATTCAAATAATACATTTGGGCTGAAAAGTAATAACAGAAGTGAAGAAACAGCATTGTTCCAGATTAAGGAAAATTATCAGCACAGAGTGAAACATAACAGGAAAGGTGAAAAAAGCTGTATGAGCGCACTGGTAGAAGTAAAGAACATCTGCAAGGTCTACAATCCCGGTGAGAACGAAGTCTGGGCGCTGGACCATGTGAGCCTAACCATCAACAAAGGAGAATTCGTAGCCATCATCGGCCAGTCCGGATCCGGCAAATCTACACTGATGAATATGCTGGGCTGTCTGGATGTCCCTACATCGGGAACTTATTATCTGAATGGAAAAGACGTCTCCATGCTCACGGATGATGATCAGTCAGATATCCGAAACCGGGAGATCGGTTTTATCTTTCAGGGATTTAACCTGATCAGCAATCTGACAGCCATTGAAAACGTAGAGCTTCCCCTGATTTACCGGGGGGTAGGCAAAAAGGAGCGCCGCAGGCTGGCAGTGGATGCCCTGAAGATTGTGGGACTTTCCCATCGGCTGAACCACCGGCCCAATGAAATGTCCGGCGGACAGCAGCAGAGAGTAGCGATTGCCAGAGCCATTGCGGCAAAGCCGCCTGTGATTCTGGCTGACGAGCCTACCGGCAACCTGGACTCCGCCTCCAGTAAGGAAATACTGGGGATTCTGAAGGAATTGTACGTGGGCGGAAGAACGGTCATCCTGATCACCCATGACGACGGGATTGCTGCCCAGGCCAAGCGGGTCATCCGTATAATGGATGGGAAAATCGAATCGGATCGAACCATGGAATAGACAGATACAAGACATGAAAAAGCAGACATAAAAAATGAGGAGAATCGGAAATGTTTAAAAAGAGAGCGAAAGAACAGGAAGTCATGGAAATGGGACAGCAGACCATTGAGGAGGAAATGACAGCAGAAAAAAGCCCTCTGGATGAATGGGGAGATACTGCAAGGCCGGAAGTCCAGGCAGAGGAACGGGCACGAAAAAACTTTCTGAAATGGAAGAAAAAGAGCGATCCGGATAAAGAGCCTCTGACACCGGAGCAGAAGAAGAAACGCCGGAAGCGCCTGATTATCGGCGGGATTGTGGTGGTGATACTGGCCCTGAATATCATTCCCAAGCTGTTTGCGCCGGAGGTGCTTCCGCAGGTAAGCGTTTCCGAGGCCTATCTGGGAACCGTAGAGCAGACAGTGGAAGGGAGCGGAAGTGTAAAATCCGAGCAGGTAAAGACATATTTTTCGCCTGTATCTGCGACAATTGCAGACTTTAACCTTCAAGTGGGAGATACGGTGGAGGCAGGGGAGATGCTGCTGACCTATGACAGTGCAGAACTGGATGAGCTTTACCGGCAGGCAGAGCTGACAGGAAGCGCAGCCGGCTTTGGCTATCAGGATGCCATTTCCAGAGATAATAAGAATGTGTCCGAGTTCAACCGTTCCTCTGCAGCGCTGGGCACCCTGGAACAGCAGCTGGAGGAAGAGGAGAATGAGAATGAGCATGTACGGGACCGCATCACCGAGTATACGGAGAAGCAGGCGGCTTCCTCTATGGAACTGAATAACCGGCAGATTGAGCTGGAGGATGCAAACATTGAGCTTAGGACTGCACAGGCGGCGCTGGAGCAGCTGAAGAAGGGCACAGCTTCCAATGCAGGAGAAGAGCAGGCCCTTCAGAATGCCATAGCGGCAGCATCGGCAAAACGGAATAACGCTCAGAAACGCATTGAAGAGGAACAGAAGCATCTGAATGAGATCAACGATAAACTGAACAGCTACAACGACCGTTTGAAGGATTCTACAGAGAGACTGGAGAAGCTTCAGACAGATAAGGCCAAGGAGCAGGGAATTAAAGACTCCACAGAAAACTCCCGCTTAACCTCAGCGGCCCGCAGTGAGCTGTCAACAAACAATGACTTAAGCAGCCTCAACGCTCAGATGACCAAGGACGAGATCGATCAGGGACGGGCGGGCATTCAGGCTGAGTTTTCCGGCGTAGTCACGGAGATAACGGCTGTTCCGGGCGGCCCTGCGGCCAAAGGAGGAAACCTCTTTACGATTGCAAGCAATCAGGAGGTCATCGTAGATATGTCCGTAACCCGCTTTGACCTGGAGAAGCTGGAGGAAGGCCAGAGTGCAGAGATCAGTCTGGCGGGCCATACCTATACAGGAACCGTCAGCAAGCTGAGCCGTCTGGCAGCCAACAATGAGAAAGGCACCCCGGTAGTCAGCGCTCAGATACATATTGATAACCCGGATGAGAACATTTATCTGGGGCTGGAGGCCAAGGTGGCTGTCAACGGCCGCAAGGCAGAAAATGTGATTGTGGTTCCTGTTGAAGCGGTAAACACAGGAGTGGATGGAAGCTTCTGCTATGTGGTGGATGAAATGGGCACGGTTGTGAAAAAGGATGTTGAGACCGGCCTTGCTTCTGCCATGGACGTAGAGATTCTGTCAGGCTTGAATGTAGGAGACAAGGTAATCCTCAATACGGCTGGTATGCTGGTAGAAGAGGGTATGCGGGTTATGGCTGTGGAGGAATAGGGATGGGACAGTTACTGGAATATTTTAAAATGGCTGTGGACAATATCCTGGCCAACAAAGGCCGTTCCATTCTTACCATGCTGGGGATTATTATTGGAATTTCTTCTGTTATTATGATTATGTCCATTGGGCAGGGAGCAAAAGGAGAGATTGGCGATCAGCTGAATGCCGTTGCCGGAGGGCAGATCTATATTACCGGCGCCTACGGAGACAGCGATCTCATTTACCTCACGCCGGAGGATTTGGAGGCTATCAAAGAAGTAGAAGGCGTCAAGGGCGTAACGCCCAACGACAGCATGTCCGGGAAGCTGATATCCACCAGAGATACAGAGTATTCCGTGGGCGTTACCACAGGTACAGAGGATTTGAAGTATACTCACAACCCGGAGATGAAATACGGCCGTTACTTTACGGATTCCGATGTGGAAGCTATGAATCTGGTAGCCGTAATTGGTGAGAGCGATGCCAGGAAGCTTTTTGGTACCGATGATGTGGTGGGCATGGGCGTGGAGGTCACAATTTTTGAGACCACCCAGGAGATTACCATTATCGGCGTCATCAAGGAGGAGCAGTCCGGGGAGGGCGGACTGGTGAACAGCATGATGTACAATTCCAACCGGGTATCCCTCTATATGCCTTACACTGCCAACTATGCCTTTGGCTATATACTGGATGAATTTTATGGTATCTTTGTCATTGCAGACAGCGGTTACAGCAGCGTGGCGGTCAGCAGCGAAATTGTAAGCCTGCTGGAACGGCGGTATCAGGTTCAGGGAGAAGATAAATTCTATGTGGAGGATGCAGAGAGCCAGATTAAAATGATCACGGATGTTCTGGATATGCTGACTGCTTTTATCGCCTTTGTGGCGGCCATTGCCCTGCTGGTAGGCGGCATCGGCGTAATGAACATCATGCTGGTATCCGTGACTGAGCGGACCAGAGAGATCGGCATCCGAAAAGCGCTGGGAGCCAGAACCCGCTCCATTATGATGCAATTTCTGTCAGAATCTGCTATCATCACAGCCCTAGGCGGTATCATAGGAATTGTACTGGGAATTCTGGGAGCCAAAGCAATCTGTGCCCTGCCCATGCTGGGATTCCCGGCCAGAATCAGCATATCAACGATCATCATGGCTACTTTCTTCTCCTCCTGCGTAGGAATATTCTTCGGAATCTATCCTGCCAGAAAGGCTGCAAAATTAAGCCCCATAGAGGCATTGAGGAGAAACTGACCACCAGTTTGGGCATTCAGAACAGCCAGCGGAAAATTCGTGCAGGCACGATTTTTCCGCTGGCTGTTCTGGCTGAGGGAGCGTAACCATGAGTAAAAAAGCTGCGAAGCAGTGATGGGCGGCGCAGGTGCGTTTTTGTGAACGGCGCAGCTGTATGGCCGTCCCCAATCCACGCGCAGAGGCTGCACCAGATAAAATTGTAAACCAAAAACTGCCAGTCTGAGTCCTGCCTTATTTGCATAGATTTCTCGTTCTTTTTTCTTTTTCCAGGCCCCGTCAGAGGGCTTGCTTTTTTCTGAATGTTCCCCCATTTTCCCCAAAAAGAAAAGCTGCCTCTTACCTAACCTGCCCCATCAGGCGGCTATTTTTTGTGCAAAACACAAAAAAATCAAAAAAAGACAAAATATTCATTGACAATTCAACGAAAAACAGCTACAATATGAAATACGAAGTACAGAATACCGTATACGGTATATGAATAAACGAAAGCAAAACTTGCGGAAGGAGAATTTACATGAAGGATTTTAAGCATCAAAGCTGGCTTTTTACGGAGAATCCCACCATATTTTTCGAGGATACTGCCATAGGCCGTATGAAAAAAGAGATCTGGGATGCTTCGGAGGAGGAGATCGACCAGATTCTTGCAGATTA
>CATJHO010000134.1 GCA_949740535.1 uncultured Lachnospiraceae bacterium
ACCCTTGCGAAAGCAATTTTGGGCTATCGCCAAGCGGTAAGGCACAGGACTTTGACTCCTGCATTCGCTGGTTCAAATCCAGCTAGCCCAGTCAGGGCGTGCAAGAAGGTCCTGTATTTACAGATGAACTGGGGAAGTCCAGTCAGTTCCTGAAAGGGGACAAGGATTATATGGAGCATTAGCTCAGTCGGTAGAGCACTTGACTTTTAATCAAGTTGTCCGGGGTTCGAATCCCCGATGCTTCATTTACAGGGGCGCATAGGGAAGTATTTTACAGGTATTCCTTTATGCACAGAAAGTATATGCCCCCCTATGGCGGTCAGAGGGAGAAGCTCCCCTGCCCGGCAGTCAGGCCGTAAGCGGTGAAAATTGGCTTGCGGTTTTCTTTATGCTCTCTTATCTGGTTTTCTGAAGAAGACAGGGGTATAGAGAAATGATAGGTATTAAGCGGATATGGCGGAATTGGCAGACGCGCTGGATTTAGGTTCCAGTGGGAGACCGTGCAGGTTCGAGTCCTGTTATCCGCATTGCGTTTTATTGTCCATTGAAGGATATAAAATTCGATTTCTGTGGAGAATATTGATATGAAGAAAATGTTGAATACCGCCATGGTCTATTTTGTTTCAGCCATAGCAGCAGGTGTATTTTACAGAGAATTTACAAAATTTCACGGATATACAGGGAGAACTGCCCTTGGATTTGTACATGGGCATCTGTTTGCGTTTGGAATGCTGCTGTTTCTCCTGATGGCACTGTTCTGCAGCCGGGAATATGGACTGCTGGAAAATAAAGCGTTCAGGCATTTCTATGTGCTTTACAATATTTCCCTTCCATTTATGGTCTGTACCATGCTGGCCAGAGGGATTATACAGGTGCTGAATGTTGAACTTACAAAAGCAGGCAGTGCTTCGGTTTCCGGGATTGCGGGAATATCCCATATTCTAATGACCATTTCGCTGTTTATGCTCTTTGCAGCATTGAAGAAAACTTTTTCAGAAAAATAAAAGGAAGTCCCTGACTGAACTGCGGAACAGTCAGGGACTTTTTATCCTGGTTACAGCTGCAATTCTGTGGAAATTTTTCGAGAAAGGGCTAACGGCGATCGATCTTATCATGGATCACTGCTCCGGGCCGTTCCATCAGCTGTTCCGGCTTGGAGATCCCGCTCTTTATATGCTTGAATCCGATGGCGTACACAAAGCCGTCACAGATGCGCTCATCCACCACAAATTTCATATTCAGGTAAGTCCGGCGGCGCAGACTGCCTTCCCGATCCAGTTCATGAACCGTCTCTTTGCTTCCGATGGCACCAAAGATGGAGATCGTGCCAAACTCATAGATGTGATGATACACCGGCTGCATACCGATGGAGCCCATATTGGTGATAAAGAAGCTGGAATGGAAGGGACTTAGGTCCGTAAGCCTCTTGGGAATCAGGCCATACCGATCCAGAAGCTTCAGCAGGGAAAAGACAAAGCGGATCAGAAATCCGGGAATCAGTCCCAAGGCAATTTCCAGTTTGTCAAAGTCATTCTTATTTTCATCCTCAGCAACCTTTTTGGTGCGGTCAATGGGATTGGCCAGAGCTTCGATTTGTGCAACAACTTCTTTTAAGGTGGCGTCCATCTCGAAGCGCGGCATAATGGTGGTACGCTCACTGTCACGCTGCATTCCCTTCATGACAACCATGGAACCCTTCATTTCATTGCGGGCATAA
Organism: uncultured Lachnospiraceae bacterium; assembly: GCA_949740535.1. GTDB lineage: Bacteria > Bacillota > Clostridia > Lachnospirales > Lachnospiraceae > Laedolimicola. Next base: position 1,718 of record CATJHO010000134.1, read on the forward strand.
ATATTATTCCGTTGAATGAAACGATTCAGTTCAGGAACCTGGGAATAGGTGCGCACGATGGCGGCGAAGACAATGTGATACAGGGTGAGACCTGGAATTTCGCCTTTACGCATGGTACGGAGAAATTCCTGTGTGTGGGTAATATCAATGCGATCTTCAAATAATACCCAGCTGTCAGACTTGCTCTTCATAATATATGGAATCAGTTTCCCCATGGGATCCAGATTCCGCACAAGAAATCCGTCGCGGCGGTCACCGAAACGGCGTTTTCTTCCCTCTAATGGTTTCATCCGATAGTACTCCCTCCTTCATATGGGTCTATTTTATACTAAAGAGGAAATGCTTGTCAACCGGAAAGCAGGTATTGAAAAGATATACCAGTTTATGATATAGTGGTTAAAGTATCACGATTTTTACAGGAGAGAGTTTAGGAGGCTTAGGGATGACCCTTTGGAAGAAACTGACTGCACTGGCGCTGTGCGGAACCCTTGTGGTGTCAATGGGTGCCTGCGGGAGAAAAAAACCGGAGCAGGATGAGATAGAAATAGAGCCGGTGGAAGATACAGAGGAAATGGAACCGGCAGAGGAGACAGAGATTGTTTCAGATTTGGAAGCAGCTATTTCATGGTGGACCTATCCGGTTTTTGTACAGGAAGAAGGACAGGAAGACGGGACTTATGAACAGACATTAATTCAGGAGTTTAATAAAAAATATCCCAATATCCGGGTGAATCTGCGGGTGCTGGACTATACCCAGGGACCGGACGAAATTCAGGGGCTGATTGACGGAGAGGGACTGGAGCTTCCGGATGTTCTGCTGGATGAGCCGGGACGGATCAACAGCTATGCCCAGCAGGGGGTTCTTGCCAGCCTGGACTCCATGTTTACCGAGGAAATGACTTCGGATGTGGTCAGTGAGGGGATTTTGAGTGCCTGCCGCAACAGCGGAGCCTATGTAATGTATCCCTTCAGCGCGTCCAATTACGTGATGGCATTTAACCGCTATATGATAGAAGGCTCCGGCGCCATAGAGGTGATGAACCGGGAAGGGGCCTGCACCTGGACCACGGAGGATTTTGAGCAGGTGATGGAGCGCCTTGACAATTCCGGGTTTAACGGCGGGATCCTTTACTGTTCCGGGATTGCGGGGGATTACGCCAGCCGTTCCTTTGTAACCAATCTCTATGACGGCAGTCTGATGAATGAAGATAAGAGCGCTTATACGGTGAACAGTGAGGCAAACCAGCAGGCTCTGGCCAAGATTAAGGAGTGGGTGGACAAGGGATGGGTCCTGAACGGATCCGGTTCTTCCGGCGCGGACGCCGTGTCTGCCTTTGTAAATGGAGAGAATTCCTTCTGTATGCTCTGGAGCCTGCCCCAGGCCCTGGCCAATGCCGAGGCTCTGGCGGAGAATGAGGTGGAGGTTGTGGTGATGCCCTATCCTTCCGCAGACGGTGTGCCGCAGCTGGAATATATGCTCAACGGCTTCTGTATGTTTCAGACAGAGGATGAAAAGCGTGAAGAGGCTGCCCGTTATCTGATTGACTTTCTCTGCAATGACGAGAGCGTGGCGGTTGAGAATGTAATCCGCAGCGGCGGTTTCCCGGTCCGGACATCCATGGGAGACGTGTATGGCGGAAATGAGGAGGCACTGCTGTATGAGGCACTGCTGCCCTACAGCGGGACTTATTACAATAAAGTGGAAGGCTTTGAGGAAATGCGGGTATACTGGTACCAGATGCTGGCGGAGATTCTGAACGGGGAATACAGCGTTCAGGATTCCACAGAGAGTTTTGTAGAATATGCCAACAAGACCTTGTTGCCCAAAGAGGAAGAAGAATGATTGGAATTCGGGGAATACGGGTTCTGGATCCGGCTGCTGGCAGAGATGAAGTGCTGGATCTGATAATTGCAGAGGGAAAAATTGTATCCACAGACAAAGCACCGGAGGAAAAGGAATGCAGCTGGATTCTGGACGGGACCGGCTTGACAGCAGCCCCTGGCCTGGTGGATGTGCATGTTCATTTCCGGGATCCGGGACTGACCTATAAGGAGGATATTGAGTCAGGAGCCAGAGCAGCAGCGTGCGGCGGATATACGACTGTGGTCTGTATGGCCAACACAAAGCCGGCGGCTGACAATGAAACGACCTTGTCCTATGTTCTGGAGAAGGGGAGCAGGACGGGGATTCACGTAAAGTCCTGTGCCTGCGTCACAAAGGGAATGGCGGGAAAAGTCCTGACAGATATGGAAAGACTTTGCCGATGCGGGGCGGCGGGATTTACCGACGACGGGTGTCCCATTCTGGATGAGGATCTGCTCCGTGCGGCTATGAAGGAGGCTGCCCGGCTGGGAGTTCCCATCAGTCTTCATGAGGAGCATCCGGCCTTTGTAAAGGATCCTGGGGTGAATTGCGGACCATCTGCAGAGAAACTGGGACTTTTGGGAGCTTCGGTCCGGGCGGAAGTCCAGCTGGCCTGCCGGGACTGTGAATTGGCGGAAGAGACAGGCGCAAAAGTGAATATTCAGCATATCAGCGCCGAGGGAGCCGTGCAGGCCGTACGGCGGGCGAAGGAAAAGGGAGCCAGGGTTACGGCGGAGGCGTCCCCTCATCATTTTACACTTACTGAGGAAGCAGTTCTTACCTGGGGGACCCTGGCCAAGATGAATCCGCCTCTCAGAACGGAAGCAGATCGGCAGGCAGTGATCCGGGGGCTTCAGGATGGAACCATTGATATCATTGCCACGGATCATGCGCCCCACAGTCAGGAAGAGAAGGACCGCCCCTTTACCGAGGCGCCCAGTGGTATCATCGGTCTGGAAACAGCCCTGGCGCTGGGAATCACAGAGCTGGTAAAGCCGGGATATCTGACGCTTATGCAGCTGATGGAGAAGATGAGCCGGAATCCGGCCAGGCTGTATGGGTTTGATTATCCGGGAATCCGGCCGGGAGCTTTGGCGGACCTGGTGATATTTGATGAGAAGGAAACGTGGAAGGTGGAGAGCTTCGCTTCTAAGGCAGTGAATTCACCATTTCTGGGACGGACACTTCAGGGCAGAGTGCGTTATACCATCTGTGACGGTGTGATCGTATATGAATGTAAAAAATAAAGGGAAGCGGCAGCTTCCCTTTTATGCTTTGAGCGATTGTTTTGGTTCTGAGCGTTTTTTCTTGAACAGAATGAACTCCCGGACTTCTTTTTGGATTTCCGGGGATAAGGAGTGGTAGTTGGTAAGCATACGGGCGTCGGCTCCACTTAAGGAAAAGGAATTGTTTGCAGGAGATCCTGCAGCGTAGCCGGACTCGGAAGCATCGGCCAGCTGATCGCCCGATAAGTCCACATAGAGCAGAAGATCCACTGGTACATGGTAAAGCTCCGCCAGATCACAGACTGTTTTCAGGTCTGGAATCCGTCTCCCTGTCTCGTAGAGGGAATAGGTCTGGCGGGCAATGTGGATATGATTGCTGACAAACTGTTGAGAATATTCATTTGTAATCCGCAGTTCCCGCATGTTATCTGCCAGCTTCAATTCACGCATCTTATGGTTCCTCCCCCAACGATGCGTATAGTATAGCAAGTTCTTCCAGGATTTATGCAAAATGGAAGAAAGTGAAGCAAAGTGCAGATAAAATGCCATCAAACGCTGGCATACATGTCGCCTGGCCGGATGATATAAATGTCATCCAAAAAGACGACAGATATGTCAGTAAAAGATGTCAGAAGCTAGAGGATCATGCGGCTTAAGGTACTGTTGTGGTACTGAGTGGACCAGGTGGCCTCTTCTCCAAACCAGTCCGGGGGAACAAAGCTGCGGGCCTGTTCTTCGGAAATAAATTCCACTTCGGCCAGAATCAGTCCCTGAAAGGGTTCGTCAAAAAGGTCCAGCTCAATGGTGAGATCTTCAGGCAGGGGAATGCGGAAGCGTTTTTTGCGGATCACATTGCCGTCGGCCTTCTCTTTCAGATGTTCATAGCTTTCCAGGGTCAGGGGAAGATTGTATTCTTCCCGGCTCATAAGGCCCCTGGACTTGTAAGTCAGCGTATAAGTGTCGTCACTTCTTCGCACCCGGACCACCGGATCGGTACACAGGTAGGCCTGTTCCAGGATCTGAAAGGGATAGGTGTTCAGATTTTCCGGCAGCTGCCGGATCAAAAATTTCCGTTCAATTTCCATATGTATGAATCCTTTCGTTTTTCTGTAAAATAAAAATCATAAGAACATTGATATTCTGTTTTGAATCTGAAAGATTATAAAAATTTCAGGCAGGAACCGCTGCCTCAGCCTCTGTTATCTTATTATACCTTAGAAGGGCATGAGGATCCAGCGTATAATTTGGTGGATAATCTTTCTGGAAATTGATATAATGAGAAAAAGCTGTCAAAGGGAAGTAAACTTGACAGGAGAATGGAGGATGGTAAGTGATGAAAAAAGCAAGTATTTTTCTGGCTCCGGGTTTTGAAGAAGTTGAGGCATTGACGCCGGTGGATCTTCTGCGCCGGGCAGGCGTTCAGGTAACCATGGTATCGATTGGGGAAGAGCTGCAGGTGGCAGGTTCCCATCAGATTACCGTTCAGGCAGATGTCCTTTTTGATGAGATGAATTTTGAGAAGGAGGATTTGCTGATCCTTCCGGGCGGACAGCCTGGAACCAATAATCTGAAGGCCTGCGGGAAGCTGCGGACTCTGCTGGTGGATGCGGATCAGAAAGGGAAGCTGCTGGCAGCTATCTGCGCTGCGCCGGTCGTTCTGGGAGCAGCAGGGCTTCTGAAGGGAAAGAACGCAGCCTGCTATCCTGGCTGTGAAGAGGGACTTACAGGGGCCCGGTGTCTGACGGATCGCGTGGTTGTAGACGGGAACATTACCACCAGCCGCGGTGTGGGAACAGCAATTCCTTTTGCCCTTTCTTTGATTGAACAATTATTTGGAAAAGAAAAGTCAGAAGAAATCCGGCGCAGTATTATTTACGGCCATTAATTTCCAGTATGTCATCTGAAGAGCCTGCACACAATAGGTGCATGGAGGTGATACAGATGACAGAACAGTCTAAGACAAACCAGATGGCAGTTCCGGAAGCAAAGGCAGCAATGAACCGCTTCAAAGAGGAGGTTGCCAGCGAGCTGGGTGTGCCTTTAAAGGAAGGCTACAACGGTGATTTGACTTCTGCTCAGGCAGGTTCCATCGGCGGCGAAATGGTTAAGAAGATGATCATGAAGCAGGAACAGCAGATGAGCGGCAAATAAAAATGATGAAGAAGACAGCTCCCTGTATATCGGATTCGGTGTGCGGGGAGCTGCCTTTTTGCGTATGCGGCGCTGACAGGCCGGATTTTCTGCAAGGGCGCTCTTGTCAAGAGCAGGCAGATATGATAAATAAATGGTAGAAGCAATTACATATAAAATAAGGAGAGCTTATGGAACGACGGGAATTAAAGGTATTGATTTTGGAGGATACTGCTATAAAGGCCTGTAATATAAAGCGGGCGCTGGAAGAGTGCGGAATATGCAGGATCATTGAGGCGGCGGATCAGGAAGCGGGCCTGGAAGAACTGACCAGAAGCCGGGAGGAGGGGGACCCTGTGGGACTGATTGTAACGGATATGAGTTATCCCTTGAAAGCAGGGATGACGGAGGATCCGGAGGCGGGCGAAATACTGCTGAAGCGCCTGAAGGAGGAGGGGATAGAGCTTCCTGTGGTTTTATGCTCGTCTATCCGGTATCGGATCCCGGAGATGGCAGGATGCATCCGGTACAGGGAAGGGGAGACGTGGGAGCTCAAACAGGATTTCAGGGAAATTATCAACAGAATCATGCAGTGAGACAGAGAGAATGCGAAAATACATGCAGGGGCAGAGAGCGGTTTCCGGTATGGAACGGGGAGGATTGTCATGGAGACATTGGTGAAAGACGCGGTTGTCCACAGCGGCTGCGGAGCAGGATTTCAGGGTGGAATTCTCATCAGAGAGGGGAAGATTGAGAGCGTATTAAAAGCCAGTGAAATTGCCAGACTGAATACAGAGAATATGCAGGTGGTTCCGGCAGAGGGATTTCATGTACTTCCGGGACTGATCGATATTCATCTGCATGGCAGTTACGGATATGATTTTATCCGTGATCCCCAGACGGCCATTGACCATGTGGCAGAGGGACTGGTCCGGGAGGGCACAACTTCCTTTCTGGCTTCCCTGACGGTGGTGCCTCATGGGGAGCTGTGCAGGCTGCTGAAGGCTTATTCACAGGCCGTACAGCCCAAAGACGGCGCCTGTTTTCTGGGAGTTCACAGTGAGGGGCCTTATCTTTCCAGGGAGTATAAGGCGCTTATGGATGAAACCTGTCTCAGGGATCCCTCTTTAAGGGAATTTAAGGAAATGATGGATGCCGGAAATGGATGTCTGAAGATTATGACCATTGCACCGGAAAGAAAAGGCATGAAGGAACTGCTGGCTTCCTGTGAAGACATCACCTTTCTGATGGGCCATTCTGCCGCTTCCTGTGAAGAAGCGCTGCAGGGCTTGTCCTGGGGGGCGAAGGGATTTACCCATCTGTACAATGCCATGAGCCAGCACGGCCATCGGACGCCGGGATGTGTGACGGCGGCATTTGTGGATGATAAGGCATTTTGTGAATTGATTGTGGATGGATTTCATGTCCATCCGGATGTGGTGCGGGCGACCTGGAGAAATTTGGGAGAGAAACGGATTGTGCTGATTACGGATGCCATGCTGGGCAGGGGCATGGAAGATGGAAGCTATGTATTTTCCAATCTGGAATGCGAAAAGCGCGGGAATACGGTTCAGGTGAAAGCCACCGGAAGGATTGCGGGAAGCGCCATTACCCTGCTGGACGCGGTCAGAAACATGCATGAGTTCTGCGGCTGTGATTTCGATGCGCTGGTGCAGATGGCCTGTGTCAATCCGTCTGTGCTGGCAGGCGTTCAGGAGTCAAAGGGAACGCTGGAAGCAGGAAAGGATGCGGACCTGATTGTGCTGGATGATGATTTCCGGCTTATCCGCACCTTTGTGAGAGGAAAGAACGTTTACACGGCCCTTTAGACAGCGCAAAAGCCAGTATTGGGGCTTGATTTTTGATAAAAGACCGTGTTATACTACTATAATGACTGCAAGTATGTAAAAATTTATGGATATACAATTTAAGGAGGAGATAAAAAATGAGTTTACAGGTGGAAAAACTGGAGAAGAATATGGCGAAGCTTACCATTGAGGTATCCGCAGAGGAGCTGGAGAAGGCTCTCCAGAAAGCGTACCTGAAGAATAGAAACAGGATCAGTGTCCCCGGCTTCCGTAAGGGCAAGGTGCCCCGTCAGATGATAGAGAAGATGTATGGACCGGAGATTTTTTATGATGATGCAGCCAATGGACTGATTCCGGATGCCTATGCGGCGGCGGCTGACGAGTGTGAACTGCAGCTGGTATCACGCCCCTCGATTGAGGTGGTGCAGATTGAGAAGGGACAGCCTTTTATCTTTACAGCAGAAGTGGCTGTAAAGCCGGAGGTAACGCTGGGTGCTTATAAGGGTATTGAAGTGGAGAAGGCAGACATAGAAGCCACAGAAGAAGAGATTACAGCGGCAGTAGACAAAGAGCGGGAGAACAATTCCAGAACGATTACCGTAGAGGATCGTGCGGTTCAGGACGGGGACATGACAGTTCTCGATTTTGAGGGCTTTGTGGACGGATCTGCTTTTGACGGCGGCAAGGGTACGGATTATCCGCTGACCATTGGCTCCGGCGCTTTTATTCCGGGCTTTGAGGAGCAGCTCATTGGCGCAGAGCTGGGAAAAGAGAAAGAGGTAAATGTGACCTTCCCGGAAGAGTACCAGGCAAAGGAACTGGCAGGAAAGCCGGCAGTTTTCAAGTGTACGATAAAGGAAATCAAGGTAAAGGAGCTTCCTGAGGCAGATGACGAATTTGCCAAGGATGTGTCTGAGTTTGATACCATGGATGAGTACCGGGCAGATCTGAAGAAAAAGATTGAGGAGCGCAAAGCAGCAGATGCCAAGGCGAAGAAAGAGGACGCTGTCATTGAGAAGATTATTGAGGGCGCGCAGATGGAGATCCCAGAGGCCATGATTGAGACACAGGCAGAGTATCTGGTGGATGATTTTGCTCAGAGACTGCAGATGCAGGGGATGTCCATGGAGCAGTATATGCAGTATACAGGGGCTACAGCAGAGACTATGACAGAACAGATGAAGCCCCAGGCAAAGAAGCGGATTGAGAGCCGTCTGGTGCTGGAGGCTGTGGCTGACGCTGAGAAGATAGAGGTAAGTGATGAGGAGATCGAGGTCGAGATGACCAAGATGGCGGAGGCCTATAAGATGGAGCTTGACAAGCTGAAAGAGCTCATAAGCGAGGATGAAAAGAAGAACATGAGCGCAGAACTGTCAATCCGAAAGGCCATTGATCTGGTGGCAGAGGCAGCGGTTGAGAAGTAAGTGCTTCATATGTAAGATTTAGAAGGGAATAAAAAACAATGATGAATATGAGTTTGGTGCCTTATGTGGTGGAACAGACCAGCAGAGGCGAGCGTTCCTATGATATTTATTCCAGACTGTTGAAGGATCGGATCATTATTCTGGGAGAGGAAGTCAATGATGTTACCGCAAGCCTGGTGACAGCGCAGCTTTTGTTCCTGGAGTCCGAGGATCCGGGAAAGGATATCAATCTGTATATTAACAGTCCGGGCGGTTCTGTAACCGCAGGTATGGCGATATATGATACCATGCAGTATATCAAGTGTGATGTATCCACGATCTGTATGGGTATGGCAGCCAGTATGGGTGCATTTCTGCTGGCGGGCGGAACAAAAGGCAAGCGTATGGCCCTTCCCAATGCAGAGATTATGATTCATCAGCCCTCCGGCGGGGCGAAGGGCCAGGCCACGGATATTAAGATTGTGGCGGATCACATTCTGCGGACCAAGAAGAAGCTGAATGAGATTCTGGCAGCCAACACCGGCCAGCCTCTGGAAGTGATTGAGGTGGATACAGAGCGGGATAATTATATGAGCGCGGAGGAGGCAATGAATTACGGCCTCATTGACAGCGTGATTGCAAATCGTAAGTAAAGGAACGAGACGAACTATGCCAAGAAACAATGAGAATCATGTGAGATGTTCCTTTTGTGGGAAGTCTGGCGATCAGGTAAGGAAAATGATTTCCGGTCCCAGCGGAACCTATATCTGTGATGAGTGCATTGAGCTTTGCTCAGAGCTGATTGAAGAGGAGCTGGAGCTGGATGAGCAGGAGCTGCAGGATGAGGAGATCAATCTCCTGAAGCCCAAAGAGATTAAGAAATTTCTGGACGAATATGTGATTGGCCAGGAGGAAGCCAAGAAAGTGCTTTCCGTGGCAGTCTATAACCATTACAAGAGAATTCTGGCTGTCAGAGATAAGGATTTGGATGTGGAGCTTCAAAAGAGCAATATTCTGATGCTGGGTCCCACGGGATCCGGAAAAACTCTGCTGGCCCAGACGCTTGCCAGGCTGCTGAATGTGCCCTTTGCCATTGCAGATGCCACCTCTCTTACGGAGGCCGGTTATGTGGGTGAGGATGTGGAGAACATTCTTCTGAAAATTATCCAGGCAGCGGATTATGACGTAGAACGTGCCCAGCACGGAATCATTTACATTGACGAAATTGACAAGATTACCAGGAAATCGGAGAATCCATCTATTACCAGGGATGTATCCGGTGAGGGTGTGCAGCAGGCTCTTCTGAAGATTCTGGAGGGGACCATTGCTTCGGTGCCGCCCCAGGGAGGAAGAAAGCATCCCCATCAGGAACTGATTCAGATTGACACCACCAATATACTCTTTATCTGCGGAGGCGCCTTTGAGGGCCTGGATAAGGTGATTGAGCGGAGAATGGATCGCAGATCCATCGGCTTTAATGCAGAGGTGGCGAAACTGAATGAGGAGGAGAACGTAGGAAAACTGCTTCGGCAGGTTCTGCCGGAGGATTTGGTAAAGTTCGGCATGATACCGGAGTTTGTGGGCCGTGTGCCGGTAACGGTAGCGCTGGATGCCCTGACGAAGGAGGATATGGTACGTATTCTGGTGGAACCGAAGAATTCCATCGTGAAGCAGTACAAGAAGATGTTCGAACTGGATGGAGTGAAATTATCCTTTGAGCGGGAGGCCATTGAGGCCATCGCGGCACAGACGGTAACGAGGAAAACAGGAGCCAGAGGTCTGCGGGCAATTATGGAGCACATTATGATGGATACTATGTATGAGATTCCATCCGATGAGAGCATTAAGAGCTGCATGATTACCAAAGATGTTGTAGACGGAACGGGAAATCCTGTGACAACCAGCAATGAGATGAGATTCCGGGCTTAGCCCGGAATCTTTTAAATATTTCTAACAGCAGTGCCCTGAGAATACCTGGAAATGCATCTGCACTAAGAGGGATTGGAAGGGTACTGCGGAACTGGAATAGGAGACCGGACATGAATACTTTAATTCAGATTTTGCCAGTGGTTACCCTGCGGGGCATGACGGTTCTTCCGGGGATGGTAATCCATTTTGACGTGAGCAGAGACCGCTCTGTGAAGGCTGTTGAGCAGGCAATGCTTCAGGAGCAGAAGCTGTTTCTGATAACCCAGAAAAACCCGGATACGGATAATCCGGGCCGGGAGGATCTCTATGACGTGGGCGTGATCGCGTCTGTGAAGCAGGTAGTGAAGATGCCCCACAGTATTCTCAGGGTTTTGGTTGAGGGACTGGAACGGGCGGAGCTGTCGCAGTTTGATCCGGAAGGTGAATATCCGGAAGCAGAGGTAATTCCAATAGAAGAGGAAGAATCGGTGAATCTGCCGGTGGATATGCAGGAAGCCATGGTGCGCAGCCTGAAAGAGGCCTTTCACTCCTATTGCCAGGAGAGCGGCAAGGCAGGAAAGGGTCTGGAGCGTCAGATTGGCGATATGACGGAGCTGTCAAGGCTTATGGGAGAGATGATGCGGCATATTCCGCTGGGCTATGAGGAGAAGCAGAGCTTACTGGAGGCAGAAGGCCTGTCCCAGCGGTTTGAGCTGGTTTTAAAACTGTTGAATAAAGAGACGGCGATTATGCGCTTTAAGCGGGAGCTGCAGGAAAAGGTCAAGGCCAAGGTGGATAAGAACCAGCGGGAGTATCTGCTTCGGGAACAGATTAAGGTGATCCGGGAGGAGCTGGGGGAGGATACCACGGGCACGGATGCGGATCATTTTCAGGAGATACTGGACAAACTGCGGGCGCCCAGAGAGGTGAAGGAAAAAATTCAAAAAGAAATTAACCGCTTCAAGAATATCAGCAATAATTCTTCAGAGAGCGCTGTGCTGCGGGGATATATTGAGACCCTGCTGGAGATACCCTGGGAGAAGACCTCCCGTGACAGCACAGATTTGAAGCGGGCGGAGGAAATTTTGAATGCAGATCACTATGGCCTGGAAAAGGTCAAGGAGCGGGTGCTGGAATTCCTGGCTGTCCGTATTTTGACCAGGAAGGGCAGCAGTCCCATTCTCTGCCTGGCGGGACCGCCGGGAACGGGCAAAACTTCCATCGCCCGCTCGGTGGCCAAGGCGCTGAATAAAAAATATGTGCGTATCTGCCTGGGAGGCGTCCGGGACGAGGCGGAGATCCGGGGACACCGCAGAACCTATGTGGGAGCTATGCCTGGCAGAATCGTGGCAGGCATGCGGCAGGCGGGAGTGAAGAATCCCTTGATGCTGCTGGATGAGATTGACAAGGTGAGCAGCGATTATAAGGGAGATACATCTTCGGCTCTTTTGGAGGTGCTGGATTCGGAGCAGAATAATCGTTTTCAGGATCACTATGTGGAGATCCCTATGGATCTGTCGGAGGTGCTCTTCATTGCAACTGCAAATAATGTACAGGCCATTCCCAGACCTCTGCTGGACCGCATGGAGCTCATTGAGGTCAGCAGCTATACGGAAAATGAGAAGGTACATATTGCAAGAGAGCATCTCCTTGGAAAACAGATGGAGAAGAACGGCCTGAAAGAAGGCCAGATGTCTGTCAGCCCCAAAGCGCTGGAGACGCTGATTCACAGCTATACCAGGGAGGCCGGTGTGCGCCAGCTGGAGCGGAGGCTGGGCGGGATCTGCCGGAAGGCAGCCAGGGAAATACTGGAGGAGGAAAAGAAAAAGATCCGGCTTACAGAAAACAATCTGAGCCGTTATCTGGGAAAGCCCAAATATGTATTTGATATGGCCGGTGAAACCGATGAGATTGGAATTGTCCGCGGACTGGCCTGGACCAGCGTGGGCGGGGATACCCTTCAGATCGAGGTCAATATTATGCCGGGCAAGGGAGAAATTTCACTGACCGGCATGATGGGGGATGTGATGAAGGAGTCTGCGCGGACTGGCTTAAGCTATATCCGTTCCGTCAGTGGAAATTATGGGATTGAGAAGGAGTATTTTCAGGAACATGATATCCACATCCACATTCCTGAGGGAGCGGTGCCAAAAGACGGTCCTTCCGCCGGAATTACCATGGCCACGGCCATGCTCTCGGCTATGACGGAGATTCCGGTATATGCCGGCGTGGCGATGACTGGAGAGATTACCCTCCGGGGGCGGGTACTGCCTGTCGGAGGATTAAAGGAAAAGATTCTGGCCGCAAAGAGCGCCGGGATTAAGGTTGTGCTGGTACCGGCAAAGAATAAGCGGGATGTGGAAGAGATTTCAGCGGAGATTCGAAAGGGTATCCGGATCGTCTATGTAGAACAGATGAAAGAGGTATTGGAGGAAGCATTTCATGATCATTAAGAATGTAAGTCTGGAAATTGTGTGCGGCGTCACTAGTAAGCTTCCAAAGAATACGATGCCGGAGATTGCTTTTGCGGGGAAATCCAATGTAGGAAAATCTTCCCTGATAAACGGGCTGATGAACCGGAAATCTCTGGCGCGGACCTCGGCTCAGCCGGGAAAGACCCAGACCATTAATTTTTATAATATAAATGATGTCATGTATCTGGTGGATCTGCCAGGCTACGGCTACGCAAAGGCATCCCTGGCGGTAAAAGAGCAGTGGGGAAAGATGATTGAGCGCTATCTTCGGGGATCCGTACAGCTGCGGGCGGTATTTCTTCTGATCGATATCCGCCATGAGCCTTCAGCCAATGATAAGCAGATGTATGAATGGATTGTACACAATGGATATGACCCAATCATTGTTGCCACAAAACTGGATAAGATCAACCGAAGCCAGGTGCAGAAGCATTTGAAAATGATACGTACCGGGTTGAATATAAAGCCTGGCACCGTGATAATTCCGTTTTCTGCAGTAACCAAGCAGGGAAGAGATGAGATTTGGGAGCAGATGGAAGTGCTGCTGACAGACCGGGAGGAGCCGGAGGTGGAGTAAATGTCCAGGAAATATGTGCGTTGCCTGATAAATATTGTCCTGTATATACTGGGAGTTCTGCTGTTGTTTGTGCTGACTCCCAGACTGCTGGTGTTTTTTATGCCCTTTGTGGTGGGCTGGGTGATTGCCATGCTGGCCAATCCCCTGGTGCGTTTTATGGAGCAGCGGTTTAAGATCGTGCGCAGGCACAGTTCCATGCTGATTATTATAGCTGCAATTACGCTGGTGGTGGCCGGAGGGTATTTTGCCCTGTCCGCTTTGTTTCGGGAGCTGTTTGGATTCCTGGAGGTACTGCCGAATATCTATGGCTCTTTTCTGGAGGATTTAGAGGATATCCGCCGGAATCTGCAGGGCTTTTCTACAAAATTTCCACCTCAGCTGAGAGAAAATGCGGCAAGCATCACGGATTCTTTAACCCGGTCTCTGGGGGATCTGGTGGGAGCAGCGGGCAAGCCTACGGTAGCGGCAGCGGGTACCGTGGCAAAGAATATTCCCAATGCGCTGATTCATGTGATCTTTGCCGTGCTGTCTGCTTACTTCTTTATTGCGGAGCGGGATCGGATTGTGCAGACAGTCCAGGAGCGGATTCCTGAATGGATCCGGGAAAAATGGTATTTTATTACGGAAAAATTTAAAAGAGCGATTGGCGGGTACTTTAAGGCCCAGTTTAAAATCATGGGAATTGTAGCAGTGATTCTGCTGGTTGGATTTTTGATTCTGCGGATCCGCTATGGAGTTCTGCTGGCGGTCCTGATTGCTTTTTTGGATTTTCTTCCCTTTTTCGGAACGGGGACCGCTTTGCTGCCCTGGGCAGTGTTGAAAATATTAAGTGCAGATTATCAGTTTGCGGTGGGGCTGATCATCATCTATCTGGTCAGCCAGCTGGTAAGACAGTTAATTCAGCCGAAGATTGTGGGAGACAGTATCGGGCTTAAGCCGCTGCCTACCTTGTTTTTTATGTTTATCGGCTATAAAGTCAGCAGTATTTTCGGAATGATCATTGCAGTGCCTTTGGGAATGATTCTCATAAGCCTGTATCAGGCGGGGGCCTTCGCAGATGTGATTCAGGATGTAAAAGAGCTGGTCAAGGGACTGAACGAGTTTAGGAGGAGAAAATAATGGCAGAAGAAATACAAAAAGAGAACAAAATGGGTTATATGCCCATTCCTAAATTACTATTTACTATGTCCATCCCCATGGTTATTTCCATGCTGGTGCAGGCTCTGTATAATGTGGTGGACAGTGCTTTCGTGGCAAAGCTCAATGAGAATGCCCTGACTGCCGTTTCTATGGCGTTTCCGGTACAGAATCTGATGATTGCGGTATCGGTGGGGACAGGCGTGGGGATCAATGCCCTGCTTTCACGTTCCCTTGGGGAGAAGCAGTTTGAGCAGGCCAATCTGGCAGCCAGGAACGGACTGTTTCTGGGGATCGCCAGCTATCTGGTGTTCGCGGTTCTGGGCTTGATCGGATCCCGGCAGTTTTATCTGGTTCAGACGGATGATCCACAGCTGGTACTCTATGGAAGCCAGTATGTGTTTGTGGTTACTGTCTTTTCCTTTGGATTGTTTCTGGCGGTGATTAGTGAGCGGCTGCTGCAGTCCACAGGGCTTACCATCTACAATATGTATACCCAGGGAGTGGGAGCAGTTATCAATATCATTCTGGATCCGATTTTGATTTTCGGATTGTTTGGATTTCCCCGGCTGGAGGTGGTCGGTGCGGCTGTGGCTACGGTGGTTGGACAGATCTGTGGAATGCTGCTGGGCGTGTTCTTTAATGCCAGGAAAAATAAAGAGATAAATATCAATATGAAGAACTTCCGGCCGGACAGACGCACTATCAAACGCATTTATCAAGTGGGAATTCCATCGATTATCATGCAGTCCATTGGTTCTGTGATGGTGTTTGGAATTAATAAGATTCTAATGATGTTTACATCTACGGCAGTTTCAGTGTTTGGGGTGTACTTTAAGCTACAGAGCTTTATCTTTATGCCGGTGTTCGGACTGAACAACGGAATGGTGCCCATCATTGCCTATAATTACGGAGCAAGGAATAAAAAGCGGATCATGCAGACGGCCTGGCTCAGTATTGCAGCGGCAGTGGCAATTATGCTGGCGGGGCTTGGGATATTCCATGTCTTTACGGCCCAGCTGCTGGGGATATTTGAGGCATCGGAGGCAATGCTGGAGATCGGCGTTCCGGCTCTTCGGATTATTTCTTTGAGCTTTGTTTTCGCCGGATTTGGAATTGTGGTCGGTTCAGTATTCCAGGCTCTGGGTAATGGCGTCTACAGCCTGTCTGTGTCAGTGGCCAGGCAGCTGGTGGTGATTCTTCCGGTAGCGTATGTGTTTGCCCGGCTGATGGGACTTTCGGCTGTCTGGTGGGCGTTTCCCATTTCAGAGATTGTGGCGGTCAGCATGAGCGGCCTGCTGTTTCGGAAAATTTATCGCAATAAAATTCAGCCCCTGGGAGAACCTGCAGCTGAGGAATAGAGACCAGAGATAATCAAAAATAAGAGGCTGTGCAGGGGTTTCGCTGCAGAAAAGAAAAATGAAACCCCTGCGCAGCCTTTGCAGACAGAGAATCGGGCAAAACTCGATTCTTTATAAAAGCGTCTGCATCAGAGAGGCATAGATTTCCTGACTCTTGTCCCGCCAATGGTCGCAGACGGCTTTTGCCTGGGCTTCTGCAGGGACACAGAGAGTCAGGTCCAGAAGTGTGGAGTCCCGCTCCAGAATGCGGCAGCGGACTGCAAAGTCTCCGGAGGGGGCGGTATAGTAGCTGGCGGGAGTGGAGATCTCATTGCGCAGCTTGTGTTTGTGTTCTGTAAGGTAAGTGTCAATATCCTTCCGAATGGAGAGGGATATTTTTTTTTGAAAATAATTGAGGGTGGTGCGGCCTTCTTCTGTGATATGGCAGAGGGAGGCGTTGCTGGTGGATTCCTGGCGGATAAGACCGGCTTCCGTGAGTTCAAAGATGGACTGCTGGAAGGTAAAGTAATCCGTGTATTCATTTCCCAGAATAAATTCGGACAGCTGGGCGTTGCTTAAGGGGAAGGTGACCCGGTTTAACATGTAGAGAATAATAAGCTTGTACAGGGTTTGTGTTTCGGACATTGGGGGCTCCTTTCAATCTATGAGAGATGGGCGGAACTGTTTTTAGCGGCTGGCAGGCCGGGGTGTCTGGTATCGTCTGCCCTGCCAGGTGTTTCTTTGCTTTAGTTCTCTGTGAATGCTGTTCAGAACCTGGCGCTTTCTGGTACTCCACAAAGGAGCTATCAGGAGGTCCTTGGGGCCGTCGCCGGTAAGGCGGTGGATAACCAGGCCGGGACGGCACAGCTCCAGGCAGGAGATGATGAGGTCGATGTATTCTTCCTGGGTAAGGATGTGGAAACCTGTCTGAAGGTAGTAATCAGCCAGGTCAGTGTGGCGCAGGACATGTAAGAGCTGAAGCTTCAAACCATCTATGGGAAGGGTGTTCAGATAACGGATGGTATCCAGCATCATTTCTGTTGTCTCTCCCGGAAGTCCCAGAATTACATGGGTGATAACTTCAAGCCCACGGTTATGAAGAGCCTGCACTGCCTGGTCAAAGACGGTTAGGGGATAGCCTCTTCGGATAAAGCGGGCGGTTTCTTCATGAATGGACTGAAGACCCAGCTCAACCCAGACCGGTTTTTGACGGTTTAATTCTGCAAGCAGATCCAGTATTTCAATCGACAGGCAGTCCGGACGGGTGGCGATGGAGAGGGCGGCGGTTTTGGGGTGATCCAGGGCTTCCTGCCAGGCCTGCCGGAGGTATCCGACGGGACCATAGGTATTGGTATAGGCCTGGAAGTAAGCGATGTAGCGCTGTACCGGACGCCTGCCGGACAGGCTCAGGATGCCGTCTTCGATCTGCCGGGTCACAGAGCGGGCGGGATCTCCTGCGAATTCGCCGGATCCGCCGGCACTGCAGAAGATGCAGCCGCGGGTACCGATTGTACCGTCCCGGTTGGGACAGGTGCAGCCGATATTTAAGGTAAGTTTATACAGCTTTTCTCCAAAGCGTTTTTTTAAAGATTCGTTTAAACTGTTGTAGGGTTCCATGATATCTAATGTAGCATAGGCAGGGGGAAAATGCAATTGTGATATATTTGAACAAAAAAGCAATAAAAATATAAAAAACGGATTCCATGTCATCAAAAAAATGATATAATAAACTGTAAAACTCTGATCAGATGCCTTTTTAGAAGGCGGGAACAGGAAAATACTGGTAAAGGGACAGGAATAATGAGGCGGTACAGTATGAAAAAAAGATGGAAATCCATTACAGCGTGGCTGTTGATTATAGCAATGATAGGAGGATACGGCAATACAGCTCTGGCTGCCGGGATTGGGACTGGCGGTTTTGGGGAGACTGGCGTACAGGGAGCCGGTGCGGCAATTTCTCCGGGAGGAGAAATGGGAGCTGAAGGCGGTATGGAATCTGGAAGCGGGCAGGAGGATACCGATGGAACCGAAGCCGGTACAGAGCAGGAAGGAGCCGGAGGAGAGTCCGGCGGAACCGGGACTGACGGAAACCAGGGAGAGACCGGCGGAAGTGGAACGGGGACTGGCGGAAGCAGTGCAGGGACGGATGAAAGCGGAACGGGGAGTGGCGGCAGCCAGGAAGAAACGGATGGATCCAAAACAGAACAGGATGCGGCCAAGGACGTGGCATCAGGGAGCAATGCGGAGCCGGGAAATGAAGAAGATGCTTCCCGCCTGCAGACGCAGGAGAAAGAGGCAGAAGGTTATACGCCTTACTGGGAGAATGGCAACCGCTCCAATCTGGTGGTGTTTGTAGACTTTGCGGATACGGATCATAATGCACATCCGGAGACATACGGGGAATGTCTGACCAAGAATCCGGCCACTACATTTAAATATTTTAAC
>CATJHO010000135.1 GCA_949740535.1 uncultured Lachnospiraceae bacterium
CAGACGGGGGAAGCATCGTGATTGTGGTATCTTCCGATGTAGAGGAGCTGCTTAAAATTTCCGATCGGATTCTTGTCCTGGTAAATGGAAAGGTGTTTGATGATATACCCAATGAAGATTTGACGGCAGACGATCTGCTGCTTGCTGCTTCGGGAATCCGCAGAAAGGGGGAAGCGTAAGGCATGAGATTTCGCAAAAAAACAGCGGTTCAGAAGCCTCTGATGCTTTTGATATTAATTGTGGTTACGGCAGTTTTGTGTCCGACTTTTCTGACCCGGAATAACATCTTAAGCATTCTGCTGGCAGTCTGTATTTACGGTGTAATGGCCTGTGGAAGCACCATGGGAGGTACCATTCTGGGGATTGTGCTGGGAATGGCGGCGGGAACTGCCTGTGGAATTATAAACGGTGTAGTTTCTTATTATTTTGCCATTCCGGCCTTTGTGGTGACGCTGGCCATGAAAAACATTGTCCTTGGAATTACCCAGCATATTACCCGCCAGAATACGATTATCTGTCTGTATTCGGATCTGATGAACTGGATTGGAACCGGGAAAATCTTAGGGATTCCATTCCTGATTATCTTCTTTGTGATTCTGTTTGCCATTGCCTGGTTTGTGCTGAACCGCTCCAAATTCGGCCGTTACACCTATGCGGCTGGCGGAAATGAGATTGCAACGCGATATAGTGGTATTAACAGCCGCTTGACAGGAATCAGCGCCTATGCCTTGTCGGGTTTTACAGCGGCCCTTTCCGGGATCATGCTTTCCTGTTTCAACCGGCAGGCCGTGGCCACACAGGCATCCGGCTATGACGGAAACGTGTTAGTGATGCTGGTAGCAGGAGGCGTCAGCATGGCGGGCGGCGAGGGCAGTATCACCGGTGTGCTTTTCGGAATGCTGCTCATCGGAATTATCAATAATGCCATGATACTGCTGGGCATTAACCCTATTTATCAGGACATGGTACAGGGAATTCTGATCGTAGCTGCTGTGGCGCTGGATGTGTATTCCAAACGAAAACAGCTGCGAATAAAACATAAATA
>CATJHO010000136.1 GCA_949740535.1 uncultured Lachnospiraceae bacterium
AAGCTGTTTTCAATCCGTCCTGGGACTTCCCCCTCTGCCTGGGCGTAAAAGCGTCCATTGGTGTAGGAAAAGCGCAGGATCTGGGTCCGGTCTTTTACGAGGCCTTCTCTCTGAAGCTCTTCTTCATATACGGACTGGTAGTGAGTCATGTATATGTTTTGGGGGCTTACATAGTAAGTTCCCGATCCGGCCAGGACAGCGCGGGTGTCCGCGAAAGCTGTAGGATTGGACAGATCGATGGATACCAGAACCAGATAGCTGGTTCCTTGTGCATAGGCGGGACAGTATATCCGTTCTGCCGCAATCTGCTCTCCGTCTGCGGAAGGAATATAGGCCTTATAATCCTTCTCTCCCTCTCCGGGGCCTGCCGTAAAACTGCTGATTCCATAGAAGTACCCTTCTGCGATCCGGGAGCTCTCATAATTTCCCTGCAGGGTAAAGGTCTTTAACTTCCTGGGACTGCTCTTGTCGGCAGTCTGGTAAATGCTGATTTCGTGGTAACAGCGCTCTCTGTCCACGCCGCAGACCGCCATGTCTTCTACTTCTGCCCATTTCCGGGCGGACTGCAGAGGTTCCGCCGTTTCATAGTATTTATTTTCAATGACAATCAGCAGATCCTTCCAAATATAAAATTCCTCCAGATCCCGGAATCCATCTACAAAGGCTGTCTCCTTCAGACCCTCTTTTGTATCAATAATCTGAATTCCCACCTGCTCTTCTTTTGCGCTGCCGTCCCCTTCTTCTGTCTGTTTCCGGGCAATCTGATACAGATATCTGCCGTCATTTTTGATCCGGTCTCCTTCGTCGATCTGCTCTTCCTGAGTATTGGTACGACCATAAGACTCTTTTGAAGCCTGCATTTTCTGCTGAGGTGCTGCCAGATCTGCGGCCCCTTCTGTGGCCGCCAGCTCGTACATGACTTCATCCTCGGCATATCTTACCGTCTCATTCTGAGCCTGCCAGCTTTCTGACAGGCGGGCATAGATCTCCTCGTAGGTCAGCCGGGGAAGCGCAAGGAGCTCCTGCTCCTTTGAGGATTCGGCAGGTGCTGCGTTCTCAGGGGGCTTTGATAACACAATCTCTTCTGCCCCCGTCTCCATGGATGGATCCTGCGAAGCCAAAAGTCCCGAAGCCTGAATGTGCAGAAGCAGGCCGCCGATAAGCGCAAAGCTGGCCGCCGCTGCAAGAGCCGGATACAGGCGTCCTTTACGAAAATACTGTTTTTGCTCATGCTCTTTTAAGGTTTCTTCCATCCACTCCGGATGAAGGCTGGAAGGAATCTCCAGCTCATTTCCCTTTTCACGGAGCTTCTCTATTAGTTCTTCTTTTTTCTTCATTTTCTGCATCTCCTTTCTGGATCTGTTCTTTCCTAAAGATCCTTCTGCTTCCGGATACCTTCTAGGGGCTTTCCATAAGCTCCGCCTCAAGCTTTTTCAGAGCACGCCGGTATTTGGAGCGCACCGTGCTGTGGTTTTTGTTAAGCAGCCGGGCGATGTCCTCTCCCCGGTAACCGCCAAATACCGCAAGGCTTACAATCAGCCGTTCTTCATCCTCCAGCTTTCCCAAAAGCTCCCGCATCTCTGCCTGGGCAGTGAGACTGGGTTCATAGGCGGTTTTTGGTTCTTCTTTCAGGCTTTCCCTCCGGCTTCGTCTCTTTAAGCTCTTTTTACAGCGGTTTACCAGGATTTTGAATATCCAGGGACGAAAAGCGTCTTTGTTTTTCAGACGGCCAAAATGTTCATAGGCTGTAAGCGCAGTCTCCTGTACCGCGTCCTCCGCATCCTGGGTATTTCCCATGTAATAATAGGCCATGCGGTACATATCCTGATAAATCTCCTCATACAGCTCCATAAAATATTCCATTTTGCCCACCTCACTTTAAAAAGCAGCCGTCCCGCCAGGAACCGGTTACTCCGAAATGCATTTCTAATTATATAGAGTCTTTAAATGGTTAAAATGTTGCAGAAAAAAAGAAAATTATACAAAAAAGATAAAATTTCTTCTATGAACCTATCACAGATCCTGCCCTTATGCAAGTCTTCCGGAACCAGGGCCGCCCAGACAGCCTCTCTCCTGGCAGGGCAGATTAGGCCTCTCTCTGTCGCTGCCGCCTTTGTGACAGGTCAAAAAGGATGCCGCAGACAGAAACCTTTGTTCCTCTCTGCGGCATCCCCTATCTCTTCCAGATATATGTATGCTCAATCTTATGCCAAGAAACCCAGACAGCGGATTCCTCATAGATTCCAAGTGAAATCTTATCTCCAAAGAATATGTTCCTTCTGTGTTCTTTCTGGATAGTATCGTGTATTTTCCCAGCAGAACCAGCCCTGTTCCTACTCATACTTCAAAATCTCTTTCTTCAGCCTGCGGATTATCTTCTTCTCCAGTCTGGATATGTAGGACTGGGAAATCCCCAGCAGATCCGCCACTTCCTTCTGGGTCATCTCCTGCCCCATGGGATTCTTAAGCCCAAAACGCAGCTCCACAATGGTCCGCTCCCGCTCTGAGAGCTTCTGGATGGCTTTGTCCAGGAGCTTGCGCTCCATCTCATTTTCAATATCCCGGTAAATTACGTCCTCATCGGTGCCCAGGATGTCTGACAAGAGCAGTTCATTTCCATCCCAGTCCACATTCAGGGGCTCGTCAATGGACACCTCCATCCGGGTTTTATTGTTCCGGCGCAGATACATAAGAATCTCATTCTCAATGCAGCGGGAAGCGTAAGTAGCCAGCTTAATATTTTTCCCGCTGTTAAACGTATTGATCGCCTTAATAAGGCCGATGGTTCCAATGGAAATCAGATCCTCCACGCCCACACCTGTATTATCAAACTTCTTGGCTATGTACACCACCAGACGCAGATTATGTTCAATCAAAAGGGAACGGGCCGCGTTTCCTGTCTCAGTTCCCAGCTCCTGAATAGCTCTTGCCTCTGCTTCTGCTTCCAAAGGAGCCGGCAGCACCTCTGCTCCGCCAATATAATGAACATCTTTCTGCTTTCCCATAAACACCGTGGGAAAGTTTGGGACCAATTTTAACTGTACCTGGTTTGGAATTGCCACTTTAATCAGCATAACTCTTTATTTCCTCCTGCAAACTCTTCTTGTCTTCCGGACAGGCTGCTGCTCCAGCAGATCCGGATGTAATATCATGTCATATTCATTTTGGGAAGAAAGTGGTTCTTTTGTAACTCCAATCAAAGGGCGTTCCATCCGCGTTTCACTGCCATCCTTCAGGCGGATACATACATAATCTGCAAAGAATGCCGGCAGAAGGCCATTTTGCCGGCCAAGGCTGTGAAAAGGAACCATCTGGTAAAGAGGTTCCACGCCATGGCAGAGCTGCTGCCTCATACGCTCCGTAAGGATACTTACCGGTTTCTGGAAAATAGGATCCCGCAGCTGATTGCCTGTATCCAGCAGGCTTTTTATCTCAATGGTTCTCCCATGAAAGCCTATGACCGTCTCAAACACATTCCGGGTATGGCTTCGAAAATTCATCAGCCATTCCATCAAAGCCGAAAGGATCCAGTAACTTATCACTGTAAGGCCTGCAAATGGGTACAGGGGAAACGTTATACGGCTCTGTATCCACGAAAAAATACCTCCCAGCAGGAAACTGCATATGTACAGCAGAATAACAGCTTTTCCACAGGTCTGCAGGTCCCGGATCCCAAGTCCGATTGTGACCATAACTGTGCTGAATATCACATAGATGAGTAAATGCCCTGTCCATGTTCGCATAATGCCTAAGAGATACAGGCTGCAGATTCCCAGGCTTCCAATCAATGCCCCCAAAAGCCGCAAAAGCCGTCTGGCCGGAAGCTTCAGAATCCTTCTGATAAGACTAAGAAGCAGATAATCTGCCAGAAGATTCTCAAGGAACAACACATCTAAGTATAATTCATAGTACACAGTCCACCTTCTTTCTGTCCCTTATTATAGAAAAGAGCCTGTGCGAAATATGTCAAAGGATGGTAGTCCTGCTTTGGATTTGTCCCGGTTTTTTCGACAAAAAATACCCGCCATTCTTCTGGCAGATGTTAATAAAACGGGCGGAAAAGGAAGCCTGCGCTGGTAGATTTTCATTTTCACATCATTTATAATTATCGGAACAAAACACAGGAGGAAATCATTATGAATTTAGGAAACAGTCTTTTCAACGCCCGCAAAAAAGCGGTTTGTCACAGGAAGATGCTGCCGGAAAGCTTGGAGTAAGCAGACAGACTATCTCAAAATGGGAACTCAATGAAACACTGCCCGACATCTGTCAGTCTAAGAAACTTGCAAATCTGTATGGATTGTCATTAGATGAATTGATTGAATTTGATCTGGATGTAAAAGAAATTCAGGAAATCATTGACCGGACAACCGATACCGTTTCCGAAAAAATTGACTGGACAAAGGCCTGGAGCAAAAAGTATCCGATTCTGGCTGCTTATCAAAAAGAGGTGGAGATTCCCCTATATGCCCGTGAACTAAACCGTCTGCTGGAAGATCTGCAAAAAAAATACGGCTATAATGAGCTGGATGCCTTTCTGGTTCTGAAGGATATTCTGGTTCTTGTCTGGAAAAACCGGAACAAGCAGCAATAAACGCATCCAAAATACGCCTGGTTTTTGATGTAAAGCAGAGCGTTTCAGCATAAAGACAGGGTTGTTGTGAAATCAGAAAATTCCACGACAACCCCGTTTTCTTATTTCAATTTGTTCCGGCTTAAAGCCATAGGCAGCACTTTACGGATGCTTTCATTCCAATCAAGCTCCTCCATACTGACTACTCGTCCCGTCTCCGAAGGAACTCCGGAACCTTGATCTCTGTCTCCGGAATCTTGCTCTCCGGACGTTTGGGCATATTCAGACCCGGCAGAGGCTTACGGAATACCGGTGCCTCCGTCTGGCCGCCTGCTTGTCCCAATCCACTGTCAAAGGACTGCTTGGGGGCAGCCGTGCTGGAAAGCTTACTGAAGCTGCTCTTGGGAAGCACCTTGTTGGGGCTCTTCTCATCCAGCCCAGTGGCAATTACCGTTATGCTGGCCTCGTCTGTATATGTATCATCATACATGGCGCCAAAAATAATATTGGCATCGTCACCTGCCATATCCTGCACATAGCTTGCCGCATCGTTGGCATCCATAAGCGAAATATCGCCGGAAATATTGATAATCACATGGGAAGCTCCTACAATGGTCGTCTCCAGGAGCGGACTTGCAACAGCCTGCTTCACTGCATCCAGAGCCTTGTCGTCGCCCTTTCCCGCACCAATACCAATATGCGCGATACCCTTGTCCGTCATGACGGTCTGCACATCTGCAAAGTCCAGATTGATAAGGGCCGGCAGATTAATCAAATCCGTAATCCCCTGTACCGCCTGCTGCAGCACTTCGTCCGCTTTCTTAAGAGCATCCGGCATAGTCGTCCGGCGGTCCACAATCTCCAAAAGCTTATCATTGGGGATCACAATCAGGGTATCCACGCTTTCCTTCAGCTTCTGGATACCCGACACAGCATTATTCATACGTGTCTTTGCTTCAAACTTAAAGGGCTTCGTTACCACTCCCACGGTGAGAATTCCCATATCCTTGGCAAGCCTGGCCACTACCGGTGCTCCACCGGTCCCGGTACCGCCGCCCATACCGCAGGTGACAAATACCATATCCGCACCCTGAATGGCTTCCTTGATATCCTCAATGCTCTCTTCCGCTGCTTTCTCACCAACCTCCGGCTTTGCTCCTGCACCCAGCCCCTTGGTCAGCTTCTCACCGATCTGAATGGTCCGCTCCGCTTTACAGAGCTGTAAAGCCTGACGATCCGTATTGATCCCGATAAACTCCACTCCGCCAATCTGTTCATCTATCATTCGGTTTACAGCGTTATTCCCGGCGCCGCCTACACCAATCACAATAATTCTGGCAGCCGCCTCAGTATCATTCATTGTAATTTCAAGCAAACTCTTGCCCTCCTTAATATCACTCGCTTATTCCCAAACCAATCTATCTTTATCATTCGCAACTTTTTATCCTAAGAATGCATAGAAAAGCCTAAAAATCTCATACTTTATATGATAGCTTTTTTTTACCAAATAATCAACCCAAAATTTAAGATTTTTTATTCCTCCTCTGCGTCCTGTTCAAAACTGATAAATTTAGAATCTTCTGTATAATTCTCCATCCGGAATACCCCGGAACGTCCTTCCAGATCCGGATACAGTTCATGAAGCCGTCCTATCTTCTCATCCAAAGACCCGCTGTTTCCCAAAGCCACCCGGACTTTACCAAAGTACAGGGTCAATTCCAGATTCATCCCAAATTCAATCCGATCCGGAGCCAGCTCATACTTCTTCATCAGCTGGGTAATATCCAGAATCCGTTCAAAAACGGAATCATCCTCCACATTGAGTTTACGATACAGAGCCAGGGAATCAAAGTTCAGGCCGGAGATACAGGGTATCCCTTCTGTCGCCTCAGAGGAGCTCTCAACCACAACCCCATCCTTATCAAAGTAAAGATTCGCGCCCATATAGGCTACATAGCCTACAAGGCTCTTCTCATAAACCCGAAGTTTTACTCTGCCCGGTGCTGCCAGTGTAACCTCGATCTTGTCCACAAAGGGAATCGGCTCTGTATCCAGATACTGGTATTTAAAATACAGATACAGAGAATTGGAGCTGTATGTATCTGTAATCACCCGGTCAATGATCTCCTGGGCCGAATAATGACTGTTGCCCGTCACCTCAACATCCCGGATTTGGAAAAGAGTTACTGCCAGAACCACTGCCAGTGCCAAGACAAATGCCGCCGCAGCGGCTGCCAGAAACCCCTTTCCATGCTGTCTTTTTATATTCTTCTTAAAAAGCGCCATAGAAATTTCCTTAATTTATACTCTGAATTTAATCCTTATCTGCCGCAGTGCCCTCCCACAGAGTATTTCCTGTATCTTAGAGGGCAGTTTTCTGTCATGCAGCAAAGGGTTATCTGGATTGTACCACAACTCCCACAGATTGCAAATCCCTGATTATATTTTCATACCCTCTGGCAATATAATGGTATTGCAGGACCCTGCTGGTTCCCTGGGCGGTAACAGCAGCCAGAACCAGAGCAGCTCCTCCCCGCAGCTCTCTGGCTGTCAGTTCTTCTCCATGAAGGTATTTAACCCCTTCTACTGCCGCACTCTGTCCTTCCACCCGGATGCAGGCTCCCATACGCTGCAGATCTTCCACAATTTTAAACCGGGCCTCAAAGATAGTTTCCTTTACCACACTGGTCCCCTCTGCCGACGCAAGCGCTGCCAGCAGCGGCGACTGAAGATCTGTTGGAAAACCGGGATACGGCCGGGTACTCAATTCTCCTACAGCTTTAAGGCGGCCCGTGCTCCAAACTTCCAGATCCCTGCCTCTTGCTCTCTGGCATACACCCATCTCAGAGGCAGCATCCAAAACGCTTCCCAGCTGTTCCACCGGTACATCCCGAAGGCATACTCTGCCCCCTGCGGCAGCTGTCATCAGCAGATAGGTTCCGGCCACAATCCGATCCGGCATAATGGTAAATTCTGTATCATGCAGCTGCCTTCCTCCCTCAATCACAAGACAGGAGGTTCCCATTCCCTGAATTTCGGCCCCCATACTGTTCAGGAAACGGCATAATTCACCGATCTCCGGCTCTCTGGCAGCATTTTCCAGAATGGTGGTTCCCTCTGCCAGAACTGCCAGAAGTATGACGTTTTCCGTAGCCCCCACACTGGGAAAAGGCAGGCAGATCCGGGCGCCCTTAGGCTTCTGACACACAGCCCTAAGTCCCGCGGGTTCTTCTGTAAACACCGCCCCAAATTGCTTCAGGGCCCCAAGATGGATATCAATGGGCCTTGCTCCAATCACACATCCCCCCGGATAGGATACGACAGCGCTTTTCATCCTTCCCAGCAGGCTGCCAAGGAGCATAATAGAAGAGCGCATTTGTCTCCCGTAGCACTCTGCTACCTGACAGGAGGAAAGGCTTGAAGCGTCAATGACCAAATCCTCCCCTTCCCAGTCCACATGACAGCCAAAGTCTCTTAAAATCTCCAGCATATAGGTTACATCTATAATTTTAGGACAATTTCTCAGAACTGTAATTCCGCGGTGCAGTACAGCGGCAGACAGGATAGGCAGTGCGGCATTTTTTGATCCCTGAATACGGATCTCCCCGCAGAGCGGGCTTCCGCCTTTGATCTCCAGATATTCCACAATTCCTTCCCCCTAATTCCCGGCTATATACTAAGATATGCGGAAAATGCGGCTGCGTTCATCTGGAGAAAGGGATCCGCTGTCCTCTGCTACTTTGCCACATGCCGGGACACATTCAGGGCCAGCCCCATTTCTGACAGGAGAAAGAGCACGGACGTGCCTCCATAACTGATAAAAGGCAGTGTAATGCCTGTATTGGGAATGGTATTCGTAACCACCGCTATATTTAAAATTACCTGAATCAGAATATGGCCCATGGTTCCCACGGCAATCATGCAGCCAAAGAGATCCGTTACATGGACGGCGATCATCAGCAGGCGCCAGCCCATCAGAAGAAACAAGAGCATCAGAAGGATTGCCCCTACAAGGCCGAACTCCTCACAGATAATGGAAAAAATCATATCGTTCTGAGCTTCCGGCACAAACCCCAGCTTCTGCATGCTCTGCCCGTATCCAACGCCGAAAAGCCCGCCGGAGCCAATGGCGTACAAGCCCTGCAGGGTCTGGTATCCCTTCTCATAAGCCTCCGGATTGCGCCACACAGCCAGCCGTTCCAGACGATAAGATTCCACACTGAGAAAGATGGCCAGGAATCCGGCTCCCATCCCCCCCATGGCAAGAAACTGCAGGTATTTGGGACTTGCCACAAATACCAGAATCACGGCAATTCCCATAATGATAATGGCTGTGCTTAAGTTATTCGTCCCCACCAGGCCCACAATGGGCAGAATAAGCAGCATCACCAGAAACATCTGCTTTAAAGACTTCATCTTCTTTACCCTGCGGCTGATGACTGAGGACAACAGGAGGATAACCGCCACTTTGGCAAACTCCGAAGGCTGAAAGGAAAGAGGACCTAAGGACAGCCACCGCTTGGAGCCATTGTATTCGTCTCCAAAAAAGAGCACTGCGGTGGACAGCAGGATGGATAAAAGATACCCCAGCCAGGCCAGGCGTTCCCACTTGTGGTAATCTATTTTGGAAACGGCATACATGGCGGCAAGGCCCAGAGACGTGGCAAAAAACTGCTTTTTCAGATAATAGGCGCTGTCCGCGAACTTCACCCGGCCGTTGTAGGCGCTGGTGCTGTAAAGAACAACAAGTCCAAAAACCACCAGAATCAGCACACACAGCATCAGACCGTAGTCAAAGGGCTCCCGCCCCTGCTTCTTTGCTTTTTCCGTGGATTTTGGACCTGCCATCTAATCACTCCTATTCTATTCCAGTTCCGCAGCTCCTTCGGCTGCCCCCCTTATGCAGAAAGATTTACGGCCGTTCAATACCGTCCGTAAACCTTTCTGGGGCAGTCTTCGGAGACTGCTGTTTAAAAACCCAGTTCCGCAGCTCCTTCGGCTGCCCACTATAGCTTTTTCACCAGTTCCTTAAATACCCTTCCTCTCTCCTCGTAGTTTTTGAACATGCCCCAGCTGGCACATGCCGGAGACAGCAGCACGGCGTCCCCCGGTTCTGCCTTTTGAGCACACAGCTGTACGGCTTCCTCCATATCCTCAGCAAAGACAATGCGGTCAAAGCCGTATTTCTCTGCGGTATCTGCAATCTGCCGGGCAGTGGCTCCTAAAAGCACCAGCCACTTTACTCTGCCCGGAAAAGTCTTTACCCAGTCGTCAAACTCCACGTGCTTATCATAGCCGCCGCCGATCAGAACCACCGGTCTTGTCATGGCCTCCACGGCCTTGATGGAAGCATCTGTATTCGTTCCCTTCGAATCATTGTAGTAGACAGCCCCGTTCTTCTCTGCCACAAATTCAATCCGGTGTTCCACTGCCTCAAAGCGGATCACCGTGCTGCGAATCTGCGAAACCGGTACTCCCATGGCAATGCCGATGGCAGCGGCGGCCATTACATTTTCATGGTTGTGGGCGCCCAGAAGCTTAAGCTCCTTTATCTCACAAATCTTCGTCCTGGTTTCGCCATCCCCGTAAATCATGGAGCTGCCATCCAGATAAATACCCTGATCCAATATATGCTTCCGGCTGAAATAAAGAACCTTTGCCTTCACCCGTCTGCCAAACTGCCGGGTCAGCGGATCATCATAATTCAGCACACAGGTGTCAGAAGCGCCCTGATTCTCTGCAATCCGTTCCTTCGTCTCAATATAACACTCCATGGTGTGATGACGGTTGAGGTGATCCGGCGTAATATTTAAAACCGCACTGACCTGGGGATGAAAGCTTTCAATGGTCTCCAGCTGAAAGCTGCTGATCTCTGCTACGGTCACACTTTCTTCTGTCATTCGAAGAGCTTCTTTGGTATAGGCATTTCCAATATTTCCCACCACAAAAACCTCCTGGTAAAAGCTTCGAAGAATCTCCCCCACCAGGGCCGTAGTGGTTGTCTTTCCATTGGTTCCTGTGACAGCTGCAAGCTTTCCCTTGGCAAAATGATAGGCAAGCTCCACTTCTCCCCATATAGTTACGCCATTTCGACGCATCTCCTCCACCAAAGGAAGATCTATCGGCACTCCCGGACTCAAAACCGCCACTTCTGTCTCTTTTTTCTCTTTCTCCGGCAGTTCTCCCAGCAGAATACGGATTCCGCAGTTCTCTGGCAGACGGCTTCGCACTTCCTCCTGGGATAATCTTTCATTGCTGTCATACAGCACCGGATGAGCCCCGGCCTCCAGAAGAAGCCTGGCAGCACCGATCCCGCTTACGCCGCTTCCTATAATCAAAATCTTTTTATCTCTTATCATACCAACCTCAATTCCCATTCTATGTTTCATTTACAATGCCAGTATTCCAATCAGGCACAGCACTGCTGTCACGATGGAGAACACGGCCACGACCCGCGTCTCAGACCATCCGCCCAGCTCAAAGTGATGGTGGATGGGAGCCATCCGAAAGATCCGTTTCCCGCCGGACAGCTTAAAATAGGCCACCTGTATCATGACGGAAAGAATCTCCACCCAATATATAAGCGCTGCAATCAGGATAAATATGGGCATCTTCAGCATATAAGCCGTGGAAGCCACAAAGCCGCCCAAAGCCAGGGACCCGGTATCTCCCATAAACACGCTGGCCGGATACACATTAAAGAGCAGAAAGCCCATCAGGCTTCCCACTACCGCACAGGTAATGGGCGAAATCCCGCTATGGGTTCCGAAAGCCACCACCGTAAAAAACGTGGCAATCAGCACTGTGACGCTGGAAGCCAGACCATCCAGACCATCTGTGAAATTGGCTCCGTTTACGGTGCCGATAATGGCCAGAAAAGCCACCGGAACCGCCAGCCATCCCAGATGGAGATAATGATCCGGCCAGAAAGGAATCAGCATCGCCATATCCCCATTTGTCTGACGGTAATAATAATACACAAACACACCCGTCACCAGAATCTGTCCCAGCATTTTCTGTCCCGGCGTCAGCCCCTCTGAACGGTGGAGCACGATTTTGATATAATCATCCAGAAATCCGATGATTCCAAAGCCTACTGTCACAAAAAGAATCGGAATAATCTCCGGGTAATCCTTCACATAAAGCAGGGAGGTAATCACAATTCCCGCCAGAATAATCAGGCCGCCCATCGTAGGTGTTCCACTCTTCTTCAAATGGCTTTTGGGGCCCTCCTCCCGGACTGTCTGCCCGAATTTCAGCCTGCGCAGCAACGGAATTACGATGGGACCCAGGGCCGCACTGATTGCAAAAGAAATCAATACGGGCAATATCATTTTATAGTTCATTCTTTCTACCTCTCAAGCTTCTTTGGTCTGCTCCTAGTCCAACATTATAATCCTTTCCCTGGAATTATTCAACCTTTATCTGTCTGTCATGGGAATTTTTTACAATCTTCATCCATCTGAGCCGCTGCAGTTCCCCGCAGGAGCTCAAAGACAGCTGAAACCACAGCAGTTATTCCACAGCGGACGGATTGTCTTTCGTTTCCATTACCACATCTTCTTTCTCAATTCCCAGATAAGGCAGAATATTGGAAAAGATATCCTGAACCACCGGCGCGGCGATGGTGCCGCCATAATAAATTCCCTGTGGATTATGGATAATGGCCATAGCCAGCACCTGTGGATTATCTGCCGGTGCAAAACCGACAAAAGAGGAAATGTATTTGTTGGTTCCTCTGGGCAGCGTCTGTGAAGTGGCTGTTTTTCCCCCAATGCGGTATCCTTCAATATAGGCCTTTTTCCCGCCGCCCTCAGATACCACCTTCTCCAAAAGATAACGCATGGTCTCTGAAGTCTCTGCAGAAACCACTCCTTCCCTCTGCTCATAGGAAAGCTTCCGCAGAAGATTTCCCTCTCCATCCCGGATCTCCACCCCGAAATGAGGCGTCACGCGGGTGCCGCCATTAATCAGTGAGCTTACTGTGGCTGCCAGCTGAATGGGTGTTATCTGAAAGGACTGGCCAAAGGAGATAGTCGCCAGCTCTACCGGACCAATATTTTCTTTTTTATGAAAAATCGTTCCCGCTTCTCCCGGAAGATCTACTCCCGTCTTAGACAGCAGGCCGAACTGCTGGAAATAAGCACAGAAATCATCCACGCCGATCCGCTGTCCGATATCAATGAACACCGGATTACAGGAGTTTTCAATTCCCTGCACAAAGGTTTCCCCGCCATGCCCTCCTACCTTATGGCAGCGGATCTTTCGATCCTCCACAATGCGGAATCCCGGACAGCTGAATGTATCATTTAAAGAAACCACGTCCTTTTCCAGAGCAGCCGCAGCCGTAATGGTCTTAAATGTCGAACCGGGTTCATAGGTATCATTGATACTCTGATTCCGCCACATCTGATTCAGCAGATCCTGCTTCTGCTGTTCTGTAAGACCGCTGGTATCCACATCTACATTCAGGGTAAAGGGATCGTTTAAATCAAATTCCGGCACATTGACACAGGCATAGATCTCCCCGTTCTGAGGATTCATCACCAGAATGGATACATAGGAAGCCTTTTTCTGCTCCAGAGCCTTCAGTGCAGCCTGCTGGGCATAGAGCTGGATATTATAATCCAGACTAATATAGAGGTCACTGCCTGCCACCGGCTCCACACGCTCCTCCCCGGCATCGGCAATTTCTACTCCTCTTGCATCGGTCTGCGTGAGAATGGTGCCGTTGATCCCCTGTAAATATTTGTCGTATACAACCTCCAGACCGATAATGCCCTGATTATCACTGCCCGTAAAGCCCAGCACCTTGGAGGCCAGACTTCCATAGGGATAGTACCGCTTAAAGTCTTCGTCAATCTTCACGCCTTCCAGCTGATAGGCCCGGATGCGATCCCCTGTTTCTTTTTCTACATTGGTCTTAATCCGCTCAATGGAGCTGTATTTTTCCACTCTTTTGCGGACCGTTTCTTCGGAAAGTTCCAGTTCCTTACAGAGTACCTCGATCACCCGTTCCGGATCCTTGATCTGGCTGTGGACCACTGAGATGGTACATACCGTCCGATTGGTTGCCAGAATCGTTCCGGATGCATCAATAATCTTTCCTCTGGCTGCTTTGATGCTCCGTTCCCGCTCGTGCAAATCGTCAGCCAGCTCCTGGTAATACTCCGATTCAAAAATCATCAGCTTTACCAGGCGGCCGGTCAGAATGCAGACAGCCAAAAGACAGCAGGTAAAAATGAGAATAATCTTCTTGCGGTTATATGTCTTGCATTTCGGATACATAAAAAGACCTCATAACGGCTTTGTATCAGCCTATTATGAGATCTTTTCTTTTATACCTTTCTTATTCCTGGTTCTCCTGTGGTTCTTCCGGTTCCGGATCGCCCAAAAGCGGGCTTTCGATTCCTCCCAGGATTCCATTGTCTTCCTCGCCAGCAAGATCTTCCTCTGTAGGCATCTTCACCTGCTCTCCGGTATTGGGATCTGTCAGGGTTCCTTCCGGAACAGCTTCCTCATCTTCTCCCTCTTCTCCTTCCTGTCTCTCTTCTCCTTCTTCTGAATCCTCATTCTGATTCTTGGCGGCATTTTCCGCATCCACCTCTGCCTGCATATCTGCAGGAATCTCCTCGGTGGGATAAATATTCAGATAAGGCATGGCTTCTTTCATAATATTCTTAAAAATTTCCTGGGCGAAGGCACTGCTTGCCTGGGTCTCGGAGCTCGCCGCATTCGGCTCGTCCACCACCACATAACAGACTACCTGGGGATTATCCACCGGGGCAAAGCCGATAAAGGACACCAGGTACTTTCTGGCAGATCGGGGAACCTTCTCTGCCGTTCCCGTCTTGCCGCCCATGGCATAGCCTGCCACTCTTGCTTTCTTTCCCGTAGGGTTGTTGCCATTACTGTCTGCCTCTCCATACATGGTGTGGTACAGATACTGCCGGATCAGGGCTGAGGTCTTGGCAGATACGGTCTGCCTGATAAGAACCGGATTGATATTCTCCACTGTCCCCCCATTGGCATCCAGAATCTTTTTTACCACATGAGGTTTATAGTAATACCCGTCATTGATCACAGAGCAGAATGCGCTGGCTACCTGAATCATAGTCATATTATAGCCCTGGCCAAAAGAACTGGTTGCAAGCTCTGTGGGACCGATGGTATCTTCTGTAAATACCGTAGATGCGTTGTTGGTCTCACCGGGAAGATCGATATTCGTCTTCAGACCGATATTGAAAATCTGCTGGTATTTCAAGAAGCTGCTGTACCCTTCCTTTGCTCCAATCTGCATCAGGGCGTCGTTACAGGAAAACATTAAAGTTCCTTCCAAGGAAATAATTCCGTGCCCGCTCTTCTTTGCACATTTAATGGGTTTCTGCCCCTCTACAATTACCTGTCCGCCGTCACAGAGAAATGTGGTGGAATCGTTAATTGTTCCCGTCTCCAGGGCGCCCGCCACAGTCAGCGGCTTTACGGTAGAGCCAGGCTCAAAACCGTCGCTGACGCAAAAATTTCTCCACATCTGATTCAGCAGAAACAAAGTAAGATTATCCTTATCCAGCTGATTGTTTTCCTGCAGCTTCTGATATTCCCGCTCCAGCATGTAGCCTGTGTCCACCAGAATATGAGGATTTCCATCCATTGCATCAAAAATTTCCTGAGAAACATAACCGTTTTCTACCAGATCATGGGGATTGTTCAGATCAAAATTGACGTCTCCCGCCATGGCCAGTATTTCCCCATTCCTGGGATCCATCATCACCACGCCAATGTTTTTGGCAGCAGGTCCCTCAACATTTTTGTTGGTATAATCCTCAATAAACTTGTCAATGTACTTCTCCGTAATCCCCTGCAGGGTCACGTCAATGGTGGAAACCACGCTGTTGCCGTCTGTGGGCGCCTTCACGGACTTGGCCTGTTCCAAATCCTCGTTCAGATAGTTGTAGCTTCTGCCATTGGTTCCATTGAGAATACTGCTGTATTCTTCTTCAATACCTGTCTGGCCCTGATTGCCGGTTACCGTATAACCCACCACATGACAGGCCAGGGAATTGTTGGGATAGCGCCGGATATAGGAGTCCTCAAACCAGACGCCCTTGATCTTCGGCCCCCGCTCTTCATCTTCCTGTATTTCACGGAATGCAAGGGTTTCCTCTTTGCTCAGCTGACGAAGCAGCGGCACATAGCTGCTGTCCTTCTTCTCGCTGAGCGCTGATCGAAGCTCCGCCTCATCCAGCTCAAAGCATTCCAGCAGGGCCCGGATGGTAGGCTCCACACAATCCTTTTTGGCGTCCTTATTCTGATTCTGTAGAAGCACCTTGGGATCCAGGATCAGATTGTATACTTTCTCACTGGCGGCCAGTACGGTGCCGTTGCGATCCAGGATATCCCCCCGCTTGTAGGGAAGCAGCATACTGGCCGTATCCTGCTGGGCCAGAACCTTCTTGGTATATTTTTCTCCATTTGTTTTATTGATATAGGCAAGACGGATATTCACTCCAATTAAAGCAAGCACTATTATTGTAAATAATAGTGCCAGCTTTCTCTTCATCCGATCTACCATAAGAGCTTTTCTGTCCGTGCTTTTTTTCTTTGCTGACTGCTTCAAACCATCACCTGCTTCCAGAACCTATGACGCCTTTCAGGCCGCTGCCGGTTCCGGGTATTTCTTCGTACTGTCTCACATAATCGCTGCCCTGGCCGTCATACAGAATCACCTGATCCGCACCTGCATACACCATGCCCAGTTCATTGACAGCGATCTCCCGCACTTCTTCCAAATCTACAGAAGAAGTAACCCGATTATACTCATCATCATTTTCCGCTTTCAGTTCTGACAGCTGTGCCTCCAGGGCTGCGATATTCTTCATTTTAGCCGTGTTGTCTGCCTGAAGCTTAAGATAACCTGCGCATACCCAAAGAGCCACCACTGACGCGGCTGCCAGAATTAACGTGTACCCCATGCTTAAGTACTGCACTCTCTCAGGTCTTAAGGTGCGGTGTACCCTGGGACGTCTTGCCCGCTGGTCTTTTGGTTGTCTTTTGGGATTCTCCACAACTTGAAGCTTACGGACTGCTGTGCCATTTATGTACGTCTGTCTGCTTCTGTCGGAAGCCCTTCTTTTGTCCGTGTAAATGCTTCTGATTTCTGCCATTCGATTCTCTCAATTCTCTCTCAGATCCGCTCAAAAACCCGAAGCTTTGAGCTTTTGGATCTTTTATTTTGTATCAATTCCTCCTCACTTGGAACAATTGGTTTTTTTACAGCTAACCTGCCCTTCGGTTTGTTACCACACACACACACAGGAAAATTAGAAGGGCAGGTACAGGGATTTTCATTTGTCTTAAAAATAGTCTTTACAATCCGATCCTCCAGAGAGTGGAAGGTGATCACGCAGATCCTTCCTCCCGGATTCAACAGATCAATCATATCATCCAGAGAATTCTTCAAAACCTCCAGTTCACCGTTCAATTCAATCCGAAACGCCTGAAAGGTCTTCTTGGCCGGATGCCCGCCGTTCATTCGTATCTTTGCAGGAATTGCCGCCTTAATAATCTCTGTCAGCTCTCCCGTGGTCTCAATTGGTTTCTTCTCTCTTGCCGCTGCAATATGCCGGGCAATGTTTTTCGCAAACTTGTCCTCTCCATAATCCCGGATCACACGGTACAACTCCTGCTCCGTATATCCGTTTACGATATCTCTTGCAGTTTTCAGCTGCCTCTGGTCCATCCGCATGTCAAGAGGTGCATCTTCCCGATAGGTAAAACCGCGCTCTGCCGCATCCAGCTGATAGGAGGACACGCCCAGATCCAGAAGAATCCCGTCCACGCTGTCTATACCAAGCTTCTTAAGCTCTGCACGCATATTGCAGTAATTGCTCCGGATAATGACCGCGCGGCTGCCAAATTCTAAAAGCCGCTCACCTGCCGCCCGGACAGCATCGGCATCCTGATCAAATCCTATCAGCCGTCCCCTGCCCGTAAGCCTTCTGCAAACCTCACAGGCATGTCCGGCTCCGCCTAAGGTGCCGTCTACATAGATTCCTTCCGGCCGGATATTCAGCTGTTCAATGGTCTCCTTAAGGAGAACTGATACATGGGCAAATTCCATCCCTATCTCCTAAATATCCAGTCCCAGCTCCGTCAGCTGACCTGCAATCTCGTCCATATCGATTTCATCATAATTGTTATTCTGATTCCACTTGTCCTCGCTCCAGATCTCAATCCGATTCAGAAGTCCGGCCAGTACTACATCTTTTTCAATTCCCGCAAATCTGCGCAGTGTAGCGGGAAGTAAAATTCTCCCCTGTTTGTCAAACTCACAGGAGGCGGCACCTGCGGTGAGAAATCTCACGAAGGAGCGGGCATTCTTATTGGTTGTGGGAAGCTTCCGCAGCTTCTCCTCATAATCCTCCCACTCTTTCATCGGAAAAATAAAGAGACAGCCGTCCAGTCCTCTGGTCACAATGAATTCCTCGCCCAGCTGTTCCCGGAATTTAGAAGGAATAATGAGCCTGCCCTTGGTGTCTACCGTATGACTGTATTCGCCGCGGAACATAACGCTCACCCCTCTTTCATCCGGTTTCAGGTTCTGTTCTCCACTATTATTTACCTTAAAACCACTTTCCACCACTTTCTACCACTTGTGAATTAATAGTAGCTTACTTTTTTCTAAAAAGCAAGCACTTTTCAAAGTAATTTTTAAGAAATTATGAACACGAAAAAGAGGTTTCTATATGTTGTGCCGTTATCAAATATAACAGCTGCATATAGAACCCCTGTATTCTTATGGTATATCTTTCCAGCAGGCAGCTCTATTTTTATCTGTTCTTAAAAACTCCTGTGTCTTCCTCTTGGACGGGTCCGGTAAAACCAGATCACTCCGCTTACGGCGCTGATGGAAAGTACAATCAGCATTATGTGGGAATATTCTCCCACCAGATAAGAAATCCGGCCCCAGGATTCTCCCAGAACTGCGCCCAGACTGACCAGGGCCGTATTCCACAGAACAGTTCCCACGGTAGTATAGGCCAGAAAGCGTCCCATGGGCATCCGGCTCATGCCTGCCGGGATGGAAATCAGGCTGCGCACGATGGGGATAAAGCGGCAGAAAAATACGGTCTTCATGCCTTTGGTGAGAAACCATTTGTCTGCTTTTTCCACATCTTCTGGTTTCAGGCAGAGGACTCTTCCTATGGGGCCTGCCGCCAGACGCATAAGGCGTTCCCGATTCAGGAGATACCCGGCGCCGTAGAGAATCAGAGCCCCGGCCAGGGAGCCTAAGGTGGAGTAAAAGATTACACCGAACAGTGTCAGCCGGGTGTATGTAGTGAGAAATCCTCCAAAAGGCAGGATAATCTCGGATGGAATGGGGGGGAAGATGTTTTCTACTGCGATGAGCAGGAAGATTCCTGGGTAGCCGTACTGCTCCATCAGGGTCATGATGAGTTCCCGCAATTTTTCACCTCCGTGAAAAGGGGGTTTTGTTTAGTTAAGCTTATGCGGGGGACCGGGGGAAAATGCGTGGGCGTGCTATGGATTTTGGCGGAAGTAATATGCGCTTTATACAGATAAGCCGCAGGGACCCTGCGGCTTATCTGATATACGTATTCTGTTTAAAAAGAACTCCGGCCAAGGGCAGCAGCAGGCTTTTCTTTTATCTGGTATTCAGGACTACAGTAATACAGCTGTCAGAAAGACCGGATGCCAAATCTATACGTTGAAGCGGAACAGGATCACATCTCCGTCTTTGACGACGTATTCTTTTCCTTCCAGGCCTACCAGGCCTTTTTCT
>CATJHO010000137.1 GCA_949740535.1 uncultured Lachnospiraceae bacterium
ACATTCAGATTGTGACAGTTTACGATAGGCGTAAATTTCAAAAGATGTACTCTCAAAGTTTATTTTTGTAACAATATTTGGGGTAGATAACATGTGGGTTTTCCTTTCTTGTGTACTCGGCTCTGGCAGAAGCCTGTACACAAAGCATATCACAAAAGAGAGCCGGCAGACAGATTATATTTATAGTACAAGCCCTTCGGGGCTTCGGAGCCATAGCTCAGCGGCCAGAGCAGCCGTCTCATAAGCGGCCGGTCCGGGGTTCGATTCCCCGTGGCTCCATTACAGATGCGCAGCTGTAAAGATGTACAACCAATGATACATAGAATAGAAACATAGGACAGAAAGAAAAGAGGCGGAAGGATGGAAGGACTGGACATACAGAAAGCTGTTAATCTCCTTGCGGAACTGCTGGGAGAACAGGAAGGGTATGATATAAAGATCACACTTGAGCCGAAGGAAGAGGAACAGGAGGCCACTGCATAAGTGGCCGGAAGGGACAAGCTATGGAAAAGCGCTGCACACGCAGAAATCCAAACGGAAGCTTCCGGATACCGGCGGAAAGCCTGGGTGACTTCCGGATGATGCAGACCGGGACAAGCCTTGCCGTATATGGAGATGCGGTAGACAAGCTTGGACAGTACGAGGAGCTTCTGACACTGGAGGAAGCGAAGAAATATGCCGCAGGAAAACGAAAATAAAAGACCTTCCGGATGCAGCCGGAAGGTCAAGCACTAGGCTCTTGGTACTATAAAAATGTCCAAATTTATTATAGCACCAAGGGCCGGAAAAATCAAGTAAAATAAGGGTTTTCCGGCCATTTTCTAACTTGATATAGCAATTAAACTTAGGAGGGTGCTGTAATGCCGCATATCAAAAATACATACCGGTATAAGAACATTGTAGAGGTAGAGAGAGTCCATTCCGGAAGGTACGGGAAAAAGCTGGAGAGGTCTGGGCGTAAGCTTCCAACACCGGAGGAGATGAAGAAAATCAATGAACGGAATGCAGTGAAAAGACTGCGCCGGAAAATATATGCAAATTTTGAGCCTGAGGATCTATGGATTACCCATACATACCGGAGGGAGAGCCGGCCGGCACCCGATGAGGCCAGGAGAGAGCTGTCAAGATATTTTAACAGACTGCGGATGGCATATCGAAAAGAGGGACAGGAGCTGCGCTATATCGTAGTAACGGAATATATGAATAAATCCATACACCATCACCTGATCCTGAATGATCTTCCAGACGGGAGCGGAGCAAAGCTGGCTTCAAGGCTCTGGAAGAACGGAGGAACGCACTGCCAGTATCTGTATGAAGATGGACAGTATGAGATGTTAGCTTCTTACTTGATAAAGGAGACCGGCAAAAATTTTGGCAGGCCGGGGAATTCTGCCAAGTGCCGTTATTCTTGCAGCCGCAACCTTATTGAACCGAAGAAAGAGACCCGGATACTGAAGCGGGATGACTGGCCGGAGGATCCAAGGATACCAAAAGGATTTTATCTGGACAAGCAGACTCTGTTTAACGGAATCAATAAGCTGGGATACCGTTATCAGTATTACCGGATGATCCGGCTGAAGCCAAAGCAGAAAGGAAAAGGATGTGTGGATAAAAGAGGGAAAAGCCAGGATAAACAGAAAAGAAATGCAGGCCCTGAAGCGCATGGACCACAGACAGATAGAGGGAAAGCTCCAGGAAGCCTATGATGCCGGTTTTCGGGCCGGGAAGGAAAGCGCCGGAGCCGGGACGGCAGAAACAGGGGAGAACGAGAGAAGAAAATGGAAGCAGGCGGTGGAGACCGCACTGGAGTTGACAAAGGGAATCGGCCCGGGCCGAAAGGAGCTTTTCAGGGAGCGCTTAAACAGGGAACTTGAGAGGCAGCAGGATCCGGAAAAGTTACAGTAATTACTGAAAGGGAAGGGGATCGGAATGTATCAGGTAAGGATGTATCTGATTATGGCCAGAAAGTACCCCGCCAGAGGAAAGGGATACTATGGATACCGCCTGGAAACTGTCACAAAATCCGGGAAACCGCATGTAAAAGAATGCTTTGGAGCAGAAGAGAGTGTGACGGCCAACCAGCTGGCACTGATGCTTATGTGCCGGGCATTTGAGGAGCTGAAGAAGCCGTGTGAAGTGGAGGTCTTCACGGACAGCCTGTATCTGCGGAGCAACTACATAGGAAACCTGGAGAACTGGACGCTGAATGCATGGATGAACGCCAAAGGGGAGCCGGTGGCCAACAGCGAGTTATGGCAGAAGCTGGACGGGCTCACAAGGCCGCACCTTGTAAGATTCGGCGAAAGATACAGTTACCCGGCAAGAGCAGCCATGACAGAGCGGGTGCAGAAAATGAAAATAGCAGATGCATAGAAAGGGGAAAACAATGTTTGAGAGATTCGGGGAATTTGACAGTGCCGCGGAAATTAATGAGACAGCAGTAAATCTGCGGAGGGAAGGAGACAGTGACAGCCTTAAGGTGCTGGCGGAAGAAAACGGGATTGACAGCGATGTTCTTCAGGCGTTCCTGGATGGGGACATCATTTATCTGTGCGACAGCATGTCGGCAGCAGTCGGGAAGCTGGAAGTGGAGAGTGGAAGAACAGACTGCGCGGAGATTATGGAGGACTGGGTGGAGTATATCAAAGCAGGATGCTTTGAGGATCCGGAAGTGGCAGCGGCAGTACGCAGGAGAGGAAAGAGCCTGAAAGGATGCATTGCGGAGATCCTGAAATGGTCCTTTAAAAACCAGCACAATGTGGATAAGGAAATTATGGAGGCAGCAGGAGTGCCGGCAGGGAAATGCACAATCGGGATTCCGGGAACGGCCACGGTCAAGCAGATCATTACCAGGTATTATCTGGGAAAGGCAGGATTGAAAAGTTGAAAAAGAAGGCAGTTGAGAAAATTCCGTTTTTGAAGCTCCCAGAGACAGTTAAAAAGAAAGCGGCGGAATATGCGGCAGTGGCGGATGTAAAAGAGATTGACGGGGAGGAGCAGCTGTTCGTCGAGGTCTACCGGAACCGGAAAGAATGCAGAGCAGTGCCGGTAGTCAGAATCGTTCTTACAGATAAGGATTTCGGAACATATTTTACAGAGTCCGGCTCATGGTCCAGAGAAAGAATTACAAAGAATGACTGGAGCAGTTACGGGCTTGTCTGGTGGGGAAATGACGTGCGGGCCGGAAAACCGGTAAATATCATGGCAGAAGAGAATGTTTTGTATTCTCAGGAGGATTTAAAGCGG
The DNA here is from genome assembly GCA_949740535.1 of uncultured Lachnospiraceae bacterium. Classification (GTDB taxonomy): domain Bacteria; phylum Bacillota; class Clostridia; order Lachnospirales; family Lachnospiraceae; genus Laedolimicola. Next base: position 3,247 of record CATJHO010000137.1, read on the forward strand.
ATTAAGGATTTTGTGAGAGTTGGAGTCTGGGATGAAGAAGAGTGGTGGGAATACATTGACCAGAAACAAAAGGATATTGCCAGAAAGGAGCGCGCAGAGAGGACAGAGCGCAGCAGGGAGAGACGGGAGAAAGCTTTAAAGCAAAGGAAAAAGAACACGCCGGAACTGCCGGAAGAGAGAGTTTTGGAATATGCAGATGGGATACTGTTTCACAGAAAGCATTACCTGTATTACAGGAAGCACAGGAGCAGGGCGGCGGTGGCCTGTTCCAAATGCGGGAATGTGACAGAGGCCAGATGGAAGCTGGGCGTGACACTTGAAAGCCAGGCCGAACGGATGATGGAGGAGCCGAAAATGGGGGAGTATGGAGTCTGCCCGAAGTGCGGGGCATACGGGAAATTTATACCGCAGGGCAGGGCGAAGAATTCATACCGGGAGGAAAAGAACCTGTTTCTCGGCCAGAAATACAAAGAGACCGGCATGGTATTCCGGTACATTACAGTCATGAAGGAATGGAATCTGAAACTATCATGCACAGAAAAGGGAATAGAGATGCAGAGCGCCGGTGAAAGGCTGTCAGAGATAGAAACTGTCAGAATATACTTTGAACCGGGAAAGAAAGTCCAGAGAGATTACTGCAAACACAATCCCTGGAGCGGCATAGATTTCTGGGATGACTGTAATTTAGGCGGCCTGAACAGCATACGTACCAGAGAAGCACAGATTATGCCGGAAACATATGAAAACATGGCCGGAACTTTTCTTGAATACAGCGCCCTGGAAGAATATGAGAGGGCAGCAGGAGAAGTGAATGCGGAGAACTACCTGGTGCAGTATATCCAGATCCCCCAGATTGAAATGCTGGTGAAACTGGGACTGTTCCACGTGGCCGGGGAACTTATCAGGGGCCGGAACAGTATTGTTTCAGATACAGAGGCAGACAGGGCGGACACTTTTCTGGGAATCCGGAAGGACCGGGTAAAACAATTGATAAAGCATCAGGGAGCGCCAAGTATCCTCCGTGCCATGCAGATGGAGAAACAGACAGGGCAGAGATTTACAGATAAGCAGATAAAACAGCTGGCAGAAGCGGGATTAATGGAACAGGCCGGAAGTCTTCTGGAATACATGGGGGTACAGAAGATGCTGAATCAGATTTCCAGATATGCCGGGTGCGGATATGGAACCATGTGCAGTACAGCGGCGTTTAGAATCGAACAGACAGCCCGCAGATATGTGGACTATATAAACATGCGGAAAGAACTGGGCTATGACCTCCAGAACACTGTCTATCTGTTTCCGAAGGATCTGGATGCGGCGCATAGAAGGATGGTGGAAGAGTACAGCAGGACAGAGGCAGACAAGAGAATAAGGGAGACGGAAGAGAGATTCCCGCTTATCAAAGAAAACTATAACAAGCTGAAGAAGAGATTTTATTTTAAAGATAAGGATTTCGTAATCCGTCCGGCCGCAAGTGCAGAAGAGATTGTGATGGAGGGAAGAATTCTTCACCACTGCGTGGGCGGGGACGATTATCTGGACAGACATAACAGAGGGAAGAATATCATCCTGTTCCTGCGCGCAGCCGGGGATCAGGAAGTGCCGTATATTACAGTGGAGATAGATGCAGAGCACCTGGGGATATGCCAGTGGTACGGAGCATATGACAAAAAACCGGATGAGGAAAGAATGCAGAGATGGCTGGACAAATATACGACACGGTTAAAAGCCAGGACACTGGCAGCAGGATCCGGAACAAGAGAAAGGAATTATGCATAAGGAGGAAAAGAATTGAGACCGAGAATCTATATCAGCGGGCCGGTGACAGGAACTGAAGATTACAGGGAGCGTTTTGCAGAAGCTGAGAAGTGTCTTAAGAAGCGGGGATATGCGGTCATCAACCCGGTCAGGGTGAATGCACAGCTCCCAAAGGAGACAAGCTACAGGCAGTACATGGACATGTCGCTTCTTATGCTGTCCATGGCTGAAGCTGTCTGTATGCTGAAAGGGTGGATGGAATCAAAAGGGGCCAGACTGGAGCATGAATTTGCCGGAGCCACGGGCAGGAAAATCATCTACGAGAAGGGAGAAGAATGATGGAGGAATGCACACAGATTACACTGGATCAGTGGACGCAGTGGAAAGAGGACATAAGGGAGAAGCTTTCCCAGACAGTTGGAAACTTTGTACATATCGGATACCGCTTGAAGCAGATCCGTGATTCTGGGATGTTCGGAGGCGCAGAGGATGTATTTGAGTTTGCCCAGAGAGAGTACGGGCTTGGAAAGAGCACGGTCAGCCGTTTTATTGCAATCAACGAAAAATACAGCGAAGGAGGAAATTCGCTAGAGCTTAAGGAGGAGTTCAGAAAGTTCTCATCCTCGAAGCTCTCCGAGATGCTGACCCTGCCGGACAGCGAGATACAGCTTATTACCGAGAGGACTACCGTAAAAGAGATCCGTGAGCTGAAGGAATTCAACCGGCAGGAACCGCAGAAGGGCGAAAAGATCGAGGGAGAAGGGCAGCAGGAGGCACCCCAGGAACCCGGCCTGCCACTTAAAAAATGCCTGATTGACTTTTTCCGGACCAAAAGAGGACTGCTGGGAAGAGTCATGGCATGTATGGACGCAGAACCAAGGGAATACAGGGAAGCAGCAGAGATGATGAACCCATCCGGCCAGAGCTCTCACAAAAAGGGAATTGTATTCCTCTTTATGTACGACTGGAATACGGGAGTGAAATATAAACTGCTGACACAGCAGGAGCCGGTCAGTCTTACATGGCCGGAACTGCTGGATATTACAGCCGGAATTTATGAAGAATGCGGCCGGCCGGATGTATGGGAAGACTTCTACAGGGAAGAGGAAAAAGAAGAAAAAAATAATGCTGAAAAGGACATAGAAACAGCGGAAAATCAAGGGTTTAAGCCTGTTGTTGCGACGTCGCAACAGCCGGAGAAAGGGGAGAAAAATGCGGAATCTGATGAAGAATTTGAAGGAGTGGAAGAGGGCGCGGGAAATTCAAAAGTGTCCGGCTCTGAGAGCGATAATGATGTTCTCCATAAGCTGGATGAAGGAAGCAGAGAGACTGCCGGCAGGCCTGACACAGCAGGAGAAGGAGGAGCTGGAGAGACTGGAGCGGGTAAGGCGGAAAGTGGAGCTCCTGGAGAGCGGAGGATGGACGTCTGCCAGAAAACAGGCGGGGATCAGGAAGAGCAGATACCGGGGCAGGACAATATAATGAACCATGATGAGTGGATTCCGGAGGAAATGAAAGCAGAGAAGAAAGCCGGAGAAATGCCGGAGCCGGAAAGAGCGGAGAACCATACAGTCGCAGAGGCGGCGGAACTGGCAGAGGAAGCGGACCGGCTTATAAGAGAACTGACTCTGGCCTGGGCGGATCTGTATCTGAATGAAGGATTAAGGGAAGAGGAAATGCAGAAGGCAGAGAAGAATGCGGAACAGCTGATTGCAGATATTAAGCAGTTACTCTCTTATGCGGAGGATGGATGGATAGAAATGGAAGTAAAAATGGACTGATGTTTCCGAAACCGGCAAAGCAGAAAAAGCGTAAGAATCATCCAAAGAGTATTCTTCAGAATGAAGAAGACGGCAGCTGTTATCTGTGCGTTCTTTTGGAAGACTGCTGGGCGGTATACAGTTACCGGGAGGAACATCATATCTTTTTCTCCAAGCACCAGCGGGCCTTATCGGAGGAATACGGACTGAAAGTGCGTCTGTGCCTGCGCCATCACCGGAACGGGCCGCTGGCGGTGCATAACAATCAAAAGTACCGGCGGCTGTTAGAGAAAAAGGGGCAGCAGGCATTTGAAGCACTGCACGGCCACGAAAAGTTTATGGAAGTTTTCGGAGAAAATTATCTGTAGGAGGCAGACATGTATTTAGAGCATAAAGAGAAACATGCAATAGAACTGCGGGAGAGGCGGAAAATGGATTTATTGGCTGCGGCCCGGAGCAGGGACAGGAAATCAAGAAGGGCGAGGGAAGAGTTCAGGCGTCCGGCATTCAGCGGGACGATTCTGGCGCCGGGGCAGCAGGATCCCAAGCGGGAAAGTTAAAGCAGAAACAAAGAAAGGCAGGAAGGCGGACATGATGACCAAGGATATACTGGTCCAGTACAGTGACATAGCAGAGGAAGCCAAGGATATAAGAAAACGGGTCCAGAAGCTTCAAAAAGAAATAGACAGCCTGGGAATTGTGTCCGATTCTGTGAAAGGGACCCGGACAGATGGAACGTATGGGAGCATCCGGATAACAGGTTATCCAACACCGAAATACATAAAAAAGAAAGCGGCACTTGATAAAAACAAGGAATTACTGGAAAAGAAAGAGATAGAACTGCTGGACATGATGTCCAAGGCGGAGGAATACATAGAATCCATCCCAAAGAGCGAGCTTCGCACCATGCTTCGCCTTTATTACATTGACGGAATGACGTGGCTCCAGGTTGCACATAAAATGAATGATATTTTTGTAAAAAGAGGCGCGTCTTTCACAGAAGACGGCTGCCGGAAGCGGAATACAAGATTTTTTGAGGAAAACAAAGAATAAATTAATATGGGAAGCTGGAAGCAGATAAGTTTGATTGATGTGATGGACATTAGTCTTTAAAACGAAGACAGCTCAGTTATGTGCAGAAAGGCATTACACATAAAAGAGCTGTCAATATTGCTGCCAAATTGATATGCAATCAAATAATGACAATTTAATGTTGTAATAAAGATTATATTAACGGTTTTGACATTTTGGCAGACCTGCTTCACAACCTGCGCTGCGGCATTTGCGGCAATAAGATTGGGGTATTTTTCTTCCATCCCCCATATTACGGAAACCAAAAAGTCGTTCTATTTCGTTTATATCTCGGTGAGCTTCGGTATTACACGCGCGGCATGGACATTTAGCACTTAATTGATAGGGCACAATGATTCCTCCTTTGTGGGAAAATTTATCGTTCTGAAAATGGATTATATAAATCATCCACTTAGGCAGAAGGACGGCCAGCAGTATTGCTAACCTCAGTAGTAACGGTTGATGGTGTTGAATCAGTGATGTAAGTCATAGGCGCCTCCAATTCTGTACATAGGGTACATAAAGATACAATAATAGTGGCTATAAATTTTATGACTGCTAACCGTATTCCCTTCGCCTGGACGTCCGTCCTCCTAAGTGGATGATATGGATATTATATAATATGGGTTTATAGAAAGCAAATAAAAATTAGGAGGTGTAGAAGCAATAAATGCAAGACATAACAAGTTTTCTGTGTAGCAGAAAAAGTGAATATCAAAAACGATACAATCGAGCATGTTAGCAGGAAACTCAAGCTAGAGAACTGTTAAAAGATGAGCCAGTTAGAAAAGATGTAAAAATCGACTTGAACCATGTGATCAAATTGCAGGATAGGTATAATGCCCTGATAGATTTTATAAACGAGTTGCAGGAAAAGTATTTCTGATATAATGCTAAAAATTGGAATTTAAGAGGTGAAAAGGATGATGTCATTAGACGATGCAGTAATACATTGTAAGGCTAGGGCCAAAGTGGATTGCTCAGAATGCGCCAAAGAGCATCAGCAGCTTGCTGAATGGCTTGAAGAATTGAAATCCTATAAGGACTTAGAGGAACAAGGGAAACTGCTGAAACTGCCTTGTGCGGTAGGGGATATGGTGTATGAGATACAGGAATTGCGGAAACGGGTTCAGGCGTATACGATAATTGCGGTTCATGTTTCTAATTGCGGGAATTTGTATGGATGGGAATTGAAAGATGGAAAAGGTGTTTACAGCAATGTAAACGGATTCTCTGAATCTGCTATTGGCAAAACCGTTTTCCTCACCCATGAAGAAGCCGAAGTCGCATTAAAGGCGTTGGCGGGCCAGACTGAAAGAAAGACAGGTTGCGAGAATTCTGAAAAATGTGTAAGAAATGTGTATCAAAATACTTGACAATACACATAAAATGTGTATAATATAATTGTAGGAGGAAAAACTAATGAAACGAAGAGACCTGATAAAAAAGCTGGAAGACGCTGGATTTCGTTTCAAGGAGCATGGAGGCAACCACGATACATACAAGCGTGGAAGTGATACGGAACAGGTTCCGAGACATACAGAAATTAATGAAATCACAGCCAAAAGGATACTGAAGAAGTGGGGATTGAAATAAATCCCCGGTATCTTTTTGCAAAATAAGGAGGAAAACAATGAAAAGAGCATATCCAACATTTATAGCACAAAGTGGACCGGACTATCTGGTATATGTTCCAGATATGGATATCTATACAGAGGGTCATGATCTGGAGGATGCCATAGAAATGGCCAGAGACGCAATCGGACTGAAGGGAATATCGCTGGAGGATGATGGAATTGAAATTCCGGAGGCTTCTGGATATCAGGAAGCAGTTGCCAAAGCAAAGGAGGATACAGAGGACTTTGACTATACCGAAGGGATTCTCACTATGGTGGATGTAGACTTTATAGTTTACAGAAGACGTATTGGCAATAAATCTGTGAGGAGAAATGTTACACTGCCGAACTGGCTGAATCAGGAGGCAGAGGCGGCGAACCTCAATGTCTCAAAAGTACTGCAGGAGGCATTGATGGAGCGCCTGGCGATAAGCGGGTAAATAAAAAGGCAAGTTTCGGGGCGCCTTTCTGTAAGGTATAAAGCAATTGTGAGTTATAAATGGAGGTACTGGAGTATGAATAAATTATTTTACCCGGCATTATTCCACGAGGCAGAAGAAGGAGGGGTTTGGGTATCCTTTCCGGATATTCCTGAATGCATTACACAAGGAGAT
>CATJHO010000138.1 GCA_949740535.1 uncultured Lachnospiraceae bacterium
ATTGATCATGAATGAAACTAATTTGTCGATGTCTTCCTTCTCGTATGCGATAATCTCAAGCTCCGGAATCTCACCGTTGGAAAAGATGTTCGCCATAGATACGTACTGGGAAAGTTTGGACTTCAGATTCAGTCTGTCTCCTTCGCCGGTTACCAGCTCAACCTTACCCTGGCAGCTGTCTACTACTTCAAAGAACTTCTCGATGTTTGAAATGTTTTGAACTTTCATCTTTTTTTCACTCCTTTCTTCTCCCTCATTATAACTGCTGAAAGATACTTTGGAAAGCATTTTTTTCCTATTTTGGCAATTTTGTTAATTTTTCATTATTTTCGAAGAATGCTTTTCCCGGTTATCTCTATTTTGCCCTCTTTCAGCAGCCGCCCTACCGCTCTTTTAAATGCATTTTTACTAAGATGCAGTTCCCGCTCAATAATCTCCGGTGAAACCTTGTCGTTAAAAGGAAGCACGCCGTCATACGCATCCAAAGTCTGAAGCACAAGGGCCGCGTCCTGATCCATCTGCAGATAAGCCTTCTGCCGGATACTTAAGTTCAGCTTTCCGTCCTCCTTCACTTCCGTCACCCGGACCTCCACCTGATCCCCAATCTTTGCATTTCCAAAAAACTCTTTCCGGGGAATCAGGCCGGAATAGCGGTTATCCACTGCCACAAAGGCCCCAAACTCACGGCTGATCTCGTACACAGTTCCTGTCACCTGGTCCTCTTTCTTATAAGGAGAATCTGTCTCCAGGTATTCATAGACATTCATTGTGGCACACAGACGGCTGCTCTTATCTTCATACAGCGCAATAAGAACCTCTTCCCCCGCCTCTACCCGCCGGGTCTGTTCCCGGAAGGGCAGCAGCAGCTCCTTCTCCAGGCCCCAGTCCAAAAAGGCTCCGATCTTCGTGACCTCCGCTACCTGCAGAACAGCCAGCCCTCCAAGCTCCACCTTAGGTTCCTGAGTAGTGGAAATCAGCCGGTCTCTGGAATCCTTATAGACAAAAACCTCCAGACTGTCTCCGATCTTTGTACCTTCCGGAACCTGTTTTTTCGGAAGCAGAATCCGCTCCTCAGCCCCCTTCTCTTCCGCCAGGTAGATTCCAAACTCTACCTGTTTTACCACGATCAGCTTCTGCTTTTTACCCAATAAAATCATTTGCTGTTACCCTCCGTTTTTCTCCGACAGCTGCAAAACAGCCATGTGACATTCAAGTTATGAAACACGCTCCTATGAAAGCTCCACCACTGCGTAGGGCCGCCCCAGCTCGTCGCAGAGGGCCGCCATGTATCTCCCGTCCGCTTCCTGTACAACCGGATAAATCATATCCCCAAGAAGGGCTGATTTTTTATATTCTGCACGCATCTGGCGGATGGTGAAATTCTCTGGAATGTACTCCCTGGCCATCTGAATATACTGACCGTTATTCACATGGTGGTTGGTATCCAGATGGTGCTTCTGAACTGCAAAAGGCTCCCTGGTCTCTCCTTCTCTGGGCATAGGAACCTTTCTGGACGCATAGTTCATGTCCAGTTTTTCCTCCAGCACATAAACCTCTTCAATCTCTTTTGGCACCCGCACCGGCCTGCCCGTATCTGTATCCAGAAAACTCCAGAGCGTATTGGCGTAAGCCAGCATACCACCCTTATGATCTTTCATGGTAAAATTACGATAACCACAGAATCCCTGAAAATAATAAGGCCATGTGGAAATTGTTATCTCCTCGCAGAGGGCCGGGTAACGCTCTATTACAATCTGCCAGGAAGACAGCACCCAGACCCGGTGCATCTCTTCCAGCACGCCTACTCCCACCTGAAGCTCCTCCGACTGGAACGTACTGCAGTCCTGAAAATAATTGACAATTCCGTTTAAAGAAAGCTTTTTGTCCTCCCCTACCTCGCTGTAGCGGACCTTGCTGTTAAAAGAATACATAATTTATTTTCACCTCTGGTTTGCATTGTAACATGGTTTTTCAAATTTGACCAGAAAAAATCCCCGGCAGAATCCTCTACCGGGGTCTTAGCAGGGCTACAAGGATTCGAACCTTGAAATGACGGAGTCAGAGTCCGTTGCCTTACCGTTTGGCGATAGCCCTTTGTTTTCAGCGAATATTACTATAACACACCTTTTTCTAAAAAGCAAGTACTTTTTTACAGTTTTTTTGCTGTTTTTCTCCGCCGGCCTGCAATACTTTTGACAGTCCGGCAGTTATTCTATTCTTACTCTCCCGCCACATACGCTTTTTCCATGGTCATTACACACTGATAACGGGAATCCAGTTTATTTACGCGCTTCATAATCTCCAGCTGAAGCCGGGTCAGTTCCTCTCCCCGGTACGCGTGGGGAACTACTACATCAAAAATCAGGTTAATCTGCTGTTCTCCGTCCACCATACGGAAGTCATGAAGGGTCAGCCGTTCATCAACTTCTTTCAAAACCGCTGTCACCTTATCCCGGATAATGGCCACCCGATCATCCCGCACTTCCACCGGATCCATGTGAATCACCAGAAAAATGCCAAGCCTTTTCGCAGCCGCCCGCTCAATCCGGTCTATAATCTCATGGGAAGCCTCAATACTCACATCATTGGGTACCTCTGCATGAATCGAGGCCAGACTTCTGGTCGGCCCATAATTATGCACAATCAGATCATGACTGCCCAGAATTCCGTCATAGCTCTCCACAAACTCCATTATCTGCCGGTAAAGGTCCGGATCCACCGCTTCCCCAATCAGAGGCTCCAGCGTATCCTTTGCAATGCCCACGCCTGCCCACATGACCACCAGCGCCACTGCCACGCCCACAAAACCGTCAATGTTGATTCCGGTAAAACGCCAGAACAGAAGAGAAAAAATAGCTGCCGAAGTGGTAACTGCATCACCCATGGCATCTGCAGCCGCGGCCAGCATCACATTGGAATGAATGCGCTTCCCAAGCTTCCTGTTAAAATACGCCATCCAGAGCTTGACCCCAATGGAAGCCAGCAGAATCAATATGGAAACCGCATGAAAGGCCAGCTCCTCCGGCTCCCGGATCTTCCCTATGGCTGTTTTCAAAAAGCTTAAGCCTACCTCAATTACCAGAAAAGACACGATCAGGGCTGCAATGTATTCAATCCGTCCATGACCGAAGGGATGATCCTGATCCGCCGGTTTGCTGGCCATCTTCACTCCCACAAAGCCCACCACCGAGGAAGCCGCGTCCGACAGATTGTTAAAGGCATCCGCCATAACAGAAACACTGTGCAGAACCAGCCCTACTGTAAGCTTCCCGGCAAACAGCAGGATGTTGCAGAAAATTCCCGTCACACTGGCCATGACACCGTAGCTGGTGCGCACCTGCGCGTTCTCTGTATTTTCGTAATCCTTTACAAATTTATGTACCAAAAAATCAACCATTGCTTTCCCTCTTTTCATTCTCCCATTCTTGTAATATATTTTTTTAGGCGGCAAATGTCAAGACAATCTTAATCTTTACTTTTTTTTTATTTCAGCGTACAATAAGTGTAAAATTATTACTTTTAAGGATTAATCATCATGAAAACAATGCCTGCCTATAAAGTTGTATACACCACATTAAAACAGCAGATCCGCGACGGTTCTTATCCTGTAAATTCCTTTCTTCCCACGGAAAATGAATTATGCCAGCAATTTAATGTCAGCAAGACAACCATCCGCAAGGCTGTCTCGCTTTTAAGCAGTGAAAACTACATAGAAGTAACGCAGGGGCGCGGCACGAAGGTTCTGGATTTTTCTGCTTCTCAGAAGCTGAGCGGCGTCACATCCTTTACAGAAACTCTGATCCAGAAAGGATATACGGTTTCTTCCCGCGGTGTTTTCGTGGAGAATATTTCTGCAGATGAACGGATTGCAGAGAAATTAAATATTCATCCAGGAGATCCTGTTTACCGCATCCAGCGTGTGCAGTGCGCAGACGGAATCCCCATCGCCATTATGGAAAATCTCATCGTGGCTTCCCTGTTCCCGAACTTCCATACCGGACATGCAGATTTCATCAGTCTTTATACGCTGCTGGAAGAAGAATACAATCTGGTAATCACCAAAGCAGAACAGATTCTCCATGCTTCCAAGGCATCTTTTTCAGACGCCCAGATTCTTAATATTGAAGTGGGGGATCCGCTTTTGATCAGCAAGCGCAAAACCTACACCGGAAACACGGTCTTTGACTACTCTGTTCTGAAAATCAATGCAGATAAATTCAGCTATCACATTTATCTGGAAGGACGTTAAATTCTGTTCAGATACAGGGACAGCCGGAAACGAAAACCCAGGTTTCCCGGCTGTCCTTTTTATCTGTTATACTTTATCACTCTGTTTCCTTTGTAAAATCTCCAAAATCAGAAAGCATCTCTGCCAGCCGGTCGAATTTCTCTGATATTTTATCATACTGCTTAACACGCTGCGGATCCGGCAGATACAGGGCTTCCCGCCTGTGAACCGCTCCCACAGCCCCATAGTCTTTGATCCATCCCATCCCCTTGGCAGCAACGGCTGCCGCTCCTAAGGATGCCGTATCCTGATCAATATTTGTTTTTAGTATATTTACATTCAGCACATCTGCAAATATCTGCAGCCATACCGCGCTCTTACTTCCGCCTCCGCAAAACAGAATTTCGTCCTTAAGCGCCGTATTTTTACGAAGAAATCCAATGGACTGCTTCAGATTCAGTGCAATCCCCTCCAGGACAGCCCTCGCAATATCTCCCCGGTTATTGGCCAGAGACAGCCCGGCAAAGGCTCCTTTGATGTTCACGCTCTTATCCTGTGAAGTCCCGCCTGCAAGACTGGGGTTAAACAAAATGCCGTTGGCGCCTGGAGGGGACTCAAGGGCAATTTTGTCAATCATCTCATAAGGGGATTCCTTAAAATCCGCATACAGATTGTCCCGCACCCACCGCAGAGAACTGCCGCCTGCAAAGATCGAATAGGCAGACGTATACATCCCCGGCTCAATATGCGCAAAAACATAGGGTTTTGTAACATAGTCCAGCACCGGACGGCTGGCGGTAACCGGAACCCAGCTTGATGAACCCAGGGAAACATACGCTGCTCCCTCTGTAATACCCGTTGCGCCCAGAGCCATACATGCATTATCTACACCGCCTGCTGCAACTGCTGTCTCTCTGGTCAGCCCCAGTTCCAGGGCTGCATCCTCTGTCAGATTTCCAAGTATCGTATCGGATGGAACAATTTCCGGCAGAAGCCCGATGTCTATCCCTGCCGCCTCCCAAAATTCTTTATGATACTCCATTTTCATTAAATGGTATCCGCCGCTTCCGGAAGCATAGGAGTAATCCGTATACAGTTTCCCGGTAAGCTTATAATTGATATAATCCTTTGACCCTGCAGCAGCCGCTGTCTTTTTATATACCTCCGGCTGGTGCTTCTGCATCCACATCAGTTTAAACAGCGTATAACAGGGGGCCGGAAAACCATTTCCGGTTAAATTGTACCATCTCTGCGGATCTGTTTTGGCGAAAAATGTTCTGCTCTCCTCCACTGCCCGGCTGTCCGACCAGATGGGCACCTTATCCAAAAGCTCCTTTCCATTCTCGTCCAGCGGAATAGCCGTAAGGCTCTGGCCTGACAGCGCAATCCCTCTCACATCCAGGGGCCGTACACCCGTCTGTTCCAGCAGAAGATGTGTACTTTTTACAATTCCCTTCCACCAGTCCTCCGGCCTCTGTTCATGGTAATCGGGCCGCGGAAAAAACGTCTTATATTCTATAAAAGTTTTCCCTAATACATGCAGTTTTTCATCGTACAGCGCCGCCTTTACGCCGCCAGTTCCCAAATCATACGTAATCAGATACATGGCATTCATCCTTTCTTTTTAGTGTACTATATCCTCTCCAGCTGCCGCAGGTATTCCCGCATATTCCTTATCTCCGATTATATAAAGATAGTTATCTTTTGTCAATATTTACACGATTTTATTGACTTTATACCAAAAACCATATTATAATTCTAATATTGATAATTATCTTTAGGAGGTGTAATTATGATTTACAGAAACTTTAACCTTGACAATATCGGTGATTTTATCGATGTAAGCTCTGTAAAAACAGACTGTACCATGCAGGAAGTGGATGAAATGATCGATATTGTCGTAAAAAACCATTGTATTTGCGCCAGTCCCATGCCCTGGGCTACCGAATACACAATCAAAAAACTGGCTCCACTCTCATCCGCTGTAACAACCGGCGTTGTCAGTTTTCCCTCCGGCGCAGAAAATACTCGGATAAAAGTAGAGATGGCCAAAGATTTAACTGCTCTTGGGTGCAGAGAACTGGATATGGTCATTAATGCAGCCGCTCTGCTGTCCGGCCAATATGATGTTGTCCGGGATGATGTGCGGGCTGTTGTGGAGGCCGCAGACGGAGTTCCTGTAAAGACCATTCTGGAAGTGTGCTATCTAAGCCCGGATCTGATCGCCCGCGCAAGCACCCTCTGTGTAGAAGCCGGCGCTTCTTATATCAAAACAGGAACCGGCTGGGGCCCCACGCCAACCACAGCAGAGCACATACGGTTAATCCGAAGCACCATCGGAAACGCCGCCAAAATCAAAGCTGCCGGAGGCGTCCGTTCCCTGGATATCCTTATCGATCTGTTCGATGCTGGCTGCGATCGTTTTGGCATCGGCGTGCGCACTGCGGATAATATTTTCCGTCAGGTCCATACGCTTCAGACTTCCGCATAAAAAACAGAACCGTCAGCTGATTTTTTATATCCGTACCCCCAAATGGAGCTCGAAGTATAAAAGCCAGCTGGCGGTTTATATTTAACATATCTCCCTGTAAGCCTCTTACTTCAATAACGCTGTCAGCCTTCTGGCTGTACCTGTAATTCTGCCAAATTTCCTTTCTGCAATTGCCTGTCTGTCAATCAGGTTTCCGCCGATTCCCACCGCACATGCGCCCGCATCAAAAAACGCCCTCATATTCCGCTCATCTATTCCCCCTACTGCTGAAACAGGAATATGAGACAATGGTCCCCGGACTGCTTTCAGGTAAGAGACTCCCAGACTTCCAGCCGGAAACAGCTTCACTATGTCAGCGCCTGTCCGATATGCATCTTCGATTTCCGTAGGCGTAAGCGCCCCGGACATAACGGACATCCCCATCTCTTTGGCCCGTTCAATAACAGAGCGGTTCACATTCGGCGTGATGATATATTCAGCCCCGCCTCTGGCTGCAAGTTCTACCTGCTCCGCAGTCAATACCGTTCCCGCTCCCAAAATAACCCTGCCGCCTCTCTCTTCCTTTATCCTGGACAGAGACTTCATGGTCTCCTGGATTCCTTCTTTGCTCCTCTGGTCAAACGTGACTTCAATGAGCGTAATTCCCCCCTCTGTCAACGCGTCTGCCAGGGAAATCATATCGTCAGATTTAACCCCTCTTACAATTGCAACAATCTTTCTCTTCCGAATCTCTTCTATTATATTCATCCGCATTTCCACCCTATCTCTGCACCCTTCCGGACCCGCTCCCTCTCATCAGCGCAAATACTTCTTCCTTTGAAACCATATTAAAATCATACTCAATGGTATGCTTCAGACAGGAAGCAGCCACTGCAAAATCTATGGTATCCTGCATGGAAAATCCCTCCAGCATTCCATAGATCAGGGCCCCGCCAAAACTGTCGCCGCCGCCTACTCTGTCTACAATGTGAATCGGATAATTTTTTGCAGAATAACTTTTCGCTCCGTCATACAACATTGCCGACCAGTTATTGTCACTGGCCGTAATGGAACCTCTCAGCGTAATTGCAACTCTGCAGAAATTGAACCGTTCCATCAGCTGTTCCGCAACCGATTCATAGCCTGCCGCATTCAGCCTGCCGCCGTCAATATCCGTATTGTCTGCCGATATTCCAAATACATCCTGCGCATCCTCTTCATTGGCAATACAGACATCCACATATTTCATAAGCTTCGCCATTACTCTGCCCGCTGTTTCCCGATCCCACAGATTCTTCCGATAATTCAAATCGCAGCTGACCGTGATTCCTCTGTCTTTTGCTTTTTGGCAGGCTTCCCCGCAGATATCCGCAAGCCTCTCTCCCAAAGCCGGTGTTATACCCGTAAAATGAAACCAGCTGCAGCCCTCCAGTATCTTATCCCAGTCAAAGTCTTCCGGTTGCGCCTCCGCAATCGCCGAATGTCTGCGATCGTAAATCACCTTGGATGACCGCTGGGATGCTCCCTTTTCTACAAAATACAATCCCAGCCGCTCTCCGCCCCTGACCATTTTCGAGGTGTCAACGCCGAATCTGCGCAGCGCATTCACCGCACTCTGCCCCAGGCTGTGTCCCGGAACTTTGGATACAAATACCGCCTCCTCCCCGTAATTGGCAAGAGACACCGCCACATTCGCCTCGCCGCCCGCATAAGAAGCCATAAATTTATCTGCCTGCGGAATTCTGAGATAGCCCTCAGGGTTCAACCGCATCATGATTTCACCAAAGCATACAACTTTATGCATAAAAAACCTCCTCTTCCCTTAGTCAAAGCCCCGCAGCAACAGCCAAATGGACATGCCGGCATGTCAGCCTGGCTCGCTGCCTCCGGGAATAAAAAGCGCCTTACCACATGATATAGCAAGGCACTTTTTCCTTTATTCAGCCTTCACAAAACTCAAGCTTCTCACCATTTGGTCCAATTATGATAAACCACCGGATACTGCCAGGCCAGTACGTGGTCGGCTGAATTTCTGTTTTACATTCTTCCATCAGATGACAGCCTTTTTCCTTTGCCAGCCGGTACATCTCATCAATATTTGATACCTGAAAAGCCAGATGATCGATTGCGCCCTCTTTCCCGGCAGCTATCTTTCTCTCATAAGTCTCTATATAGACTCCTCCAAACTCGAAAATAACTACGCGGATCGGCTCGTTGTCATCCATATCCTCTTTGGATAAATATACCGAAGCCCCAAGACTCTCATAAAATTTAATCGTTGCATCCATATCCTTTACCGGGATGCCTGCATGATGCAGCCCTTTTACAAATTCTTTCATAGGCCCTCTCCTTTAAGGCATTTCGCGATAAGGTTCAATGATTTCATTGATGCGTTTCATCTCTTCATCCGTCAGAGACCAGGCAAGAGATGCAGCATTCTGCTCCAGCTGCTTTACTGAAGAGGCTCCTCCGATAATGGCTGTAACTTCATCCTTCTGGCGCAGCCAGTTCACTGCTACTTCATTTACAGGGTGGCCCATTTCATCCGCAAACGCCTTCAATCTCTCATATCCGTCAAAGTATGTCTGATACAAATCTCCAAAAAACTTGGGATTCTCGCTCCGGATATCTGTACTAGAAAATGTCTTGTTCCGGGTAAATCTTCCTGCCAGCAGTCCCTGGAACAATGGACTGTAGGGGAGAAAGCCCTGTCCGTACTTTTTTACATTGGGCAGCATCTCATCTTCTGTCCGGTACTGAAGCGGAATATTGTGATAACTGTGGGCATTGCGTTCAAACATATTGTATAAACCCTGCTGTGCATCCACACCCACAATTTTATGAAACACTTCCATATCCTTCTGTGCAAAATTCGACAAACCTATATAACGGATCTTGCCGGCTTTTTTGATCTCCGCCAGCGCCTCGCAGGTCTCCTCAATGGGCGTATTCGGATCCGGCCAGTGCAGCTGCCAGATGTCAATGCGATCCGTCTGAAGCCGTTCCAGACTTCCGTCAATCTCACTGAGCAGATTCGCTCTGGAAAGATTATTGGACGTCACATGGTCTGCCCCCCAGGTAAGACCGCATTTGGAAGCAATCACAACCTTATTTCTCAGCTGATGCTCCTTCAACGCTTTTCCAAGCACCCGCTCTGCATGGTTCCAGCCGTACACCGGCGCCACGTCAAACAGGTTAATCCCAAGATCCACTGCCGCCTGAATCACCTTATCCGCTCCCATATCACTGGAAGTATCCCAGTCGCCGCCGAAATTCCAGCAGCCGATGCCTATGGCGGAAATTTCCTCCTCTATTCTGGGTACCTTCTTATAAATCATGCCTTATCACTCCTCCGTATAGCCCGGAACCTTCTCAAGAAGCGTGTCCGGTGTAACCAGATCCGATTCTGTCACCAGTTTTGTACTTGAGGGTTCTGTTCCGGAAACAGCATAGTTGTAAGCAGATACTACGGACATCCATGCCATGTTCTGAGGATCCTGGGAAACCGCGCCGATGATATCTCCGGAAGATACATATCTGAGAACATCCGGAACCCAGTCAAAACATACAACGCCGATTTCTCCGGTCCTGCCTTTGTCAGACACTGCCTGCGCCGCGCCGTAAGGCCCGCCCGCCGTACAGTAAATAGCTTTCAGATCCGGGTAAGCTGTAATGAGATCTACCGCCGCGTCATAGGTTTCAGAGGCAGAGTCATGAGCTTCAACCGGTTCAAGAATCTCCAGATTCGGGGCAAGTTCTTTCAGCTTGTCAGTCATGCCGTTCCGGCGTTCTTCATGCTGATTCATGGTCAGATATCCTGTAATCACGCCTACCTTTCCTTCTCCGCCTGTATATTCAGCAATCAGCTGCGCCGCTGTCTCTCCGCCTGCAACGGCGTCAGATCCTACGAAGCAGATTCTGGTGTCTTCCTGATTGGTAGACTCTGACAGATAGGTGGCAACTGTAATTCCGTCGCTTACCGCTTTATCAATATAAGCCTCTGTTCCATCGGACATAGGCGCGCATACAATGGCTGCCGGCTCATCCAGTTCCAGTGTCTCAATGTAATCCGCGATTGTCTTTCCATCTGCCTCGGAACCCATATCAACAGCTGTTACAGTACAGTTGTAATTTGCAAGATAGGCGGTAACGTCCTCCAGCCCTTCTTTAATCAGATCCCAGAAGGGATTATTGGAATAATAACAGAATTTGATTTCAATGGGTTCCGCTGATTTCTCAACCGCCGCAAGCGTGTAATGCTCCGGCAGATCGGCTCCTGTCTCTTCCGGCGCCTCTGCCGCCTCATCCCCGCTCTCCTCTGCCGCCGGCTCTTCTGTTTCAGCCGGTGCAGGCGCCTCTGCCGCCGGTGTCTCCTTAGAGCCACAGCCAGCCAGAGAGGCTGCGGTCATGGTCAATGTTAATAAAGCTGCAAGTACTTTCTTTTTCATAAAAAATTCTCCTTTATGTTTTTTTATCTCAAGCTTCTGCAGTTCCAGATGCAAAGCTTAAAATATCTTCTTGGTTGAATTCCGGGAATTCAAGCTGTCCTGTTACCCTTCCCTCACACATAACGATAATTCTGTGGCTTAAGGTAATCAGCTCCGGCAGTTCTGAGGAAACCAGCAGAACGCTGATTCCTTCATCGGCCAGTGTATGGATCATGTTATAAATCTCCTGCTTGGCTCCCACGTCGATCCCATGTGTGGGTTCATCCAGAATCAGCACCTCCGGATGGATGGAAAGAATCCGCCCAAACAGCGCTTTCTGCTGGTTTCCTCCGCTTAATGTGCGGATCTTTACGCCAGGCGTGGGAGTTTTCACATTCAGCCTCTCAATAAATCCGGCGGAATTGCGCCTCTCCTTTGTCTTTGAGACAAAGAGCAGATTTCTTTTCATCCGCGGCCAGACAGCCGCATTGATATTATCCTGCACACTGTGCAGGGGCAGGATTCCGTTCAGCTTTCTGTCCTCCGAAAGCATTCCAATCCCGTTTTTTACCGCATTTTTGGGTGTTTTAAAACGCATTTTCTGTCCCTTTACGCGCAGAGTTCCCGATGAAGCCCGATTGTAGCCATAGATACATTCCATCAATTCGGTCCGGCCCGCTCCCACAAGCCCGGCAAAGCCAAGGATCTCACCTCTGTGCAGTTGAAAGCTTACATGACTGACCTTTCCTTTCAGGCAGAAATCCTCCACCTCCAGCACCACATCGTTCTCTTTGGTTTTCCGCCTTTTTTCTGTCTCCTCCTCTGTCTTCTGCTGGGCGTTGTTCTTCAGTTCCCGTCCTACCATCAGACTGATCAGTCCTGGAATATCAATCTCTTCCAGATTATACGTACCAATATACTGGCCGTCCCGCAAAACAGAAATCACATCGCCGATTTCAAAAAGCTCCTCCAGGTGATGAGAGATAAATACAACCGCAGTATTTTTCTCCTTCAATTCCCGGATAATATTCATTAGGATCTCTGTCTCCTTCACGGTCAGGGAAGCCGTAGGCTCATCCAGAATCATCACCTCCGGATCCAGCGAAAGGGCTTTTATAATCTCTACCAGCTGCTGCTCTGAGGACGACAGGTTCTTCACATACATGCCCGGCTTTATCCAGTCAATATGCATCTTCTTCAGCAGCTCCTCTGTGGCGGCGCTCATAGCCTTTTTGTCTACAAAGCTTCCTTTTTTTATAAAATGCCCCAGAAAAACATTCTCATAAACCGTCAGATGCTGAACCAGCGAATTCTCCTGATGGATCATGGCTATCTTATGTTTTGCAGCATCTGCGGTAGAGTGGAACTCTACCCTTTCTCCCTTATGAAAAATCTCCGAACCGGCGTCCGGAGCATATACCCCGGAAAGTATATTCATCAGCGTAGACTTACCGGCTCCATTCTCCCCTATAATGGCATGAACCTCCCCTGACTTAAAAACAAGATTTATACCGTCAAGAGCTGTCACTCCTGGAAATGTCTTCCGGACATTGCGCGTTTCCAAAATAATCTGTTTATCCATAGCCCCACTCCATCGTATGTTTTGTGTTATTTCACTGCTCTCTTTTTATTCAGGCAGTCAAAGCCCACTGCCAGAACAATCAGAAGTCCAATGGTAAACGTCTGCATGGTAGCCGGAAAATTCAGAAGAATAAACGCATTTTTCACTACTCCCATGATAGCTGCCCCCATCAGAATTCCGATAATCGATCCTTCGCCGCCTGCCATGGAAACACCGCCGATAACCACAGCCGCAATTACATTTGTCTCAATTCCATCTCCGGCTGATGCTTCTGCAGTTGTCAGATTGCCCGCATACAGCACGCCTGCCACAGCTGCCAGAAAACCGGAAACTGTATATGCAATTATCTTAACCCTGTCCGCGTTGATACCAGACAGCTTTGCCGATTTCTCATTATCACCTACCGCATAAATATTTCTTCCATACACCGTCTGCGTCATAACCACGATTCCCAGAATATAGATCATCAGCATAAACAAAATAGGAACCGGAAGCTGAAGACTGCCCGGAAGCTGGATTCTGCCTCCACCCAGAACCGCCGCCTCATTGGTAAACTTAATGGGAATACCAGAAGTAATCATAAACGCCAGCCCCTTCGTCATCATCTGTGTTCCCAGTGTGGCGATAAAAGGAGCAATTCCAATTTTCACAGAAAGAAACCCGTTAAGACATCCTATCAGAACTCCCGTCAAAAGCGCCGCCAAAACCGCCAGCCAGGGATTCATATACTGGGCAAGATATGCCGCTGTGCAGGCAGACAGGCTGAGCACAGCGCTGACCGAAAGATCAATCCCCGCAATGATAATCACCATCGCCTCTCCTACAGCCATAATGCCCACATTAGAAATCTGCCGCAGAATATTGATAATGTTCGCAGGCTTCAAAAACTTAGGCGTCAGAATCTGAATACAGAGACAGAGAACCAGGAAAATCAAGAAAATTCCAAGCTCCTGATTCTTCATGACTGCTCCCAACCGCTCCTTCAAGATATTCCTGTTCTCTTTCATAACACATCTCCTTCTGCAAATAATCACTAGCTCCGTAATTTTGATTTTAAAACCAGTTATCTTTCCCTTTGATTTTATTATGTTTCTAAAACATAATTATCTTTAATACCTGTATATAATAGTTTAAACTACCGTTTTTGTCAATATAATATAAAAATATATTTTATTTTTATATATACTGCACAAATTCTCCATTATGTTTTTGTGACTATTTTCATTATAGATAACTATCTTTAAGAAACACTTTCGGAGAACTCAGGTGATACAAAAACCAGCCCAGGGATTATGGCAGTCTCTGCTGGGACCCTATGAAAACGCCGGTGCTTAACGAATGGGAGCCGCAGGCGGACCATGCGTTTAGCGTCCGCTGCGTTTGAATGGAGCGAAAGCGCGTCCCCGCAGAGACTGCCATAATCCCTGGGCGTCCCTCCTTGATTCATGAATTTCAAACCACAACATCTTGTCATTTCTCCAAAAATATGCTATTGTTAAACTATTCACAGCCACGATATGGCATGTGGCAGGACAACTGTCTGGATAAGGAGCAGAGAATACTATGAGCACAATGAAACTGACCCTGTTGACGGATCTGTATGAATTAACCATGATGCAGGGATATTTCAAGAATCAAACCACTGAAACGGTTGTATTTGACGCCTTCTACCGGAAAAATCCTTCCGGAAACGGCTTTGCCATTGCCGCAGGTTTGGAACAAGTGATTGACTATATCAAGAATCTTACTTTTGATAAGGATGACATTGAATATCTGAGAAGTCTGGACCTCTTCGAGGAAGATTTTCTGGATTACTTAAGTAAATTCCGTTTCTCCGGAGACATATACGCTATTCCGGAAGGAACCGTCGTCTTCCCCAGAGAGCCTCTGGTAAAGGTAGTGGCGCCCATCATGGAGGCGCAGCTGGTGGAGACAGCGATTCTGACCATCATCAACCACCAGAGCCTGATCGCCACCAAGACCGCACGGGTCGTATACGCCGCCAAGGGCGACGGAATCATGGAATTCGGACTGCGCCGGGCCCAGGGGCCGGACGCCGGTATCTATGGCGCAAGAGCTGCTATGATCGGCGGCTGTATCGGAACCTCCAACGTACTGGCCGGACAGCTCTTCGACGTTCCGGTAAAGGGTACCCACGCCCACAGCTGGATTATGAGCTTCCCGGATGAATACACCGCTTTTAAGAAATATTCAGAGCTGTATCCGAACGCCTGCATCCTGCTGGCCGACACCTACGACACTCTGAAGTCCGGAGTTCCCAATGCCATCCGGGTATTTACCGAGATGCGCGAAGCCGGAATCCCCCTGACCTTCTACGGAATCCGCCTGGACAGCGGCGACCTGGCATATATGTCCAAGAAGGCCCGGAAGATGCTGGATGAAGCCGGATTCCCGGATGCCGTGATCTCCGCCTCCAGCGATCTGGACGAATATCTGATCAACAGCTTAAAGCAGCAGAATGCAGCTATCACCTCCTGGGGCGTGGGCACCAACATGATCACATCCGCAGACTGCCCGGCTTTCGGCGGTGTGTATAAGCTGGCCGCCATTATGGACGAAGAGGGCGAATTCATTCCCAAGATCAAGCTCTCGGAGAATTCCGAGAAGATCACCAACCCAGGCAACAAGACCGTTTTCCGAATCTACGACAACGAAACCGGAAAGATCCGGGCCGATCTCATTTCCCTGGTAGAGGAAACCTTCGACGCTTCCCAGGATCTGCTGATCTTCGATTCCATCGAAACCTGGAAGAAAACCAAGCTCAAGGGCAGCACCTACCATATGCGGGAGCTCCTGGTTCCCGTCTTCCAGAAGGGCCAGTGCGTGTACACCTCTCCAAGCGTCATGGAAATCCGGGACTACTGCACCAGAGAGCAGAATACCCTCTGGGACGAAACCCGGCGTCTGGTGAATCCCCACGAGGTCTATGTAGACCTGTCGGATAAGCTGTTCCGCATCAAGGCCGGGCTGCTGGATCAGATGAATCAGGAAGGGTAAAATAAATATCGTACCACAGGCAGAAGGTATATACAGTCCAGAGCTTCCGGCTGTTATCCTTCTGCTTTTTTATATGCTCTCTGAGTAGCTCTGCCAGCTTTTCCTGCCGGAAATACTTCTTAGCCGCCGGGCCCTCAAAGGCTTTGCGCATCCGTTCCTGTCCCTCCTCCGAGCAGATCCAGTGACGGATCGGTACTGGAAATCCAAGCTTGGGACGCTTGCTGGTATCTGCATCCAGCCGGAAAGCCGCCGCTCTGCGCAGAATATATTTTGTCACCCGTCCTCTCTGCTTCATATGAGAGGGCAGACGCCGGGTAACTTCAAATACCTTTCGATCCAGGAACGGCACCCGAACCTCCAGGGAATGCGCCATACTCATGCGG
>CATJHO010000139.1 GCA_949740535.1 uncultured Lachnospiraceae bacterium
AGGAAAAATCATAAAAGGAATCGCCGGATTCTACTATGTCCACACAGCAGAATCCGGCATCTATGAATGCAGGGCCAAGGGAATCTTCCGCAACCAGAAGATAAAACCGCTGGTGGGCGACAATGTCTGTCTTACGGTTTTAAGTGAGGAAGAGAAAACGGGCAGCATCGAGGAACTTCTGCCCAGAAAAAATGCAATTATCCGGCCGGCAACAGCCAATATGGATCAGGCGCTGGTGATTTTTGCAGCAGCAAAGCCCAGGCCTAATCTCAACCTGCTGGATCGGTTCCTGATCTTGATGAGGTATCAGCAGATTCCGGTCATTATCTGCTTTAATAAGCAGGACCTGGTTTCGGCAAAAGAACTTACTGCTTTGAGCGGGATCTACACAAGTGCCGGTTATCCGGTACATGCAGTCAGTGCCCTGGAAGAGACAGGAATTCAGGAATTGCGGGTACTGCTTCAGGGGAAGACCACCACCGTGGCGGGGCCGTCGGGGGTCGGCAAGTCGTCTCTGATTAATCTTCTGCAACCAAAGGCAGCTATGGAGACAGGAGACATCAGCAGGAAGATTGAGCGGGGCCGGCATACCACCCGGCATTCAGAACTGTTTGCACTGGACGGGGAGAGTTATATCTGTGATACGCCGGGGTTTAGTTCTATCTACCTGCCGGAGCTGGAGAAGGAAGAGCTGTGGAAGTATTTTCCGGAATTTGAGGAATATGAACCTTTGTGCCGGTTTCAGGGATGTGTCCATATCCAGGAACCGGACTGCGGGGTGAAAGAAGCTCTGGCACAGAATAAGTTAAGCCAGGGACGGTACGAGAATTATAAATGCCTGTATGAAGAGCTGAAGGATAAAAGGAGGTATTAGAAATGAACAAGTTGGCGCCATCGATTCTGTCGGCGGACTTTGCGGCACTGGGAGAGGATGTAAAGAAAGCGGAGCGGGCAGGAGCGCAGTATCTGCATATCGATGTGATGGACGGAGCTTTTGTCCCCAGTCTGTCCCTGGGATTTCCGGTGATCCGCTCTATTCGAAGCCTGACCGATATGGTTTTTGACGTGCATCTGATGATCTGCAATCCGGATCAGTATATTGAAGCGTTTGCGGAAGCAGGCGCAGATATAATTACAGTTCACGCAGAGGCCTGTCCTCATTTGAACCGCACCATTGCGTCCATCAAAGAGCAGGGAGCCAAAGCCGGAGTGGTTTTGAATCCCGCCACGCCGCTGACAGAGCTGGAATATATTCTGGAGGATTTGGATATGGTTCTTCTGATGACCGTGAATCCGGGATTTGGGGGCCAGAAGTATATTGAGAGCTGTACCCGGAAGATTCAGGAGCTTCGGAAAATGATTACGGATCGGGGTCTGAATATTGACATTGAAGTAGATGGCGGAATCAAGCTTAATAATGTGCAGAAGGTGCTGGACGCGGGAGCCAACGTGATTGTGGCCGGATCCGCAGTGTTCGGCGGCGATGTAGAGCAGAATGTAAAAGACTTTTTGAAGGTTTTGAATCCATGAGGACATTGATTGTAAGCGGGGGTAAAATCGAGGAAGATTTTGCCCTTTCTTTTTATAAAAATACAGTCTTTGACTGGATTATCGGGGTGGATCGGGGACTTGCGTTTCTCTACGATCATGAAATTCTGCCCACCCATGTGGTCGGAGACTTTGACTCGGCAGATCCGAAGCTGGAGCAGTTTTATCGTGGGAAGGCAGGAATTGAGGTGCGCCGTTTCAATCCAATGAAGGATTCCACAGATACTCAAATCGCCATTGAACTGGCTTTGGAGCTTAAAAGCACATGTATTACTATGCTTGGCAGCACAGGAAGCCGTCTGGACCATGTGCTGGGAAACATTCAAAGCATGATGCTGGCGAAAAAGGCCGGGGCAGACTGTGTGATGCTGGATGCCCACAACCGGATCCGTCTGATTACAGAGGACACGGTGATCCGAAGAGATGAGCAGTACGGCCGCTTTGTGTCTCTGCTTCCTCTGACTACGAAGGTGGAGGGAGTGGAGCTGATTGGATTTAAATATCCCCTGCACAATTATACCTTTACCAGTACGGGAAGCGCAGGGCTGGGGGTCAGCAATGAGATTTTGGACAAGGAGGCAGTGATTCGTATGCGTTCCGGTGTTTTGATACTGATCGAAGCGCTGGATTGAGGGGCAGATTGTTCCGGTCCGTCAGACACAGGAACTGTGGATGCAGCAAAAAATGCGCAATTTCAGATAAAAAATAAACAGGAAGAGATTCACATTTTTTCAAATATTTTGAATAAAGCAGGACAGAACGGAGCTGTCCTGTTTTTGGATCTGCAAAAAGGGACAGCAAAAAGACAGAGAATTTGTATATTTTTCATAAAAATGGGGAAAATAAGAGAAAAAGATACCAAAGACAGGCAGGATTGACAAATAAAGGTCTTGCTGGCATAATACTTTCAAGCTGACAGGAATCAAATGGTTCTTATCAGCGAATGTATTTTATGAGAACTATTGTATGATTTTGGCTTTGAGGAGTGATGAAAAAATGCAGGAAAGAAAGATTCGGTTAAATGCCACTGAGGATGTAAAGGAGTTCGTGTATGGAGCAAGCCAATGTGACTTTGATGTGGATGTCTCCTACAATCGAGTCCTGATTGACGCCAAATCAATACTGGGAGTTTTGAGCATGGATTTGAGCCGTGTATTGACTGTCCGGTGTCATGGGGATAACGGTAGTTTTAACCGGGTGCTGGCGAAGTTTGCGGCATAAAAGGGTGTAAAGAAGAAGTATAAAAGAGAATATCAGCACAGATGACAAAGCTGTCAGTAAATAAGAGATCAGAAAATCCGCTGTTATTGAGCAGAGGAGATCGGAGACCTTATTTCCTGGCAGTTTTGCTGTTATGGATTGCAGCGGGGCCATCAGCTGAAGACTGCTTCCGTCAGCAGGGACTTCTTGCGGATCCGGCCGGCTTTATGCTACAATGGCTGTATGGAAGAGAAGAGAACAGAGATTCGTATCTCCGTGCGCAGTCTGGTGGAATTCATTCTGCGGGGCGGAGATTTGGACAATCGAAGAGGAAAGCGGTCAGAGCGGGAAGCCATGCAGGCAGGGAGCCGTCTGCACCGGAAGCTTCAGAGACGTATGGGTTCTGGCTATCAGGCGGAGGTTTCCCTGAAATACCGGGTATCTATGGGAGATTTTGACTGCGTGATTGAGGGACGGGCAGACGGAATTTTTACCGAAGACGGTTTGGTGACGGTGGATGAGATCAAAGGAGTCTGCAGGGACGTAGCCTTCCTTCTGGAACCGGCGGGCGTTCATCTGGCGCAGGCCATGTGCTATGCCTTTATCTATGGAGTTCAGCAGAACCTTTCCCGGATACGGGTGCGGATGACTTACTGTAACCTGGAGACGGAGGAGCTGAAGTACTTTTATTTTGTCTATGAAAGACAGGAGC
Organism: uncultured Lachnospiraceae bacterium; assembly: GCA_949740535.1. Lineage (GTDB taxonomy): Bacteria > Bacillota > Clostridia > Lachnospirales > Lachnospiraceae > Laedolimicola. The sequence goes on from CATJHO010000139.1 coordinate 3,461, forward strand.
TTAAGGAATGGTTCGAAAACCTTATAAAAGAGTATGAGAAGTGGGCAAGGTTTCAGGCGGACTGGCGGACAGCCTGCCGGGAGAGCATCCGGCCCCTTGCGTTTCCCTTTCCCTACCGGGAAGGCCAGCAGGAACTGGCGCATGGAGTGTACCGGACCATAGCCAGAGGGAAGCGGCTTTTTATCCAGGCGCCCACAGGGGTCGGAAAAACCATGTCCGTTCTGTTTCCGGCGGTGAAGGCCTTGGGAGAGGGGCTGGGGGATAAGATTTTCTATCTGACAGCTAAGACGATCACAAGAACCGTGGCGGAGGATGCCTTTGGAATTCTCCGGGGAAAGGGTCTTCACCTGAAAAGTGTGACTCTGACGGCCAAAGAGAAGCTCTGTATCTGCCAGGAGATGGAGTGTAACCCGGATAACTGTTCCTGCGCAAAGGGCCATTATGATCGGGTCAATGATGCGGTTTATGATCTGCTCACAGAGGGGCCGGAAGATCTGAACCGTGAGGTTCTGCTTCACTGGGCCCGCAAGTATCAGGTGTGTCCCTTTGAGATGAGCCTGGATGTGTCTTCCTGGACAGATGCAGTGATCTGTGACTATAATTATGTATTTGATCCCAATGTGCGCCTGAAGCGTTTTTTTTCCGAAGGTATCAAGGGAGAATATCTCTTCCTGATTGATGAAGCGCACAATCTGGTGGAACGGGGACGGGAGATGTTCAGCGCTTCCCTGTGTAAAGAGGATTTTCTGGAATTGAAGCGCAAGGTGAAGGGCCGGTACCGGAAGGCAGAGCGGGCTCTGGAGCGCTGCAACCGCTATCTGCTGGATTTAAAGCGGGACTGCGAGGCTTACCAGCTCCATAAGGATGTGGGGACGTTTCCTCTGCTGGCAGCAACGTTGATGGGTGAGCTGGAAACACTCCTGGAGGAGGGGATGGAGCCGGAGCTGCAGAAAGCAGTACAGGAGTTCTGGTTTGTGCTTCGGGATTTTCTGAATATATCGGACCGGCTGGATGGAAATTATGTGATTTACAGTGAGTTTATGGAGGACGGGCGTTTCCGGCTGCGGCTCTACTGTGTGGAGACGGCGGACAATCTGCGGGAATGTCTTGATAAGGGAAGGAGCGCGGTCTTTTTTTCTGCAACTCTGCTTCCGATTGCTTATTACAAGCATCTTCTGGGAGACGGGGAGGACTATGCGGTTTATGCCCGTTCGCCCTTTCAGGCAGATCAGCGGCTGCTGCTGGTTGGGCGGGATGTAAGCAGCCGTTATACCAGACGCTCCCGTGGAGAGTATGAGCGGATTGCCGGATATCTGGCGGCTTTGGGAGCGGGAAAAAGGGGAAATTATCTGCTGTTTTTTCCCTCTTATAAGATGCTGCTGGATGTATATGAAGTCTTTGAGGAGCTGTATGGAGAGGAGGCAGTGGAATGCCTGCTGCAGAGTCCGGGAATGAACGAGGAAAAGCGGGAGGAGTTTCTGCTGCAGTTTCAGGAACCGGATGAAGAGAAGAGCCGCCTGGGTTTCTGTGTCTTGGGAGGGATTTTTTCAGAGGGAATCGATTTGAAAGGAGAGGCTCTGATTGGTGCGGCAGTTATTGGAACAGGACTCCCGCAGGTCTGTCACGAGCGGGAGATTCTGAAAACCTTCTATGAGGAGCGGGAAATGGATGGGTTTGCCTATGCTTACCGGTATCCGGGCATGAATAAGGTACTGCAGGCAGCAGGCCGGGTTATCCGTACCGCCGGGGATCGGGGCGTGATCCTGCTTCTGGATGAACGCTTTCTGAACAGTGAATACAAAAAACTCTTCCCGCTGGAATGGGAAGAGTCTCAGATGTGTACTCTGCAGCAGGCTGAGAGAGCCATGGAAGAATTTTGGAATAGATGATTTTTAAGGGGCGGTCCACTCTTGACAAGAGCATATGTCCTTGACAGGAGTGAGTATGGGATGCTGTTAAATCTGAAAGAATAACTGGCACAGGTTCTTCAGATGGAACTACATGCCATTGTCTGCAGCGGGAATCTTCTTTTTATAAGAAAGAACCGTAAAGCTGCCCAGAAACAGAAGTGTCAGAAGAGAAATGACATCTCCAATCCGGTAAATAAAAGGCAGCTCATAGCGGATAACTATGGTTTCAGAAGAGGCTTCAGGAAGAAACACCCTAAGCCGGAGTCCCTCTCCCTGAGCAGTCTTAAGCTGTCTGCCCTGGCTGTCATAGGCGTGGAAGCAGGGATAGGCATTCAGGGAAACATCCACATAGGAACCGGAAAATTCCCCGGATTTGGTATAGGTAAAGGCCGCATCCGTACCCTTGCGGGAACAGTTCTGAAGGCTTACCCCGTCGGAGGGAAGAAAGGCGGTATCCTGCGTAAGAATCATGGCCGGATCGGGAGTGATGCCCTCAGGGCAGAACAGGTACATGTCGTCCGTATCCAGCACATGATCCATCTGGCTGTTCCAGGACACAAAGAGTCCGGCCTGATCAAAGTAATTGCTGAAAAAGAATCCGGCGGAGCAGGCAGTCCAGAACCCAAACACAAGGAAGAGGAGACGGCGCAGCTCTTCTGACTGGAAAAATTCGTAAATGCCGATTGCCGACACGATGCACAGAAAGAGAATGGCAAAGGGCAGAAACCGGAAGGGAAATTGTATTTTTTCCACAATACGGTTCAGAAGAGAGATGCTTTGTATTTTCTCCCAGGGAAAATACGCACTGGATGCATAGAGGGAAAGAAGCCCAAAGCCCAGACACCATTTACCAAGTTTTAAAGAAAAGGCTGAAAGGCCTTTTTTCTTTTGGAAGCAGATGTAGAGGAACAGGAGAATTCCTGCCAGCAGAACAAATCCAACAGAATAGGGCATTTCATGGGCAATGGGACCGGAGAGTACAGCCTCTCCGGCCGGATTGTTCAGGCCTGCGTCAAACATCTGAGGTGTGTAAACGGTGAATACGGAAAGCTTCCGGTGGTCCTGCAGGGCAAATGCAGGATATCCCATATGCTGCAATAAAGGAATGAGATACCATAAATTTAAAAGAACGGTGAAACCGGCAGCCAGCATCAGATGCAGAAGCCGCTTTTTGTCCTTGAGCCGTCCTATGTAGAAGAGGCCGAAGAGAACGCCAAAGCCGGCAGCCAGCTCTGTAGAAATGAGATGGGTCTGGATAAGGCCGGTAAAGGCGGCGGCAGAGATAAGCCATTTGCGGGAATCTCCCAGAAAAAGCTGGTACAGGCCAAGAAGCAGAAGAGGAAGAAAAATGGAGGCCAGCACTTCGCCAATGGCAGCTCTTGTGTAGAGATTTACCAGCCGGTAAGAGGCAAGGGTATAGAGGAAAGAAGCGATCAGCCCCATCTGAGCGGAACGGCACAGGCGGGAAAAGGCATAATAGGAAACCCCTGCAGTGGCAAAATTAGCTGCCATCAGGAGCAGCTGGTAACAGCCAATGGGGGACAGGCCCAGGGAACCCAGCAGTGCAATGGGATAGAGCAGAAGCTCCGGATAAAAAACAGAACTGAGGTATCCGAAGCCGTGCAGCATTTCCGGATGAAGTCTCACAGGCAGAGGCCCTGTCAGAATATCCTGAGACAGACTGAACAGTCTTCCATAGTGGAAATACAGATCGCGTCCATTCAGAAGCCAGGGAAAGAATAGGGGGAGAGAGGACCACAGGGCAGCGAAGGTCAGAAAAATCCATACCTCTGGACGCATGGGACGCCGGATACGATAAAGGAGAAGAAAGGCGGAGATAAGAAGGATAAGCCCTGCATAGATCCAGGGATCCCGGTATAAGCCGCGCTGAGAGCGAAGGAACAGGCTGTTGTAATCCAGGGCTCCCTGGGCATTGATCTGAAACTGCACACACTGGAGGGGCTTTTCAATGGTAAAGGAAAGCTGTACCTCCTCTGCCCCCAGAGGAATCTCAGCCGAAGAAAGGGCAGTACCAGAGGTATTGTTCTCATTTAGATACAGCGGATCCCACACAGAGACAGTACTGCCTTCCTGGTGTGATTTGAGAAAGAAGGTGACTTCATAGGTTCCCTTTTTGTAATAAAAATCTTCGCTGCTGAGTGTAACGGCATGGATAGATTCAGGAACAGAAAGAACGCCTTCCTCTTCCTTTATAATGCCAATCAGTTCGTCAGGATAGTTCATGCGGCTGGAGAGCAGACTGCGCTCTGTATAATCCTGAAAGGGCATAAGCATGACAACTGCTATGAGAATCAGGGTGGCGCATAACTGGCCCTTATATTGACGAAGAATGTTCATAGCTGCCTCCTTTGTCTTTCTGCATTATACATTTGACGGCGCCTGTTCATGGCGGGTATTTTTATATCTGGTTTTGTCATCTGCCCTGTGCTTTCTGCGCAGATATACAGCCAGAAGGATCAACAGCAGAGTTACAAGTGAAACGAAGTCGCCTGCCCGATAGTATCCGGGAAGCTCCAGGCGGATGGTAATGGTATCTTTAGCAGCCTCCGGAAGAGCAACCCGCAGTCGGTTCAGATATCCGTTGCTGGTATCCAGACGGTTTCCGCTGCTGTCATAGGCATGGAAGTAAGGATAGTAGTTAAATGGCACTTCCACATAAGCATCACCGGAACCCTCTCCTTTTTCATAGGTGAAGCCCGCATGGGTTCTTTTGCGGCAGCATTCCGTGAGGTTCACCTGCTCCGAGGGCGTAAAGGTGATTTCCTGAAGCACCAGACGGCGGATACTCAGGTAGGAATCCGGATCCGGATCACAGACCAGGTAAAGACAGTCCGTATCCATCACGTGATCCAGCTGATTCTGCCAGGTTACAAAGATTTCCGATTCATTGATGAAATTACTGAAATAAGTTCCGCTGTTGTAGATGCACAGAATGCCGCAGAGGATATACAGCAGCTGGCGGGATTCCCCGGCCTTAAAAAAGCTGTAAATGCCAATGGCTGAGGTAAGGCATAGAAACAGCGTGGCAAAGGGCAGAAAGCGGAAAGCAAACTGCATATTTCCTGCAAGGCGGTTTAACAGTTCTATGCGCTGGAGCGAAGCCCAGGGGAAATACACGGAAGAGGCGTAGAGGCACAAGAGCCCCAGAAGCAGGGAGTATCCGCCCAGCTTTGTCAAAAAGTCCTTCTTTTTATCCCGGAAACAGGAGAGAAGGAACAGGACAGAGCCCAGCATCAGAACTATTCCGATGGAATAAGGCATTTCCCCGGCCACAGACAAAGCTCCCAGGGCTTCGCCGGTGGGATTGTTCAGTCCCACGTCAAAGATCTGAGCGGCGTAGAGGGAAGAATTTGCAAGATTGCGGACCTCATCATAGACCAGCAGAGGATATCCCATGTGATCCAGGAGAGGCAGGATAAACCACAGGTTCAGCAGTATGGTAACGGCCGCCGCTGTGAGAAGCCGGATCAGCCGGGAACGGTCTTTCAGCCTGCGGATGTTCCAGATACCAAAAAGAAGAGAGAAACCGATGGCAAGCTCCGTAGTGATGATATGGGACTGGAACAGAGCTGTAAAGGCCAGAACCGCAAGGAACCATTTGCGGGAATCTCCCAGAAACAGGTGGTACATTCCCAGCAGCAGCAAAGGCAGAAAAACAGCGGCCAGCAGTTCACCCAGAGCAGAACGGGTATACAGGTTCACAATCCGGTATGAAGAAAGGGTGTAAAGCAGTGAGGCAATGAGCCCCAGCCTGCCGGAACGGCACAGGCGGGAAAAAGCATAATAAGCAGTGCCTGCTGTGGCAAAATTCACGCAGATCATCAGGAGCTTGTAACAGCCGATGGGCGACATTCCAAGGATGCCCAGAAGGGCAAAGGGATAGAAAAAAAATTCGGAATAAAAGATGGAAGGCATGTAGCCAAAACCCTGAAACATCAGGGGATGGATCCGGACAGGCAGAGAGCCTGAGAGAATGCCGTCTCCCAGATTGAAAAGCCTTCCATAATGAAAATACATATCATGTCCCTGAAAAAGCCAGGGGAAACACAGAGGCAGGGAGGACCAGAGAGCGGCAAGACCCAGAAGGGTCAGAACTTCCGGCCGTATTTTTCTGCGGGTGCGGTAAAACAGGAGCAGAGCAGAGGCCAGAAGCACAAGGCCTGCATAGATCCAGGGATCCCGGTACAGTCCGTACTGGGAGAGGAGATAGATGCTGGCAAACTGCACCGCGTTCTTTGTGTGAACCCGGAACTGAACACCCTTTACATATTCGTCCACTGTAAAGGTTAAGCGGACCAGTTCTCCATTGGCAGGAATGGGGGCAGAGGCCAGAACCTGGCCGGGAGTATTGTCCGGGTTGAGCGAAAGAGAGTCACAGACGTCGATGGTGCTGCCCTCTGCCTGGGAGCGGACGTCGAAGGTGGCCTCGTAGGTTCCTTTTTTCAGATATATATGACCGGTATTGAGCATCACGGATCCTGCATTGTCCGGAACGGACATCAGCCCTTCGGATACAGATACGATACCAATGGATTCCTCCGGGTAATTCATATCATCCGTGGTGAAGGTGCGTTCCATATAGTCCTGGAAGGGCATGGCCCAAATGACCAGGAACAGTAACAAAGTGATGAGCAGCTGGCCTTTATATTGGGTAAGTAATTTCATAATAAATACTCCTGTGGGTTTCTTTTATTCTGTAAATTTTAGGTTGTGTTTCTCTCAGTAAAATTATACCAGGTGTTCCAGATATCGCATCGATTTTGTGGAATGCGGTATAGAAGCGCAGAGATTCGGCTGAGTCTCGAAAGCCTGTACCGGATCCGGACAGGAACCGATTGCCGGATGAGCAGGCTTATTTTCTCACTAACGCTCATTATATCATATCTAGATGGTAAATGCTATCAGTTGTGGATATAGATGGAAGAAATGCGCGGCTGTAAATTTCTGGTATGTTCTTCATAAAATTTAGGATAGGATTGTTGATAAAAGAATTATGTGCTATACTGGAAATACTTAGGCAGAGCAGGAAAGCACAGGAGGTCATATATGGGCATTGTAAGAAGAATTTTCGTAGAAAAGAAAGAGTCTTTTGCGGTAAAGGCAAAGGAATTAGAGGAAGAGATCAGAAGCTATCTGGGAATTGACGGAGTGACAGAGGTACGGGTTTTGATCCGCTATGATGTGGAAAATATCTCGGATGAGGTGTTTGCGGCGGCCTGCAGGACTGTATTTTCCGAACCGCCGGTGGACATGCTCTATGAGGAAGCCTTTGAAACGGCGGAGAATTCCCGTATATTCAGTGTGGAGTATCTTCCGGGACAGTTTGATCAGCGGGCGGATTCCGCGGTGCAGTGCGTGAAGTTTTTGAAAGAAGATGAGGAACCGGAGATCCGCACGGCAGTCACCTATGTGATTACGGGAACGATAACAGATGAGGAATTTGCTTCTATTAAGAGCTTCTGTATCAATCCGGTGGATTCGCGGGAGACCGGCATGGTGAAACCTGAAACCCTGGTGACGGAGTTTGAGGAGCCTGCGGATGTGAAGATACTGGAGGGCTTTGGACGGATGGAAGAGCATGCCTTCCGGGAGCTTTACGATTCTTTGAATCTTGCCATGACCTTCAAGGACTTTTTACATATTCAAAATTATTTCCGGCAGGAGGAGCACAGAGATCCTTCTATGACAGAAATCCGGGTACTGGATACTTACTGGTCGGATCACTGCCGTCATACCACATTTTCCACGGAGCTTACAGATATAACCTTTGGTGAAGGGTATTACCGGAAACCTATGGAGGATACCTACCGGCAGTATCTGGCGGACCGTGCAGAGATTTTCAAGGGGCGCGGGGACAAGTTTGTGTGCCTGATGGATCTGGCGCTGATGGCCATGCGGAAGCTGAAAGCAGAAGGCAGGCTTGCCGATCAGGAGGAGTCGGATGAGATCAATGCCTGCTCCATTGTGGTGCCTGTAGAGATAGACGGAGAGACGCAGGAGTGGCTGGTGAACTTTAAAAATGAGACCCACAACCACCCTACGGAAATAGAGCCTTTTGGCGGCGCTGCCACCTGTCTGGGCGGAGCTATCCGGGATCCCCTGTCCGGGCGTACCTATGTCTATCAGGCTATGCGGGTAACTGGCGCGGCAGATCCCACCGTTTCCGTGCAGGAAACCCTGAAGGGAAAACTGCCTCAGAAGAAACTGGTGCGGGGAGCAGCCAGCGGGTACAGCTCCTACGGCAACCAGATTGGTCTGGCGACGGGGTATGTAAAAGAGATCTACCATCCGGATTATGTGGCAAAGCGCATGGAGATCGGAGCAGTTATGGGTGCGGCTCCCAGAAAGGACGTGATTCGGGAAACTTCGGATCCGGGAGATATGATTGTACTTCTGGGCGGACGGACCGGCCGTGACGGGTGCGGCGGTGCCACTGGTTCCTCCAAGGTACACACAGAGGAATCCATCGAGACCTGCGGCGCGGAAGTGCAGAAGGGAAATGCGCCCACAGAGCGTAAGATTCAGAGACTGTTCCGCCGTCCGGAGGTAACCAGGCTGATCAAGAAATGCAACGACTTTGGTGCCGGCGGCGTGTCTGTGGCGATTGGAGAGCTGGCAGCAGGTCTTCGGGTAAATCTGGATCTGGTACCCAAGAAATACGCAGGACTGGATGGAACGGAGATTGCCATTTCCGAATCTCAGGAGCGCATGGCAGTTGTGGTGGATAAAAAGGATGAGGCAGCATTTCTTGCCTATGCCAGGGAGGAGAATCTGGAGGCAGTCACGGTAGCAGAAGTGACGGAAGATCCCAGACTGGTACTTCTCTGGAGAGGAAAAGAGATTGTAAATATTTCGCGGGCATTTCTGGATACCAACGGGGCACATCAGGAGACTGCTGTGGCGGTGGATCTGCCGGATGAGAACCAGAAATATTTTGTGCGCAGTGAAGTGGAGGATGTAAGGGCCAAATGGCTGGAGACGCTGGGGGATCTCAACGTCTGCTCTCAGAAGGGGCTTGTGGAGATGTTCGACAGCTCCATCGGCGCGGGAAGCGTGCTGATGCCCTACGGCGGCGCGTATCAGCTGACAGAAACCCAGACCATGGTGGCGAAGCTGCCGGTTCTGAAAGGTAAGACCGATACAGTTACTATGATGAGTTATGGTTTTGATCCCTATCTTTCCAGCTGGAGCCCCTATCACGGAGCAGTCTATGCAGTGCTGGAGTCGACAGCCAGGATTGTGGCCTCCGGCGGTGATTACCGGCGGATCCGGTATACCTTCCAGGAGTATTTCCGACGGATGACCGAAGACCCACACCGCTGGAGCCAGCCCTTTGCAGCGCTTTTGGGAGCCTACAGCGCTCAGCTGGGCTTTGGTCTGCCTTCTATCGGAGGAAAGGACAGTATGTCAGGAACTTTCAATGAGATTGATGTTCCGCCTACGCTGGTGTCCTTTGCAGTAGATATCGGAAGCTTCAAGCATATCATTACGCCGGAGCTTAAGAAGGCAGGAAATAAGCTGATTCTGGTTTCTGTGGATCGGGATGCCTACGATCTGCCGGATTACGGACAGGTTAAGGATTTATACGGCAGATTTTTTGAGGATGTGAAGGCAGGACGGATTATCTCTGCTTACGCCCTGGATGGCAGGGGGCTTGCGGCGGCTGTCAGCAAGATGGCTTTTGGCAATAAGCTGGGTGTGAAAATCGAGCACAATATTGACAAGAGAGACCTCTTTACTCCAGGCTTTGGCTGTATTGTGGCTGAGGTGCCTGACGGTAAGGTGGGAGAACTGGCTGTAACCTATCAGGTGGTGGGCCAGGTGACAGAGAGCGGATTTGCATATACGGATATGCTGATTGATACAGAGGAAGCTCTGAAGGCGTGGACAGCGCCTCTGGAGAAGGTATTTCCTACGATTGCTGTGCCGGAAGGGGAGAAATTGGATACACCTCTGTACCACGGGGATCAGGTGTATGTGTGCCGTCACCGGGTGGCAAGGCCGAAGGTATTTATTCCGGTATTTCCGGGAACCAACTGTGAGTATGACAGCGCCAGGGCATTCCGGCGGGCAGGCGCGGATGTGGAGACAAGGGTATTCCGTAACCTGACGGCAGAGGATATCCGGGAGTCGGTGGAGGTATTTGAAAAGGCTATCAGCCAGGCCCAGATTATTATGTTCCCAGGCGGTTTTTCCGCAGGAGACGAGCCGGATGGTTCCGCCAAGTTCTTTGCCACGGCCTTCCAGAATGAGAAGATCCGGGAAGCGGTGCAGAAGCTTCTGAATGAGCGGGATGGGCTGGCTCTGGGTATCTGCAATGGATTCCAGGCCCTGATTAAGCTGGGGCTGGTGCCTCACGGGGAGATTGTGGGGCAGAAAGCAGATTCACCTACGCTTACGTTTAATACTATCAACCGCCATGTATCCAAGATGGTCTGCATCCGTGTGGCTTCCAATAAATCGCCCTGGCTTCAGCTGGCAGAGGTTGGAAAAACTTATGTAAATCCGGCTTCCCACGGAGAGGGACGCTTTGTGGCAGATAAAGCGTGGATTGACCGGCTGTTTGCAAATGGACAGGTGGCAACACAATACGTGGATCTGGAAGGCAGTCCCACCATGGACGAGTACTGGAATGTGAACGGTTCCTACGCGGCCATTGAGGGAATTACCAGTCCGGACGGCCGGGTGCTGGGCAAGATGGCCCACGCGGAACGGCGGGATGAAGCTGTGGCTGTGAATATTTATGGGGAGCAGGATATGAAGCTTTTTGAGTCTGGTGTGGCATATTTTATGTAGAGCAGGAATACGAAGGGAATGATAAAAGATTCCTGTTCTGTCAGGGTCGAAGGTCCGGCAGCGGTGGATGCTGCGGGAATCGCCGGCACGAGAGGGACAGAGGATGAAACTGGTAAAACTGGCAGACAGGGGGATTTCTGTGCTGGGTCTCATGCTTTTTGGGGCCCTCACGGGTTTCAGTCTGTTTTTTACAGTATACTTTACAACTCAATATGAAGAGATTCCTTATGAGATGACGGATATTTTTCCAATGGTGCTGGCAGTCTGTGCATTTGGGCTGTTCAGTATACATATGGTTTCCCGCTGGATTCTGACGGAAGAAAAGCAGCAGGAAAAGCGGATCCGAATGCTTCTGCTTCTGGTTCTGCTTTATACGTTCTGTTTTTGTGTGCTTTGGGTGATGGGAGCCGGCTGTGTGCCGGTGGGGGATCAGAAGTCTGTCTGCACGGCAGCAGAAGGATTCCGCAATGGCGATTTTTCTATGCTTACCCGTGATTCCTATGAGAAGTATCTGTTTATTCATCCCCACCAGCTGGGATTGACAGCCTTGATTGAAGTGGTTTTTGCTCTCTTTGGAAACGGAAACTTTCAGGCCTTTGAATATTTGAACTGCCTGGGGGCAGTGCTCTGTGTGTACAGCGGATATCGGATTACGCGCCTGCTGACAGAGAACAAACGGGCAGCGGTATATTATCTGCTTTTATCAGTCTGCTGCTTTCCGCTGTTCTTTTATGTGACTTTTGTGTATGGGGAGATTCCGGCTCTTGCGTATTCCCTTGCAGCGGCCTGGATGTTCCTGGAATACCAAAGGGGTGCAAAGCCTGTTTATCTGCTGGGATGCTGTATTTCCTGTGCCCTGGCCTGTCTGATTCGAAATAACAGCTTGATTCTTCTGATTGCTTTTGCGGGCATCCTTGTGGCTGCCGGGCTGGCACAAATCAGCAGAAAGCGTGATGAATCTGGCGTTGGTGCAGATAACAGGGAAAAGGAGCTGCCTGCTGTATCTGGAAAGTATGGCTGGAAAGCTTTTGGAATGGCGGCTCTTCTGATTGGCGTATTTCTGATTTCCCGTTGGGGGCTGCGCACGGTCTATGAAAAGCGGGCGGATATTCAGCTGAATGAAGGCGCTCCCATGATTCTGTATGTGGCGATGGGAATGCAGAAAGGGGAGGGGGCGCCAGGATGGTCAAACGGCTATATTCTCCATGCTTACTGGGGAGCGTCAGAGTTTGACGGGGAACTGGCTTCGGCTATGGCGGTGGAGGATATTCGGGCTTCCCTTTCCGGGTTTGGTTCCGATCTGGGTTATGCCTGTGAGTTCTACCGGGAGAAATTTACTAGCCAGTGGAATGATCCCACGTATGAATGCTTTGCCATGACCCATACCAACGGCTGGCCGCGCTGCGGTGTGGTGAACAGCATGTATTATGGGAAGCTTCATACCCTGATAACCTGGTTTATGAATCAGTATCAGAGTTTGATTTTTATCGGTGTGTTCCTCTGGATTTTGTTCCGTTTCTGGAGGGAGAGAGCGCTGGATGAGCAGGTGCTTCTGCTGACGATTATTGGCGGCTTCTTGTTTCACATGCTCTGGGAGGCTAAGGGGCGGTATATTATGCCTTATTTCGTAATGATGCTGCCTATGGCGGCAGTGGGATTGGCAGAGCTGGGAGAGAGATTGTGGGAGTGTTTGATGAAATGGAAGAAAGAATCCTGACAGCTTCCGTATGAGACAGTCAGGGTATCGTCCTTTTTGCTGGAAATATTTGGAATTTTTCGGATAAGTACTGTTGCAGCAATAAGAATTTAGAGATTTATCAAATAGTTCCTATACTGACATACAGACTTAATTAAGGAAATGATATCGTCTTATTTGCAGCAGTTCCTGCTTTTGCTGGTATAAGTTTTGAGATATAACACATACTACTTCTATATTTTTATGGAGGTAGAAGATGATGACAAGATTAGACTGTACCGTAACAAGCTGTATGTATAACAAGGAAAAAAGCTGCTGTAAGGATAACATTCAGGTGGAAGGAAACAACGCCAGACATTCCAAGGACACCTGTTGCAGCAGTTTCCGGGAGCGGGGCGAGGGAAATTACCAGAGCTCAGTAGATTATCCCACCAAAGAAACACAGGTATCCTGTAAGGCAGAGGAGTGTACTTTCAATGAGAACTGTGTCTGCCATGCGAAGCATATTGGTATTGCCGGAGGCCATGCATGCGAGTGTCAGGAGACGGAGTGTGCTACGTTTCGGTGTAAGTGTGAGTAAGGCGGGGAGATTTGATTCCTGCAAATAATGATCCAATAAGGTATGATGTTATGCGCATCTAAGTGTAAAAGGCTGTTTTCTTCTAAAAGAGAGGGAAACAGCCTTTTTAACAATATTATTTTTCTTTTTACCTGTCAAAAAATTGAGGAATAAGAGATTAGGCGGAGATGTTTGAAGCTTTAATGTGATTAAGAAGGGGAGAATGAGTAAGAGCAGTAGAATAAAACTGCCTGCAGGGATTGCATATTTTTTGGTGATACAGGGTAAAAGTCTAGGTGTACTGCTGATGGACCGGTGTTTTTAATATCTGAGAGGAGGGGATTTAATAAGGCTGATGAGCAGATATCCTGCGAAACGCTGTTAGACATAGAGCCGCTGATACTTTGAAGATTCGTAGAGTAGATTACTCTAAGAAAGCAGGAGACTTATTTTCCTGCTGCTTTTCTTGAATATCTTAGCACATATGCGTCAAAAGGTAAACATTTTTTCTTTGATTCTCATTTTTTGTACAATTTTCCCAGATGCTTTTTCAGGTTTGTTCTTAAATTTACCCAATAATTCAAAAAAATATCCATGCAGCGCTTGAAAATTATTTAAATTAAGGGCTTTTTTCGTAGAGTAATCTACTCTACGAAAGGAGAATGTGTTATCTGGTACGTATTATATTGTCCACATCACAGACAGCAGGATTTGGTACATTCCTGTGAACAGCATTTGACAAAAAGAGCACTGAAAAATGCATTTTATTTCACATTTGATCGAATGCGGAAGTATGAGGGGACCTGGCACGTGGAGAAGCAGGTGATGTTTCCGGATTATGTATTTCTGGAAAGCGACGATGGTGGAAAGCTGGCAGAAGAGCTGGAGCAGTACCGTTCGTTTCTTACGATTCTGGAACAGCCGGATATTCTGATTCCTGTTAATAAGGAAGAAGAACAGTTTCTACGAGGCTTGTGCGGCGGGACACATCATTTTCGGATGTCCAGAGGATTTATTCGGAATGGACAGACAGTTGTCACAGAAGGGCCTTTGCGGGGGAAAGAAAATCTGATCCGGAAGATTGACCGGCATAAGCGTATCGCACGGCTGGGAATGTCAGAAGCAGGAAAGCTCCGGGAGATACAGGTTGGATTGGAGATTGTATCCAAGAGTTAATCCGGGCATCAGAGGCTCTTTACCAGAATTTCCTTGATTTCCCAATGTTCAGTACACAGGTTGTGTAGTCTGGTCTTTATCATTGAGAAAAATACAATACTGGTTCTACAGTTTAGACTGCGGAGCAGGTAGAAGTAT
>CATJHO010000140.1 GCA_949740535.1 uncultured Lachnospiraceae bacterium
ATCTTCAAAAATGATTGCATTATGTCCTGAATGTGCCCATATCCTTTATGGCTATCCAAATTGTGCCCATGTTTTCAAAAATGGAAGATGTATATATTGCCATTGGGATGGTAACCAAAGTAAATATATAAAATGGTTGAAAAGTAGCAATTAAATCGAAATTCCGGTTTACGGAATAGTTAATAGGAACATTTTTTGAAAAGAGAATAAAAATCTAAAAATACATAGCTGGTTATTTTTCAACAAAACGAAAATTGGCCAGCTTTTTCTGGTTAAAATAAGTCTCTTTTTAGCCTAAAGCCCTGCTTGGAAAACGCTGATAATTTAATTAAGGCGTATTGAATCAGCTGGATGTTTATGATAATATTTAGAACAACAAATCCGAGTTTGGGGGAATTATGTATGGATAAAGATAAAAGAAAATTAACAGAAAAAGAATTGAAACGTAAAGAGTACTTTGAAAAATTTAATTCTGAAATGCAGCAAAAAGGATATAAAATGAAGAATATGATTATCAATACCCAGCAGGCAAAGTATTTAGGTCTGCTAGTCATGCTGCCATTTATAGCTGTGACATTTTGGATCTACAATAGTGTGAATGGTTTTGATTTAGATTGTATTTCTTTGGGGTTTGCAGCAGCATTACCTCTGCTTATTTTATGTCTCATTATCCTGCATGAGTTAATACATGGAATTACTTGGAGTGTTTTTGCAAAAAATCATTTTCATTCAATTGATTTTGGAATCATCTGGAGTAGTTTTTCTCCATACTGCACCTGCTCTGAACCGTTGAAAAAGTGGCAATATCTGTTAGGGACTGCTATGTCTACATTTGTTTTAGGAGGTGGGGGTGTAGTGGCTGCGGTGATGACAAATCAATTACTGCTATTTTTGCTGGCAGAATACATGATACTATCAGGTGGTGGAGATTTTCTGATTGTACTGAAAGGCATGTTAAACCACACGGATAAGAAAGAAAGTGTGTGTTGCGATCATCCTTACGAATGTGGTTTTGTAGTTTTTGAGAAATAAGAACTAATATTATAAGTTCCAGTTTGCAGCATAGATAAATAGAAATATGCTGACGAAAATAGTATAAAAAACCTAGTGATACATAGCCGGTTGATTTTCAACAAAACGAAAATTGACCGGCTTTTTCATGCTGCTTTTTTGATGGAAAAGACTAGGAAGGATTTTTTAAGGAGTTTACAGAAATGGAAAAAGAATATAGCTTCTCAAGCATATCTTTATAATAAATGGTATTTTGATACGCTATAGTTTTTCTGCAGTTTGACAAAATGTGACAAATTTCTGGGCAATGCATAATATATATACTGAAAAATGTTTTTTCAGTATATTTTCCAAAAAGGAAGTGTTTTTATGAATCAAAATAATTCATGTAACTGCAATCAGAATCAAGACCAATCCTCGTGCTGCCTTCGTGGTCCTATGGGACCTAAAGGCGATCAGGGACCGGCAGGACCTCAAGGTATCAAAGGGGATATCGGTTGTCCCGGTCCTAAGGGAGACAGAGGGGAACCGGGACCGATTGGCCCACAGGGTATTCCAGGCGTTCCCGGTGCAAGGGGTCCCAGAGGAAATACAGGTCCGGCAGGACCTACCGGAAATACAGGACCAAGAGGCGGCGATGGACCGAGAGGCTACGCAGGCCCTCAGGGAATTCAGGGGATTCAGGGGGTTCGTGGCGAAATAGGGCCGAAAGGTGATCCTGGCTGTGAAGGTCCTAAAGGAGACATAGGACCTGCGGGGCCGGCCGGACCTCAGGGACCTGCGGGGCCAGCTGGACCTCAGGGAGATGCCGGACCTCAGGGACCTAGAGGGATTCCTGGACCTACAGGCCCAGCCGGCCCAATAGGACCCATGGGTCCGCAGGGCGTAACCGGGCCGCAGGGCATTCAAGGTGAAGTTGGTCCGATTGGAGCTGCCGGACCGAAAGGGTGTCAGGGAGATGAAGGCCCAATTGGTGCAACCGGAGCTACCGGCCCAGCGGGAGCAGCCGGAGCAACCGGAGCCACAGGTCCAGCGGGAGCAGCCGGAGCAACCGGAGCCACAGGTCCAGCGGGAGCAGATGGAGCGACTGGAGCCACGGGTCCAGCAGGAGCAACTGGAGCCACAGGTCCGGCGGGAGCAGCCGGAGTTACTGGAGCCACAGGCCCAACCGGAGCAGCCGTAGCAACCGGAGCCACAGGTCCGGCGGGAGCAGCCGGAGCTACCGGGGCCACAGGTCCAGCCGGAGCAACCGGAGCCACAGGCC
>CATJHO010000141.1 GCA_949740535.1 uncultured Lachnospiraceae bacterium
ATGCACGGAGGCGATCTTTACGGGGCGTCTCTGCAGAGCTCCTTTGCCCAGGAGGAGCTGTTGGATTTTTCCGCCAATATCAATCCCTTAGGGATGCCAAAAGGAGTCAGAGAAGCTGTCATAAAGGGGCTTTCCCGATCGCTTCATTATCCGGATCCCTTCTGCCGGAAGCTGTGTAAAGCCCTGGGGGAGAAAGAAGGCGTTTCTGCGGATGCGGTTCTCTGCGGAAACGGCGGAGCGGATTTGATTTACCGTCTGGTCTATGCGCTGAAGCCCCGTAAGGCCCTGGTGACAGCCCCCGCTTTTGGAGAGTATGAGGAGGCCCTTGGCCAGACGGAAGCGGAAATTTGTTATTACAGGCTTCCTGCGTCTATGGAAATCGGAGAAGGGATTTTGGAGGCAGTTACAGAGGATGTGGATCTGGTGTTTCTGTGCAACCCCAATAATCCCACGGGAATCCTGACAGACAGGAAGCTCTTAATAAAGCTTCTTAAGCGGGCAGAAGCCGGGAAAACATGGGTCTGTGTGGATGAGTGTTTTCTGGATTTTGTAAGAGAGAAGGAAGCATTTACCTTGACGGGGTATCTGGCAGAGTATCCCAAGCTGGTGATTTTAAAGTCCTTTACCAAGCTGTATGCCATGCCGGGACTTCGTCTGGGCTATGTGCTCTCTGGCAGCCGGAAACTGCTGGAACGGATGCGCCGGGCCGGTCAGCCCTGGGCGGTGTCAGAGCCTGCCATGGAGGCAGGACTGGCAGCTCTTGAGGAACAGAATTTCCGGGAACAGACCCTTGCGCTGGTAGAGGGAGAACGGGAGCAGCTGGAAGCAAAGCTTAAAGGGTTTGGATTTCAGGTATGGCCGGGAAAGGCAGATTATCTGTGTTTTCGGGCTTTGGGAGAGCCGGATTTGCATAAGAAGCTGCTGGAACGGGGAATTGTAATCCGTCACTGTGCCAATTACCAGGGGCTGACAGAAGAGGATTACCGGGTTGCAGTGCGCACCCATGAGGAAAATATGCGGCTGCTGGAAGCAGTCGAAGCAGTTCTTGGATAAACGGATTTTCCCGCTCCGGACAGGAGCGGGTATGCATCAGAAAGATAAACGGGGAAAGATCAGTGACAAGGAGTGACAAAATGCAGCACAGGGCAAAGGTAATTATGATACAGGGCACCACTTCCAATGCCGGAAAGAGTTTTCTCACGGCAGGTTTGTGCCGTGTATTTAAGCAGGACGGCTATCGGACAGCGCCCTTTAAATCCCAGAATATGGCGTTGAATTCTTATATTACAAAGGATGGACTGGAGATCGGGCGCGCCCAGGCCATGCAGGCGGAGGCGGCAGGAATTGAACCAACGGTGGAGATGAATCCCATTCTCTTAAAGCCCACCAGCCAGTCAGGCAGCCAGGTAATCGTGAACGGCGAGGTCCTGGGCAATATGAATGCCATGGATTACTATGCCAATAAAAAGAAGCTGATTCCCCATGTGGAGCAGGCGTTTCACAAGCTTTCCGAAAAGTTTGATATCATTGTTATTGAGGGAGCGGGAAGTCCGGCGGAAATCAATCTGAAGGATAATGACATTGTAAATATGGGAATGGCAAAGCTGGCTGGTGCTCCGGTACTGCTGGCCGGGGATATTGACCGGGGCGGTGTATTTGCCTCTCTCTATGGAACGGTGAAGCTTCTGGAGGAAGAGGAGCAGCGAAGAATCAAGGGAATGATCATCAACAAATTCCGCGGCGATGCGGAGATCCTAAAGCCGGGGCTTGGCATGATCGAGGAGAGAACCGGGATTCCTGTGGTTGGAGTGGTTCCCATGACCCCGCTGGATCTGGATGATGAGGACAGTCTTTCGGAGCGCCTGAACCGCAGGGGAGCCGAAGGCCTGGTGGATCTTGCGGTGATTCATTTTCCCCATATTTCCAATTTTACGGATTTCAATGTCTTTGAACGGATGGAGGGCGTATCGCTGCGCTATGTGAAGCATGTGGGAGAGCTTGGAAAGCCGGATTTGATTTTCCTTCCAGGGACTAAGAATACCATGGTAGATCTGCGGTGGATGCGGGAATCCGGGCTGGAGACTGCCGTGGTGCGCCAGGCGGAAATGCGGACGCCGGTGGTGGGTATCTGCGGTGGTTATCAGATGCTGGGAGAACAGCTGGAGGATCCGGAAGATGTAGAGCAGGGCGGTACCATGCGGGGCATGGGGCTTCTCAATGCCCGGACGGTCTTTGCGCCGGCCAAGACGCGGACCCAGATCAGCGGCTGTGTGATCCGGGAGGAGGATGTGCCCTTAAGTACGACCGGAAAAGATGTACAGGGCTATGAGATTCACATGGGAACTACCTTTAACCTGGGACGCTGCCAGGAGACCATCCGGCTGGAAGACGGGCGCAATGACGGCCTGTGCAATGCGGCGGGGA
This sequence comes from uncultured Lachnospiraceae bacterium, assembly GCA_949740535.1. GTDB lineage: Bacteria > Bacillota > Clostridia > Lachnospirales > Lachnospiraceae > Laedolimicola. The sequence goes on from CATJHO010000141.1 coordinate 2,425, forward strand.
ATGTGTTCGGCACCTATCTGCACGGAATTTTTGATTACGGCGATCTGGCGGCGCTGACAGCAGGACGTCTCATGCAGAGGAAGGGCCTGGAGCCGGGAAACTGGCATTTTGACCTGGAGGCTCATAAGCAGCAGGAATATGACAAGCTGGCGGATCTGGTCCGCAGTTCCCTGGATATGGATAAAATCTATGAAATATTGGAGGCGGGAATCACATGTTAGAGAAGATACAGTTTGTTGAGCCGGCAAAGATTGAGACCCGGAGTATGGAGATAATTACAGAGGAGCTTAAGGGGAGAACCTGGCCGGAGCCGGAGTTTTCCGTTGTGAAGCGGTGTATTCATACTTCAGCAGATTTTGATTATGCGGATAACCTTTCTTTTTCAGAAGGAGCAGCAGCACTGGGAGCAGAAGCTCTGAAGAAGGGGGTATCCATTGTGACGGATACCCGGATGGCAGCTTCGGGGATCAATAAGAAGCGCCTTGGCCAGTATGGGGGAGAGGTACACTGCTTTATGGATGCAGCGGATGCGGCAGAGGAAGCCAGAAAGCGGGGATGTACCAGGGCGGCGGTCTGCATGGAGCGGGCGGCGGCTCTCCATAAGGAGCTGGTGATTGCAGTGGGAAATGCGCCTACGGCTTTGATTCGGCTCTATGAACTGATTCAGGCTGGGGAGATCCGGCCGGTATTGATTATCGGGGCGCCGGTGGGATTTGTGAATGTGGTGGAGGCGAAAGAGCTCATTATGACAGCGGGGGTTCCCTTTATTGTGCCCAGGGGGCGTAAGGGCGGGAGCAATATTGCAGCTGCAATTTGTAATGCGTTGTTGTATTATGGGTGATCAGAGGACATTGACGGGACTGCGGAACTGGAATAGAGGTGCGGGAGTATGGAACGGTGGGAAATACTGCAGAAGTATATAGGTGAGATTCGGCCTTTGGATAAGGAAGCTATGGAGGAGTCTTGGAGGTATTGGGACTCCCGGTGTAAGCCGCTTCGGGGAATGGGGCGGCTTGAGGAGATGGTGGTGCAGCTGGCGGGGATTTATGGGACAGCGCATCCGGGAGACTTGAAGCCGGTAGTTGTGATTATGGGAGCGGATAACGGCGTGGTAGCGGAAGGCGTCAGCCAGACGGGCAGCGAAGTGACGGCTCAGGTTCTGGAGAATATGGGGGATCGGATTTCTTCGGTGTGTATTATGGCCAGGACCCAGGGCATTGAGGTGATTCCGGTGAATATCGGAATGCTCCTGGACGGGAAGCATCCCAGGATCTGGAACCGGGTGGTACGCTACGGGACAGGGAATATTGCCAGGGGACCGGCTATGAGCCGGGAGGAGGCTCTGCAGGCGGTTCTGACCGGGATTGAAGTGGTCCGGGAACTGTATGATGAAGGCTTTCGGATGGTGCTTACCGGAGAGATGGGAATTGGGAATACCACGCCCAGCTCGGCTATGGCTTCTGTGCTGCTGTCCAGGGAAGTGGAGCTGATGACCGGCCGGGGAGCAGGGCTTTCCAGTGAAGGGCTTCAGCGGAAGATCCGGGTGATTCAGCAGGCCATTGCGGTAAATCAGCCGGATAAGGAGGATATTCTGGATGTGCTCAGCAAGGTGGGAAGTCTGGATATTGCCGGGATGATCGGCTGTTATATCGGTGCGGCTGCCTGCCGGATTCCGGCTCTCATCGACGGCTTCATTTCTTCGGTGGCAGCTTACTGTGCGGCAGGACTGGCTCCCGCGTGCAGGGACTATATGGTTCCGACCCACTGTTCGGCAGAACCGGCCGGCCGGCTGATGCTGGAAGCCCTGGGCATGGAGGCGCCTGTTCATGCAGGAATGCATCTGGGCGAGGGAACGGGAGCGGTGACGGCCTATGGACTGTATTCCTATGCATTTGCTCTGTATAACGGACTTCCCGGCTGGAATGACGGGAAGGTAGAGGCTTATGAGCACCTGAAATAAAGTGTTTCGGATCAAAAAACAAGGATGAAAAGACTGGAACCTGGGAATGGAAAAACACGTATAGAAGCGGGAACAGGAGGAGCCGATGCAGATAATCATATCACCGGCTAAAAAGATGCAGGTGGATACGGATTCCCTTGGAGCCGGGAAGGAGCCTTTGTTTCTTAGCGAGACCGGGAAGCTGCTTTCCAGGCTGAGGGAGTTTAACCGGGGAGAGCTTCGGGAGCTGTTTCAGGCCAATGAGAAGATTACCGAGGAGAATTACCAGCGGTTTGCCTCTATGGATCTGACAGCCAGGGGGACTCCGGCGGTCCTCTCCTATAGAGGGCTTCAGTATCAGTATATGGCGCCCCAGGTATTTACGGATAAGCAGTGGGAGTATGTGAAAGGTCATCTGTGGATTTTAAGCGGATTTTATGGAATCTTAAGGCCGGATCACGCAGTGATGCCTTACCGGCTGGAGATGCAGGCGAAGCTTTCTCTGGTAGATGCAGAAGATCTCTATAAGTTCTGGGGTGGGAAGCTGTACCGGGAGCTCATACGGGAGGATCACGTGGTTCTGAACCTGGCCTCAAAAGAGTATTCTAAAGCCATAGAGCCCTATCTGGAACCGGAAATCCGTTATATTACCTGTATATTTGGAAGTCTGCAGGACGGCAGGGTGAAAGTAAAGGGAACCGAGGCCAAGATGGCAAGGGGAGAGATGGTCCGGTGGATTTCAGAGAGGCAGATAGAAGAACCGGAGGGTATCCGTGCTTTTGGGGAGCTGGGATTTGCTTACTGTCCGGAACGGTCAACAAGGAGCGGATACGTGTTTTTAAAAGGGAGCCAAATACCCGGTAATGGGGATGCCCCAAGAGATGCAGCATTTAAAAAAGAAACCAGATAACACGGCATGTGGAGCAGAAAGAATAAAGGCCTATGTTGGATCAGTATATCTACAAAAACAACCAAAAACTGCGTATGGGCTATACCACCGGTTCCTGTGCGGCAGGGGCAGCCAAAGCAGCGGTACAGATGCTTCTGACGGGAAAGCCGGTGCCTTATGTGGAACTGATGACTCCCAAAGGGATCTGCCTGAACCTGGAGGTTTTAGATCTACGGTTTGCCGGGGAAGAAGCTTCTTGTGCCATAAGAAAGGACGCGGGGGATGACCCGGATGTGACCCATGGCATAAAGATCTATGCGCAGGTACGCAGGATACAGGAGCCGGGAGTCTGCATTGACGGCGGCCTGGGCGTGGGCCGCATTACCAGGGAGGGCCTGGAACAGCCGGTGGGGAGTGCGGCCATTAACCATGTCCCGCGGGAAATGATTCGGGAAGGTGTGGAAGAGATTTGCGCCCGCTTCGGGTATCGGGGCGGTATCTCGGTTGTGATCTCCATTCCAGATGGAGCAGAGCTTGGAAAGAAAACCTTTAATCCAAGGCTTGGAATTGAAGGCGGCATCTCGGTACTGGGAACCAGCGGGATTGTAGAGCCTATGAGCGAGTCGGCCCTGATTGAGACCATCCGCGTAGACATCCGCATGCAGCGCAGGGAGGGATACCAGTATCTGGTGCTGGCTCCCGGCAATTATGGACTGGATTTTCTGAAGGAGTACCATCCGGCTCTTTGGGAGCGGACGGTAAAATACAGCAATTTTCTGGGAGAAGCCCTGGATGCGGCGTCAGAGAACGGCTTTCGCGGCGTTCTTCTGGCGGGGCATGTGGGAAAGCTGGTAAAGCTGGCCGGCGGGATTATGAATACCCACTCCCGGAACGCAGACGGAAGAATGGAGATTCTCACAGCTCATGCGGCGGTTCTGGGGGCCGGCCGGGAGACAGCAGAGGCGCTTATGGCCTGTGTGACTGCCGATGAGGCCCTGGATATTCTGAAGGAAGCAGGGCTTTTGGAAAATGTCATGGAACGGCTGATGGAGCGGATGGAGTTTTATGTAAATCACAGAAGCAGCAATGCTTTCCCCTGCGGGGTTATTACATTTTCCCAGAAGCATGGAATTCTGGGGAAGACGGCCTGGGTGGACACACTGTTAGAAGCACTGGCTGGAGACGGACCGGAAAATCTGCTTAAGACATGAGGAAGAAAATCCTGTTATATCATAGGCTGCTGAGAAATCTGCGCCCACGAAAAGAGAGGAACAAACATGAAGCTGGCTGTGATTGCTTTCACACGTTCTGGATGCGGTTATGCAATGAAAATCCAAAAGGCTGTGGAGGCAGAAGGAAATCAATGTGAGATTTGCGGAAAAGGAAGAGAGGCCGGCGCCTGGGGGATTCCGGCTGCAGAGGAATCTTTAAAGGACTGGACCGGCAGGCAGTCTGCCTCACAGGATGCGCTGATCTTTATTGGAGCTGCAGGCATTGCAGTCCGGGCAATTGCGCCCTTTGTGGCGGATAAGGCTTCGGATCCGGCCGTGCTGTGTATGGACGAGCAGGGGAGATTTGTGATATCCCTGCTGTCCGGCCATCTGGGCGGGGCCAATGAGCTGGCTGAAAAGATTGCCTGCATCTGCGGGGCAGTTCCGGTGATCACTACGGCTACAGATGCAGGCGGCCGCTTTTCCGTGGACAGCTTTGCCAGAAGAGAGCATTTATATCTGGATAACCTGAAGCTGGCAAAGCGGATTTCCGCGGAGGTGCTGGAAAACCGCACCATAGGGTTTTACAGTGATTTCCCCTGGTCCGGGGAGCTTCCCCTGGAGCTGGCTCTTGAGACACAGACAGAGCTTGGGATCAGTATTTCTCTGGACGAGAATCTGGCGCCATTTCCGGAGACCCTTCATCTGGTGCCGAGAATCACAGTCCTTGGCATTGGATGCAGAAGAGGAACCTCAAAGGAAGAGATTGAGGCTTTGGTAAAAAAGGTTATGGACCGGAACCGCTTATCCATGCACAGCATCGGGAAAGTGGCATCCATTGATTTGAAGGAGCAGGAACAGGGACTTTTGGATTTCTGCGAGGCCTGGGATGCAGATTTTGTCACTTACAGCCGGGAAGAGCTGGAAGAGGTAGCCTGTGTGGATGGTTTTTCAGAGTCGGCATTTGTAAAAGAGATCACAGGTGTGGGAAATGTGTGTGAGCGCAGCGCCCTGAAAGCTGCCGGACAGACCCGGCTGTTCCAGAAGAAAACAGCAGAGCAGGGCGTGACTGTGGCAGCAGCGCTTGTGGAATACCAGGTGCAGTTTTCGTGATTCCTGCAGGCAGCATTGGAACATGGCAGAGCCGTCCTGCAGGTTTGAGAACCGTCAGCCTGCAGCAGGGCATGAAGCCGGGATCGGGAATGAGCAGAACAGGAATCAGTTTAGGAGAGCATATGAAACAAGTCATTTTATTCGCAGGAACAACAGAGGGGCGGCGTCTTGGCCATTGGCTGGCAGGAGAGGGGATTGAGGTTCTGACCTGTACAGCCACTGCGTATGGAAGCCTTCTGCTGAAGGAGCAGGAGCATCTTGAGGTCCGGGCAGGACGTCTGGATTGTGAAGAAATGCAGCGGCTTTTCGGGGAAGAGGGCAGGCCGCTGGTGCTGGATGCCACTCACCCCTATGCAGTGGAGGTGTCACGGAATATTCAGGCAGCCTGCCAGGGGGCGGGATGTGAATATATCCGCCTGATCCGTCCGCAGACTGACCGGAAGCAGACAGAAGAGAAGGACTGTGTCACAGTGAACAGCGTGGAAGAGGCCGTCAGCTGGCTTGCCGGGACAAAGGGGCGGATTCTGGTGACGACAGGAAGCAAGGAGCTTCACCGCTTTCAAAAGCTTCCTCATTATGAGGAACGGGTTTTCGCGCGGGTTCTTCCCACACCTCAGGTGGTGGAGGAGTGCCAGAAGCTTGGATTCCTGGGACAGCATCTTATCTGTATGCAGGGACCCTTTTCCAGAGAAATGAATACAGCGATGCTGCGCCAGACGGGAGCTTCCTGGCTGGTTACCAAGGAGTCTGGAAAAGAGGGCGGTTTTGAGGAAAAGCTGGCGGCTGCCAGAGAGGCAGGAGCGGGAATTGTGCTCATTGGACGCCCCCAGGAACAGGAAGGGATGTCCGTAGAAGAAGGGACTGCCTTGCTGAAAAAACGTTTTTCTATAGAAAAAGGACCTAAGGGGGATCTGTGGGAAAGCGAAGAAAAGAAATGTAATCTCTGGGAGGAAAGAAAAAAAGCAGATTTCAAGAAAGAAGAAGTCCGGGAAGGCGGCAGGCGGGCGGTTCTTGCAGGAGTCGGCATGGGAACGCCGGAAACCATGACCCAGGAAGTGTGGAGGGTATTTCAGGAAGCAGACTGCATTCTGGGAGCAGGACGGATGCTGGAAAGTCTTCGTTCACTGGAGAAACCCATGCTGGACGTCTACGATCCTGGAAAGATGACGGCATATCTGCGGGAGCATCCAGGCTGTACAAGGATTGCCGTAGCCCTTTCCGGGGATGTGGGCTTCTACAGCGGGGCGAAGCGTCTGATTGAGGCTTTTGAACAGGAAGGAATTCAGACAGAGCTGCTGCCGGGGATTTCTTCGGTAAGCTATCTGTGCAGCAGGCTTCGGATTCCCTGGGAGAATGTAAAGCTGATGAGTATGCATGGGCGCAGGGGAAATCTTATAGGAGCAGTGCGGGCGAATCTGCGCACCTTCACCCTTCTTGGGGGAAAGGACGCTGTGGAAGCCCTGTGCAGGGAGCTTCTCTCTTACGGTCTGGGAGAGGTAAAGATTTATGTAGGAGAACGTCTGCATTATCCGGAGGAGCGCATCACAGAGGGAAGGCCGGGGGAGCTTAAGGATCGGTCCTTTGACGGGCTCTGCGCCGCCCTGATTGAAAATCCAGCCTGCCAGGGAGGAACGCCTGCCTGTATCCCGGATGAAGCCTTTGTGCGGGGAAAAGCGCCCATGACCAAGAGCGAGATCCGCTGTCTGTCTGTGGCGAAGCTTCGGCTCCGGCGGGATTCTGTTATCTATGATATCGGCGCAGGCACAGGAAGTGTCAGTGTGGAAATGGCGCTGCAGGCTTCGGAAGGAACCGTCTGGGCCGTTGAGAAGGAGGCGGAAGCTCTGGAGCTTATCCGGGAAAACTGCCGGAAGCATCAGGTGTCCAATGTAGCGGTTCGGGAAGGCACGGCGCCGGAGGCTCTTAAGGAGCTGCCGGTCCCCACCCATGCTTTTCTTGGCGGCTCTTCAGGCGGTATGAAAGAGATATTGCAGCTGCTGTTAAAGAAGAATCCCAGAATCCGCATTGTTATCAATGCAGTGACGCTGGAGACCATTGGAGAGGCTGCCCAGTGTCTGAAGGAACTGCCCTTTGCGGACACTGAGGTGATACAGGTACAGCTGGCCAGAGCCAGAAGCCTGGGGCGCTATCAGCTGATGACAGGCCAGAATCCGGTGTATATTTTCTCCGGGGAGGGCAGTCTGTCAAAGGAAACATCCCAAAGAAGTTCCCAGGCAGGAGAACCGGGTCCGGAACAGGAGTGCGTATGAAGTTACCGAGAATTATGCTGGCGGCGCCTGCCAGCGGAAGCGGAAAGACGCTGGTGACCTGCGGGATCCTGCAGGCGCTTGTAAACCGGGGACTTAAGACGGCTTCCTTTAAGTGCGGCCCGGATTATATCGATCCAATGTTTCATGGCAGAGTGATTGGAACACGTTCCGGTAATCTGGATACTTTTTTCACAGAGCCGTCCGTTACCCGCTGGCTGTTTGCACGGGCGGCCAGGGAGGCGGATATTTCTGTGGCAGAGGGGGTTATGGGTTATTACGACGGTCTGGCCGGAATTTCCACCAGGGCAAGCTCTGCCGACGTGGCGGGAACCCTTCAGATTCCGGTGGTTTTGATTGTCAGCTGTCAGGGCTTAAGTGTTTCGGTGCTGCCTGTGATACAGGGATTTCTGGAGTTTGAAGAGCCCAGGAACATCCGCGGGATTATTTTAAATCAGGTCTCGGAAGGGATGTACCCGGATCTGAAGAAGCTGATTGAGGAACGGTTTCCTCTTCAGGTGCTGGGGTATGTACCCAGACGACCGGATCTGGCGCTTAAGAGCCGCCATCTGGGCCTGGTACTGCCAGGAGAGATCGAAGGGCTGCGGGAGAAACTGAATATTCTGGCGGAGGTTCTGGAAGAGACACTGGATCTGGATGGATTTCTAAGGCTGGCGGATACGGCGCCGGATCTGAAATATGAGCCGCCTGTGGTTCCTGTCTTAGAAGGAAACAGGCAGGTTACCGTGGCAGTGGCGGAGGATGAAGCCTTTTGTTTTACCTATAAGGACAATCTTGAGCTTCTGACAGACATGGGCGCAGAACTGGTAACCTTTTCCCCCATCCATGACAGGGCTCTGCCTGAGGGGATTCAGGGACTTATCTTAAGCGGCGGTTATCCGGAGCTGTATGCAGAGGCGTTGAGCCGAAATAAGACCATGCGGGATTCTGTGCGAAATGCCGTGAACCATGGTCTGCCCTGTATTGCCGAGTGCGGCGGTTTTCTGTATCTCCACGAAGCGCTGGAGGGTGCAGACGGGGAATTCTATCCCATGGCGGGAGTTCTAAAGGCAGAGGCTTATCGAAAGGATAAACTGTCCAGATTCGGCTATGTAACCCTGGAAGCGCTGGAAGATCAGATGCTTTTGAGGAAGGGCCGTAAGATCCGGGGGCATGAGTTTCATTACTGGGAGAGCGGGCATTGCGGCAGCAGTATGCGGGCCTCAAAGCCCCTGCGCCAGAGGAACTGGACCTGTGTCCACGGCAGCGGGACACTCTACGCGGGATTTCCCCATCTCTTCTTTTACTCCTGCCCGGAGGCGGCCTGGAATTTTCTGAAAAAATGTGAGGTGGCACCGTGTTTACATTGATTATCGGCGGAAGCGGGAGCGGGAAATCCGAATATGCAGAGAATACGGCCGTAAAGCTTTCCCGTGAATCAGGCCTGCCCCTGTACTATATCGCTGCCATGCAGCCCTTCGGAGCGGAGGGAGAGAAGCGGGTGGAGCGGCATCGAAGGCTGCGGGCAGGGAAAGGATTCATTACGATTGAGCGTTATGTAAACTTAAAAGAGCTGTCACTGCCTGAGAAAGGGGTGGTGCTTTTAGAGTGCATTTCCAATCTGGCGGCCAATGAGATGTTTGAGGAGAAAGGGGCAGGCGGGCAGACAGTGGAAGAAGTGCTCCTTGGAGTGCGTGAGCTTCGGAAAAAGGCCAGGCATCTGGCAGCAGTAACCAATGATATTTTTTCGGATGGAATGATATACGATAAGACCACAGAGCAGTACCAGAGATACTTGGGGGCCATTAACCGGGAGCTGGCAGCTGAGGCAGACCGGGTGATTGAGGTAGTCTGCGGAATTCCTCTGTACATAAAAGGCGGCCGGGAGAATCTGCCGGAGGTTCATCAGCGCCGCCGCTGTCATTCTGTAAGGGAGGCTGGGGAGAAACCATGAAAAAATTGTGGAACAGCTTTATAACTGCCTTTGCCATGTATTCTAAGATTCCCATGCCAAAGGCAGACTGGGAGAAGGAAAACATGCGCTATACAATGTGTTTCTTTCCCCTCATAGGCGTGGTGATTGGGGCGCTGGTGCTGCTCTGGAGCAGAGCGGTTCTCTGGCTGGAAGCAGGCCCCCTTCTTCGAAGCGCCGGTTTTGTGCTGATTCCCGTGGCAGTCACCGGCGGAATTCATCTGGACGGCCTTCTGGATACAGCAGACGCCTTAAGCTCCTATCAGTCCAGAGAACGGAAGCTGGAGATTCTGAAGGATTCCCATGCGGGGGCTTTTGCCGTGATTACAGCCTGTGTTTATTTTACGGCGTCTCTTGGGATCTGGAGCGAGCTTAAGGGGGAACAGATTCAGGTACTGGCCGGCGGCTTCGTTCTTTCCCGAAGTTTAAGCGGCCTGGCAGTAGCCGTATTTCCCGGCGCAAAGACCAGCGGTACCGTGGCCATGTTCGCGGATGCGGCCCAGAAGCAGTGGGTGAAGTTCTGCATGTATCTTCTGATGGCTCTTGCGGCTGTCTATATGGGCATAATTAATGAGAAGCTGGGACGGGCGGCGCTGCTGGGCGCCCTGGGAACCTTTATTTATTATTACCGGATGTCCAGAAAGCAGTTTGGCGGGATTACCGGGGATCTGGCAGGATTTTTCCTGCAGGTGTGTGAACTGGTGATGGCCGCCGCCGTATATCTGGCCGGGAAATTATTTTAGAGATGCAAAACTGGAATAAAAACAGCATATCTCTGCCCGCAGCCAGATGGATTTACAGACGGAACTGAACGGCTGGAAATTCATCTGTATACCGGCGGCGGGAAGAGAGATGCGGAACTGGAATAAAAACAGCATATCTCTGCCTGCAGCCAGATGGATTTACAGACGGAACTTAACGGCTGGAAATTCATCTGTATACCGGCGGCAGGAAGAGAAATGCGGAACTGGAATAGGAGTAAAAAATGATTTTGATTGTGGGAGGCTCTTTTCAAGGGAAAAAGGCATATGCCATGGAGACCTGTTCCCTGAGAGAGGAGGATTTCGCAGAGGGCGGGACCTGTCCCTTTGAGGCGGTCTACGAAGCGCCGGCGGTCCTTCATTTTCACGAATATATCCGCCGCTGCCTGAAGGCAGGGCGGGAGATAAGCGGGCTTCCAAAAGCCCTTATGCAGCGCAATCCCGAAGCAGTGATTGTGGTAAATGAGCTGGGAAGCGGGGTAGTTCCGGTGGATGCCTTTGACCGGGAATACCGGGAGGCAGTGGGACGGCTCTGCTGCAGCCTTGCAAGGGAAGCTGTGGAGGTCCACCGGGTAGTCTGCGGTATAGGGACGGTGATCAAGCATGGTTGAACTGTATCTGATCCGCCATGGAAAGACATACGGAAATACCCTGGGAAGGTATATAGGAACCACGGATGAGCGTTTGTGCCAGGAGGGAATTGCAGAACTGAAGCACTGCCGGTATCCGCAGGTGGAGGCTGTCTTTGCAAGCCCTATGAGGCGCTGCAGGGAGACGGCAGAGCTGCTCTGGCCGGAACGGGAGATCCGTTGCATTTCCAGCCTGCAGGAGTGTGATTTCGGGGTCTTTGAAAATAAAAATTATCTGGAATTAAAGGAGAATCCCGATTATCAGGCGTGGGTGGACAGCGGCGGCCGAATGGCATTTCCGGGCGGGGAGCGCCGGGAAGACTTTCAGGCAAGGTGCCGGAAGGGATTTCGGGAGGTGCTGGAGGCAGTTAAGCAGCTGGGAGTCCGGCGGGCCGCACTGGTGGTCCATGGGGGGACAATTATGAGCATTCTGGAAGCTTATGCATGGCCGCACCAGGAGTTTTATGACTGGCAGGCAAAGAACGGAGGAGGGTACCGGGCCTGCTGGAAGGGACAGAATAAGGAGGAAATCAGGCTTTATGAAGTGGAACCTGTTGGCCCTGACGCTGGGCTTTGTGCTGGATCGGATCTTCGGTGATCCCAGGAAGCTTTACCATCCGGTCCGGGCAGTCGGACAACTGATCAGCTTTTGGGAAAAGGGATTCCGCAGGGTCTTTCCAAGGTCAGAAGGAGGAGAACTGGCCGCCGGTGTCTTTTTTGGGCTCTTTGTGGTCCTGGTCTCAACGGCTGTTCCTGGCTTCCTTTTGTGGCTGGCATTCAAAGCCGGTCCCTGGTGTGCATTTGTGCTGGCGGTATTCTGGGATTATCAGCTGCTGGCGGCAAAATCCCTGAAAGTGGAAAGCATGAAGGTCCACGCGGCATTGGAAAAAGGGGATCTGGCGGGAGGGCGTCAGGCCGTTTCCATGATTGTGGGTAGAGATACAGAAAATCTTACGGAGGAAGGGGTAGCAAAGGCGGCCGTGGAGACGGTGGCGGAAAATACCTCTGACGGAGTCATTGCGCCCCTGCTCTGCCTGGCTCTTGGCGGGCCCGTGCTGGGCTTTTTTTATAAGTCAGTGAATACGCTTGATTCTATGGTGGGGTATAAAAATGAGAAATATCTTTATTTTGGGCGTTTTTCCGCCAAAATGGATGATGTGCTGAACTGGATTCCGGCCAGGGTGTCGGGGCTTTTGATGGTGCTTGCAAGTCCCCTGGCAGGACTTTCCATGAGACAGGCTTTTCGGATCTACCGCAGAGACAGAAGAAAGCACGCAAGTCCCAATTCTGCCCATACGGAGGCAGCGGCAGCAGGAGCGCTGGGCGTGCAGCTGGCGGGAGATGCCTGGTATTTTGGGAAGCTCTGTAAAAAGCCTTCCATGGGAGAACCGCTCCGCCCCGTGGAATATGAGGATATCAAAAGGGTAAACTATCTGATGTACCGGACCTCGGATTTAGCGCTGACGGGAGTCTGGATTTTATTTATGATTTATCATTTATTATGATGTAACAGTAAAGACGGGAAAAAGCAGACTTAAAAAAAGATGTTTCAGGCATGCCTGTAAGTAGCTTTTATAGTTGTTTTTACATCGGATGCCGTCTGAAGAGCCATACTATGGATGTAAAGCTGCCAGCGGACAGCCTTACAGAAAAAAGTCTGGCAGATGCTCAGCCAAGAGAGGAGGAAGCAGTGATGAAACAATCCTGCATTCATATTTACTGCGGTGACGGGAAGGGAAAATCCACAGCTGCCATGGGCCTGGCCTTACGGGCAGCCGGAAGCGGGGAGAAGGTTCTGATCACCCAGTTTTTAAAGGACGGCACATCTTCCGAGCTGAAGATTCTGAAAACCCTGCCGCAGATAAAGGTTCTGACCTGTGAGAAAAACTTTGGATTTTTCTGGAATATGACAGAGAAGGAAAAGGAAGAAGCCAGGAAAGCCTACCGTGGGCTTTTTGACCAGGCAACAGAAACCGCCCGGCAGGAACAGGTATTTCTGCTGGTGATGGATGAATTTACAGCCGCCTATAATCACGGGCTTTTGGATCAGGAGAAGGCTCTTGCATTTCTAAAGGAGCGGCCGAAGAATCTGGAAGTGGTGCTTACGGGACGGAATCCGGCGCCGGAGCTTGTGGAGCTTGCGGATTATGTGTCCGAGATTCAGAAAAGAAAGCATCCCTTCGATAAGGGCCTTTCGGCCCGGAAGGGAATTGAACTGTAAAGCCGTTTACGCTTCATCTTCCCACTGATAGGGAGTAAGCTGGTAAACGTAATAATTGATCCAGTTGGTATAGAGCGTATTAGCATGGGCCCGCCACATAAGAGAGGGCCGTTTCGTGCTGTCATCCTCTTCAAAATAGTCTCTGGGAAGCGGGATGGCAAGACCTTTTTCTTTATCTCTTATGTATTCCTTTTCCAGGGTATGCCGGTCATATTCCGGGTGGCCGAAAACAAAGACCTTGCGTCCCTCTTCTGCCATGGCGATAAAGACGCCGGCTTCCTGGGATTCCGCCAGAACGGTCAGCTCCCTGCAGCTGTGGATGGCCTGGGGATCTACAGTGGTGTGGCGGGAATGAGGCGCCAGGAAGATATCGTCAAAGCCCCGGATCAGGGGTTCCTTACGGTTCTGGACCTGGTGGCGGTACAGGCCGAAGAGCTTTTGGGGAAGTAATTGTTTATTCAGGCCGTAATAGTGGTACATGGCAGCCTGAGCGCCCCAGCAGATAAAGAAGGTGGAGGTCACATGGGTCTGGGCCCAATCCATGATTTCCACCAGTTCCGGCCAGTAGTCCACTTCTTCGAAGGCCATCTGCTCTACAGGAGCACCTGTGATAATCAGACCGTCAAAACGGCGCTTCTTTACCTGGCAGAAGGGTTCGTAGAATTTATTGATATGGCTTTGGGCTGTATGCTTGGATTCATGGGAGCTTACGGTCAGGAAGGTAATGTCCAGCTGCAGAGGCGTGTTGGACAGTGAACGCAGAAGCTGAAGCTCCGTATCCTCTTTTAAGGGCATTAAATTCAAAATTCCTATTTTCAAGGGCCGGATATCCTGATTCAGGGCCCTTGTCTCGTCCATGACGAAAATATTTTCCTGCTCCAGAATGGCTCTTGCCGGCAGATCGCTTTGCACTTTAATCGGCATATAAAATCACTCACTTTTCCTGCTTTTTAACACCTGGGCAGCAATGCCCGACGAACGTATTGTTTATAGTTTATCACAAATGTCAATAATGGAAAAGAGGTTTGAGCCGGTCCGGTTAAGTTTATACAAATGTCCTCTGTACGCGCACATCCGGGTCTCTGTCAGATGAAAGCATTAATTTTCGTAATAATTTTGGAGAAACTTTCAAAATTTGATAATTTTTTACAATTTCCTTTGACGGTGAAAAGAAAAACAGTTATAATGTAGCACATATCGAAAGTATTTGTATGAAAGATAAGCAGAATGCTTTTACAGTTATTGGATTTAGGGAGTGAGGCTGAGAAGAAAAAAGAATAGGAGAGAAAACTTTGAAATATTACACACAAAAATTTGTTCCAGAGTATACAATCACCATGACTCCTATGGGAAAGGTTGCAGGCTTTCCGGTAAGGCCGGGATTGTTTGATGTGAACGGGGCAATGTCTCTGCCTAACGGGGTAAACTTTACGGTTCATACCCATTTTGGCACCTCCTGTGAGCTTCTGCTGTTTCATGAAGGCGAAGAGGAGCCCTATGCAGTACTGCCCTTTCCAGAAGAATATAAGATCGGTGATGTGTATTCCATGATTGTTTTTGGATTGGATATAGAGAAATTTGAATATGCCTACCGGGTAGGAGGGCCCTATAAACCGGAAGAAGGGATGCTTTTTAACAAAACATCCATTCTTCTGGATCCCTATGCAAGGGTGGTAACCAGGCAGGGACGGTGGGGAGAGCGCCGCTGCAGAGGCTACCGGGCCAGAGTGGTAAAGGATGTCTTTGACTGGGGGGACATGCCCCAATCCTCCAGGGAGCTGAGTGATCTGGTGATCTATGAGCTTCATGTGCGGGGATTTACCCAGCATCCGTCTTCCGGTGTGAAGGCAAAGGGAACCTTTGCAGGACTTATGGAGAAGATTCCCTATTTAAAAGAGCTGGGAATCAATGCGGTAGAGCTGATGCCGATTTTTGCCTTTGATGAGACCATGAATTCACGGGAGGTAGATGGAAAGAAGCTTTTGGATTATTGGGGCTATAATTCCATTGGTTTTTTTGCTCCCAATACCAACTATATTTCAGTGAAAGAGTATAACCGGGAGGGAACGGAGCTTCGGGAATTGATTCGGGCTCTTCATGAAAACGGAATAGAGGTTATTCTGGATGTTGTGTTCAACCACACGGCAGAGGGGAATGAACTTGGCCCTACCTTCTGCTTTAAAGGGTTTGACAATAAGGTGTACTATATGCTGACACCGGATGGAAATTACTATAATTTCAGCGGATGCGGCAATACCCTGAACTGCAATCATCCTATTGTCCATCAATTGATCCTGGAGTGTCTGCGTTATTGGACGGTAAGCTACCGGGTAGATGGCTTCCGTTTTGATCTGGCCAGCATTCTGGGGAGAAACGAAGATGGCTCTCCTATCAGTAATCCGCCTCTGCTTCGAAGTCTTGCCTATGATCCGATCCTGAGCAAGGTAAAACTGATTGCAGAAGCCTGGGATGCAGGAGGGCTTTACCAGGTGGGATCTTTTCCGGCCAGTAAGCGGTGGGCGGAATGGAACGGAAGATACCGGGATGCCCTGCGCAGTTATCTGAAGGGTGAGAATCATATGGCGGCCGAGGCGGCCTGGAGCATGGGCGGATCGGGAGATCTGTACGGCGATCACAGAGAGGGGCACAAAGAGGAGTATGCAGGATACAATTCCAGCATCAACTTCTTTACCTGTCATGATGGTTTTTCGCTCTATGATTTGTATGCTTATAATTATAAACACAATGAAAGTAACGGCTGGAATAATACAGACGGTTCAGACAATAACCGAAGCTGGAACTGCGGAGCGGAAGGAGAGACTGACGATCCGGAGGTTTTAAAGCTGAGGTTCCGTATGATCCGGAATGCCTGTGCTATCCTGATGTGCAGCAGGGGGACCCCTATGTTTCTGGCAGGAGATGAGTTTGGCAATACCCAGTATGGCAACAATAACAGCTACTGCCATGACAGTGAAATTTCCTGGCTCAACTGGAAACTTCTGGAAAAGAATCGGGATTTGTTTCAGTTTTTCAAATTTATGATTGACTACCGCCGAAAGCATCCGGCCATCCGCAAAGTGCTGCCAAATGCGGTCTGCGGCATGGAACCCATACATGCCCATGATATTGATGCGGACAAAGTGGTTATTCCCCGCGATACAAGGACCTTTGGAATGAGCTTTGCAGGCTATGACAGGGAGCAGGGAAGAGATGACATTGTGTATATTGCATTGAATACCTATTGGGAGAACGTTGAGATCAGCCTTCCTAAGATTTACTGTTCCGGTTCCTGGTATCTTACTGTGAATACCTATGGGGATGGGGAAGGGCGCTGTTTTTACCGTGAGGGGGAGGAAGTCCAGATAGACAGACATTTCGTGATGCGTCCGCGCTCAGTGGCTGTCTTTACAGTTCGTGATTTTTAGATCTGCTCTATGATATCAGCGGCTTTCAAAGCCTGTTGGATAATATGGCGCTGTTCCGGCTCAATCCGGGCGTCAGCAGGAAGAACAAAGCTTCTGCCGTCCAGAAAAGCATTGGACAGCTGGTAGACATAATATTCCGCATCCGGCTGGACTTCAGCCAGGGTATCTCCCTGAATACGCATATCTCCGGTATCGGTTTCGCGGCCCAGGCTCATGGAAGTGAGCATTTCCACCATAATGGCAAAATGCTCTTCGTCCCAGGCAGAAAGGTACATGCACTTGCATAAGCCTTTGGTGAAAAAGGGATAATCCCCATAGCAGTCCAAAAGCTCAAAGAAACGGGTGCGGTGCCCGGAACTCTCAAAAAGTTTTTCATCATCTAAAGAAAGAAAACACCGATCCTTCCAGTTCATAGCTCTGCCTCCCCTGCATGCTTCTATAACAGAATTTTACTCCAAACAAAAGCAGAACACAAGAAATATTTGACTTAAAGCCGGGTTTAAGGACTATAATAAAAACAGTTCAGGCTGTGGAAACTGCGGAACTGGAGAAGAATCAACAGCAGTTTCCAGGCAATGCCTAGATGAATTTACGGACGTATGTTTTAGGCGGCCGGAAATTTATCTGTATAAAGAAGGCGTTGAGTGGAAACTGCGGAACTGGAATAGGAGGACAATTCATGAATTACAGGCTGTTAGGACGCACAGGGTTGAAGGTAGGAGAAATTGGAATGGGCTGCGAGGGCTTTCTGGAACAGCCC
Organism: uncultured Lachnospiraceae bacterium; assembly: GCA_949740535.1. GTDB lineage: Bacteria > Bacillota > Clostridia > Lachnospirales > Lachnospiraceae > Laedolimicola. The sequence continues at coordinate 19,609 of CATJHO010000141.1, forward strand.
TATGAAACAGTGAAGGCGTACATAGACCGTATGGAGGAAGCCGGGATAAACTGCATTGACTTATATACACCTAATCCGGAATTCCGTTCCAATCTGGGAAGGGCCCTTCGGGGACGCAGGGAAAAGTTTGTGCTGCAGGCTCATCTGTGTACCATATGGAAGGACGGGCAGTATAAGCGGACCCGGAAACTTGCGGAAGTAAAGGAGGGCTTTGCGGATCAGCTGCGCCGTCTGGAGACGGAGCGGGTAGAGATTGGCATGATTCACTATGTGGATTCTCTGGAGGACTGGGAAACCGTAAGAAACGGAGATGTTATGCAGTATGCCCTGGAATTAAAGGAAAAGGGCATCATCGGCTGTATCGGCATGTCCAGCCATAATCCGGAGGCAGCGCTTGCGGCAGTGGAAAGCGGTCTGGTGGATGTGCTTATGTTCAGTGTGAATCCCTGCTATGATCTGCTTCCGGCGAATGAAGATGTGGAGTCTCTCTGGGATGAGAAGAATTATGAGAAACCGCTGGTAAATATGGATCCAAAGCGTCAGGAACTCTATGAGGTCTGTCAGAGAAGAGGCGTGGGAATCACAGTTATGAAGGCCTTTGGCGGGGGTGATCTCTTAAGTGCAAAGCTTTCCCCCGCAGGAAAGGCGCTGACGTCTTATCAGTGTATCCACTATGCACTGACCCGTCCGGCTGTGGCCTGTGTCATGGCGGGAGCCAGGTCAATGGAGGAACTGGAAAAAGGCATTTCCTATGAGACTGCCTCAGAGGCGGAAAAGGATTATGCGGATGCCTTTGCTTCCATGCCCAGAATCAGCTGGCAGGGACACTGCATGTACTGCGGCCACTGTGCGCCCTGCCCGAAGGGAATTGATGTGGCCTCTGTAACTAAGTTTCTGAATCTTTCCGTGGCACAGGGCAGTGTTCCGGAGACTGTGCGGGAGCACTACGGGATTCTGGAGCATAAGGCATCCGCGTGTACTGCCTGCGGAGCCTGTGAGAGGCGGTGTCCCTTCGGAGTGCTGATAGTGGAGAATATGAAGCGGGCTTCGGAGATATTCGGAGAATAAGTATTGAGAGGATGCTGTGAAAGAAAACAGCATCCTTTTTTAATGCCAGGGAAAATCACTGCCACAGTTTTGTAGAAATCTTCCGGTTACAGCATATTTTGATAGAAGATGACAGCAGGGTCTTAACGTTAAGTATGAGATGCCCTTTTCAAGAGAGGGTGAGACCTGCAAAAAAAGGAAGGATGTAAAACTTTATGGCAGATATGCTGGATTATCTAACCTGGAGGAAAGACCTGACTTTCTTCCAGTCTCCCGTAACTCCGGTGGACGCACTGCTTCTGAGCGCTCTGTCCTATGTACAGCTTGACGGCCTCGTGTCGGGAAAATATGAGGAGGCGCCGACGCTTCGGGAGCTTTCCCAGATGTTTCAGGAGCTTTCCCGCGAAGCCTTGGAAAGCCGTCTGCGGGATTCACGAGACGAAACACTGATACAGGCGCTTGGGGAGAGCCGCAGATTTGGGTCTCTGGGCCTTACAGGAGCCTGGGAGCTTCTGGATGAGGAGAAGGAACTGCAGTTTGCGGCAATTACCCTTCTTTTGGAGGAGGGAGGAGCCTTTGTGGCATTTCGGGGAACAGACGGCAGTCTGACAGGCTGGAAGGAGGATTTGAACTTAAGCTTTCTTGATGTGATACCAGGCCAGCAGGCAGCGGCAGAATATCTGGAAGAAGCTGGGAGAAAATGTCCTGGCGATCTCTATGTGGCCGGCCATTCCAAGGGCGGAAATCTGGCTGTCTATGCAGGAGCCCGTTGCAGCAAAGGAGTGAAGGAAAGGATTCGGGCAGTTTATAATCATGACGGGCCGGGATTCCGTCAAAATATGCTGGAGGATCCGGGGTATCAGGAAATTCTTGACCGCATACATACCTTTGTTCCCCAGTCATCTGTAGTAGGTATGCTGCTAGAGCACAAAGAACCGTATACTGTGGTACACAGCACCGAAACAGGACTGCTTCAGCATGAGCCTTATTCCTGGGAGGTATCGGGAGCAGATTTTGTGCGGGTCCGCCAGGTTACAGAGGGCAGCCGTATGGTAGATGAAACCATCAAAAACTGGCTGGCCCAGATGTCAATAAGCCAAAGGGAGGCTTTTGTGGACGCTCTGTATGAACTGCTTTGTGATGCGGATATTACCCGTATTGGAGAGCTTGCCAGGCCGGGGAAAATTTATGCAGTATTACAGGAACTTGGGCAGGAAGATGAGAAAACACGGCGGATGCTGATGCGGACCATAGCAAAGCTTATCTGGGCAGCGGCAGAGACGCTTAAGAGGGAACCGCATCTGCCGGTTTGACCACCAATCCTGATTATGCTATAATTTCTCCAGCAGGGAGGCAGAAGACAGTGAAGGATATTATATTTTTGATAGGATTTATGGGAACCGGCAAGTCCACCATTGCAGAGTATATGAGAAAGAATTATGGCCGTGAAGCGGTGGAGATGGATGCGGTGATTGAAGAGCGGGAAGGGATGAGTGTTTCCCGGATCTTTCAGGAAAAGGGCGAGGCGTATTTCCGGGAGCTGGAGACCAAGCTTCTTGGGGAACTGGGAGGAAGAAAAAATCTGGTAGTCTCCTGTGGCGGAGGCGTCCCCCTGCAGGACTGTAATGTAGAGCTTATGCGGAAAAACGGCACAGTGGTTTTTCTCACGGCGGCTCCGGAAACGATCTATAAGCGGGTGAAGAACAGTCATAACCGGCCTCTTTTGGAGAAAAACAAAAATATTCCTTTTATTGCATCCCTGATGGAAGAACGGCGGGAGCGCTATGAAAGGGCAGCGGACGTATTGACAGTTACAGACGGGCGGAGCGCAGAAGAAATCTGTAAGGAGATTGTGGAAAAGATTTCTCAGGGGATACAAAAGGCGGATGCCTGTCCGGGCATGTGAGGCTTGTCTGAACTGTTAGAAAATCATTAAAAAAAACGTGGAAAATTGGCATAATTAGGTATGGACAAATGCTTGGGATTGAGAGTATGATAGAGAAGGTGATGCGGACGGGAAAGCATTCATCAAGGCAGGACAGGGACACCCCTGTAAGGAGGATGAAGAGTTGAGAAAGAAATCGCACATTTCTCTTGCAAAGTATCTTGTGGAGGATATTGCAGCGCCGGATTTGCTGGCACATCGGAAAGCATTTTATCTGGGAAGTATCCTGCCGGACTGTAAACCTTCATTTTTGACACAGCGGCATGAATTTGGAGAGACCTTTGAGCTGGTTACGGATGAAATCCGCCGGCTGTCGGAGAGCCGCAGACAGGAGACGATGAATCTCAGAGCTTATATGAGGCATCTGGGAGAAGTGATCCACTATATAGCAGATTACTTTACCTTTCCTCATAACAGTACCTACGAAGGGAATTTGAAGGATCACTGCTATTACGAAAAAGCTTTAAAGTTCCGCCTTCGGGAATATGTGAAGAGCGAAGAGGCGTTTCGAGATCGGATGGAAGCCAGGCGTTTTGCTACAGCAGAGGCTGTGGTGAACTTTATCCGGAGTGCGCATCAGGAGTATTTAAGCCGGAAGCGCAACGTGGAAGAGGATTGTTTTTATATTGTGCGCATCTGCCATCAGGTTGTGCAGGCAATTTTGAATTTGACAGGTTTGGGAGTGACATCCAGACTTTGTGCGGCGTAGGGAAGTATCCCTCGTGTATATATAAATATAATAGCTGCAAAAAGGGTATTGTATAAAATCAGCGAAATGCTTTTGTGCAATACCTTTTTTGGTCTGCCGGCACAAAAGAGAGCTGCTGCTACAGGTTAGTTACCTGTTTTTGCAGCAACTCTCTTTTTGTATGTTCAGGTCCATGCAAAGGACAGCTTCTGTCGTTCTATTTCAGCATGGAAGAGGGGATAAACCCTTCCAGCTTCTCTCCGTTTTGAGTAAAAGCAATGTTGGTCCATTTCTCTCCGTCTTCACCCACCAGCTCTTTTAATATCGTCACTTTTGTTCCGTTCTGAAGAGTAGCGCGGATATCTGCATAGGGAGAAGCGTAGGTACGCACCTGGGCCACGGCCGGTGTGTTGGTATTGGCACTGGAGCCGGAACCAGAGGAAGAGCTTCCACCGCCAAGGGACACCAGATCACTGCGGATAAATCCTTCCAGAGAGGAGCCGTTCTGCTTGTAGGAGATGTTGTACCATTTCCGCCCGTCGTCTCCGGTAGTTTCCGAGAGAATGGTGACGGCTGTGCCATAGGGCAGTTTAGAGCGGATATCACCTTTGGTAGAAGCGTAGGTACGGATATTCGCTACGGATGCCTTGACAGAGGCAGACTTCTGAGCCGCACTGCCGGAAGAAGAACTGCCGCCGGGATTGGTTTCGGAGAGCATGTCGGCCCGGATAAAGCCGTTCATCTGATAGCCGTTGTCCTGGTAGGATACTTTGTACCAGGTTTTTCCGTCGTCGCTTCCGGTCTTGGAAGAGATTAGGTTTACCTGCGTGCCTTTGGGAAGCCGGGAGCGGATATCGCCGTTGGTGGAAGAGTAGGTGCGCACACGCACCACATCCACATTCACATACCGGACGCCGGACACATCGGTGGTGTTGGAGCTGGAACCGCCGGGATTGGTCTCAGACAGCAGATCGCCGCGGACATACCCTTCTTTGGAAGAGCCGTTTTTTGTAAAGGAAATTTTGTACCAGATTCTCCCGTCATCGCTTCCTTTCTGGGAAGAGAGGACAGTGACGCTTGTCCCCCGGTCCAGTTTGGAATAAATATCGCTTTTGGTGGAAGCCTTGGTACGCACAATGGCGACGGCGGGCTTAATGTACCAGGTGGAGCCGGACTTAATGTACTGGGTGGAGCCGGATCCTGCGGCGGTGTTTGAGCTGCCGCTGTTAGAACTGCCAGATACATTGAGCAGATCGGCCCGGACAAATCCTTCCTTTGCGTCACTGTTGTAGGCAAAGTAGACATTGTACCACTTCAGTCCGTCATCTCCGGTGGTTTCGGAAATGATGGTCACCTTCGTTCCCTGGGTCAGCTTGCACACGATGGAGGAGCTGGTGGAGGCGGAAGCGCGCACATTTAATATGCGGTTTTTTACTGTGCCTGTGGCGCGGGCCGCCTGGGTCTTGATTCCCGGACCCAGCGGCACAAAGAGTAATGAAAACATCAGCAGTAAGGATAAGAGTTTCCCTATCCGTCTGCCGGAAGTGTTGATTGACATAAAATCCCCCCCTGTAATCAGCATTTTGGCAAATTTAGATTTACATAAAATAATATATCTTTTAGTATAAGCCTGCCTGTCCTAAAATGCAAGAAATTGGAAGATATATTAAGAAAAGATTAATATTAAAAATACTGAAAATGTAATGATTTCCATAAAACCAGCATTTCCGGATTATGAAAGAATATGGTAATAGGTCAAAAATGGTGCGTGCGACAAATTAGTAACACTTTATCTTCTCAATTTCAGCTCGTAATTCTTCTTGTGAGCGGTGGCCATATACGGAATCTGTTACATCCGTTCCCAGCGAATGTCCCATCATCAGTTTTTTTGGACAGCTGGTCAACACCGTATTTATCACACAGCCAGGAAAAAGTATGGCGGCAGTTCTGTGATGCGCCAGCCAAAATAGCAGAGGATAACCGCAGTTCTGGCCGCAGGCAGTTCAGACGCCCAGAGCTTTTGCAGTTCTTCTTTTGTGAAGGGCACTCCTTTTTCATCATCATCCGGGATCCGGATTTCTACATATATGGCATAGTCAGTATCACATATGCTGTGCTTCATGGCATACCCAATCCGGCAACGGAAAGGGGGTGAACATGTGGATATACTGATTTCTCTTATGGTTACTGTCGTGGGTGGTGTGGCCTGCCACTACATCATCAAATGGTTAGGCGGTAATGACGATGACAACTAACCTAAAGAAAACCCCGGAGGTGGCTCTCCGGGGTTTTCGCTTTGTGAACACATGGTCCACTGATTTCTCTTTGCCTATCGGCATTATAGCATATGCAAATCGACTTTGCAATATCCCCGAAAGCTTTTATTTGATTAGTGGGTGCAATATCCTGAAAAAGTTTTATTTAGTTTGTTTGCCGCTCTGGTGCTGGTAACACCGGGGCGGCTAACTTATTATATTGTCATGGTGCTTGGCCGGTTCCCTGTTGGCACAGGGTGCCGGTTTTTAATTTTATTCTTTTGTAAGTTCTAAAGTCGTAGTTGTTCCCATAGCAGAAACTTGATAGCTTATTTTTCCATTACTATAGGAAAAATCCTTGCTGTCATCTGTAGAGGCAAGCAAAGCCATATTTGTTTTTTTATTAAACGCTTAAGCGGTTTAATCATTTATGTATTTATTGGTTTTGCCACAGATAAACAAGGTTCAAAAAATATGATGTAATTATCCATGTAGTATAGGAGCTGTACTTGATCCGGCGGACTGTAAAGCATCAGAAAGAAATTCCGGTGGCACATCTAAAATTTCTTTTATAAGCAGATCCTTATTCCGGAACTGTAATTCTTCGTAGTATATGAAATCACCCTTTTGGTCTGGCTGCGAGAAACAGTCTTTTATATTCTTCAATTTTTTCTAATTCCTCTAGAGTGAAATTCCCGCTTTCTTTATGGGCGGCTATAGTGGGAGACTGTTCAGCTGTTTTATATTTGATGTTTCCATTAAGCAGGGAATTGGCGCTTATGTTAAGAGTATTGCATAGTTTAATAAGATTTTCAACGCTGGATTTCCTCGCTTCTCTTTTGAAAATGCTATCAGGAGTAGATTAAGTAATCATAGAAACGGTTACGTTATCTGCGTAAGCCCGGAGATATCCGAATCAATCACCAGAGAATAATTGGTATAGTAAACCACAAATCCCGGTTTGGCGCTGCCAGGCTTCTTTACATGCTTTTTCTCTACATAGTCAATCTCCACCTTTTCATTCCCGCGGCCCTTGGAGTAATAGGCGGCCAGGCGCCCGGCCTCCTCAAAGGCCCGATCCGGGACTTCCCTTCCCTCACTTTTCAGAATTACATGGGATCCGGGCGTCCCCTTGGCGTGGAACCACCAGTCATTCCCGGCGGCAGATTTAAAGGTCAGCTCGTCGTTCTGAAGGTTATTCTTTCCCACGTAGATGTGGAAGCCGTCAGAGGAAAGATAGTGGAAGGGCCGGGAGGTTATTTTCGGCTTTTTATCGTGGCTTCTGCGCTTGCGGATGTAGCCGGATTCCATGAGCTCCTCCCGGATCTGCACCAGATCTTCTTCCGAGAGGGCGATATCCAGAGCCTGGCTGATGGATTCCAGATGCTCCACTTCACGGGAGGTTTCTGCAAGCAGTTCTGTGACGGCTTCATAGGTCCGCTTCAGCTTGCCATATTTATCAAAGTATTTTTTTGCGTTCTCCTGGGCATTCAGCTGGGGATCCAGAGGAATGGTGATGTTTTCGCCTGTGTAATAGTTCAAGGCCTCCAGCGAACGGGCGCCCTCTTCCAGATTGTAGCCGTAGGTGTGCAGAAGCTCGCCGTAAATCTTGTATTTCTCCCGTTTTTCAGTGTCTTTTAACTGTCTGGCCTGCAGATCATATTTCTTGCGGCTGCGCTCCAGAGCGGTCTGTACAATCCGCCGGAGATCGGAAGATTTCTGCCGGATCCGGGTGATGGTATTCCGGGAGGAATAATAGGCCTCCAAAAGAGCGGAGATACCTGGGAAAGATTCTTCTCTCAAATCTCCATACATGGTCAGGGGAAGGGCGGCAAATTCAACCGGCTCCTTTCCCTGGAAGAAAATGCAGGGAGCGAAATGCTCCAGACGAATGTCTTCAAGCACGCGGAAAAGCTGATGGGCAAGCACTTCTTGTTCCTTTTCATCCAGCCCGGAGGGCGGACGGTGGGAATCAAGACCTGCCCGGTAACAGATTTCTTCTGCCATAACTGGAGAAAAACCGGTGAGCGTGGTATAAAGAGCCTTGCCAAGGGGCAGAGGCTTTCCGCAGATAGTACAAAGCATGTGATCCATCTCCACAGCGAGTGGATCCAGTTTCTCCTGTGTGGCGGGGATGAAATACGTTCTTCCCGGAAGAACCTCCCGCACAGAGCTGACTGCGGAGGATACATGCTTGATGCTGTCGATGATGAGATGGTTCTCCTGGCAGAAAATAAGATTGCTGTGTTTTCCCATCAGCTCCACAATGAGAAGTTTGCGGCACACATCCCCCAGTTCGTTCAGGTGCTCGATTTCAAACTGCAGAATCCGCTCCAGAGAAGGCTGGCGGACAGAGATGATCTTTCCGCCGCTTAAATGTTTTCTGAGAAGCATGCAGAAGCCCGGCGCTGTCATGGGGCTGGGCTTGTTGTTCTCTGTCAGATAGAGCAGCGGCAGGCTGGCAGAAGCAGAGATCAGCAGCCGGTATTGGTTTTTGTGGTTTTTTATAGTAAGCAGCAGCTCATCTGCTTCTGGCTGGGCAATCTTAGTGATACGCCCGCCGGTGAGAGCTTCTGACAGCTCCAGACGGAGTGCTGCAACGGTAATTCCATCAAATGCCATGGGTTCCCTCCTGTATTCGTTATGCTGTCTGCCGGATGTACATGAATCAAGA
>CATJHO010000142.1 GCA_949740535.1 uncultured Lachnospiraceae bacterium
GATTAAGGTTCAGGCAAAGCTGGCAACACCGAGCGGAATTGATATCGTTACGAGTGCACCGGCTGGCGGCGGCGCTGCAAATACAGCTACTCCTTCTATTTATCTTGCATTGAAGGATGCTGCTGGCGAGACAGCTGTCACAACAGCAGGAATTGTGGCAACCTCTTCTATCACAGATGCATCTGCTCTTTACGAAGTAGTATATGCCACTGACAGCAAAACTTATAAGAAGCAGCTGAATGCTACTGCATCTAATGCGAAGCTTGAAAATGACTTTGACGGTCTCTTCCAGTCTTATGCTTTTACTCTGACTGGTTCTTGTAACGATGATGGAAAATGGGTAGGCCTGACAGAAGAACCGCCCACAGTAAGCCTGGTATGGACGATTGATAAGCCGGATGGTGCGTCTGCAGGAGGCCCCATCACATTTACAAATACAGGAGATATTACGCTGACCGGCCTGACAGCAACAAAGAATTTTGCTCATAGAATGACATTGTCCTGGGCCGGCACAACATCTGACAATCTTGACAGCGATCCCAACATGGATTGGGATATCTCACAGTGGACCGAAGAAAATGGCGGCACACTGAAATTCAAACTGAGCAGTGGATGGGTAAGCGGCTTAAGCGGAGAATTAGTAACCGTGACTGTTTATCTGACAGATGGTTCTACCCTTACAGCTACTGCACAGTTTTAAGTAATACGAAGCGTTGGCGTAAAAGTATTGCGGAGAAGGACGAGGGGGAGAAGTTTTTCTTCCCCTCGTCTTAATATGAAAAGATTTTCATATCCTCAGTGGACAAAGGAGACATAGGACAGAGAGAATTTTGGGGAGTGTTTGTATGTATATTAATGATGAAATAAACTGGCTGAAATTTTGTAAAAACAAAAAAATATTTCTTTTTGGAGCAGGAAAAATTGGGAAGAGGGTATTTTATCAGCTCCGGGATGAGTGTGGGATAGAGGCGGCAGGAGTAATTGATAATAACGAAGAAGTGGTGGAGGCATGTGTAAGTGGGAAGTCCTGGATTACAAATGCCCATATGTTAGATGATTATAAAAAGATCCGTACAGCAGATGATCTGATCATTATATGCGCGGCAATATCAGAGATCGAGGAGCAGCTGCTGGAGGAGGGCATCTATCCTTTTATTAATTTCAGACAATTAGACTTTCCTGGTGTAGAAGGAGAGGGACGTTATAACGAGGATTATTTTTCGATGCAGGTTCATTGCGCTGAGATCGATTCTGTGCTGGACCGGGACTTTTTTCAAAATTATATAAAGCCGACCGATCGGGTGGCTGAATTTGGTATGGGCGGCGGACTGCTTTTAGACAAACTGGACTGCAGAGAAAAGATCGGCATTGAAGTGAATGAGACAGCAAGAAAATATGCAGAAGGACTGGGAATTAAAAGCGTAGCGGATCTTTCAGAGCTTGAGGATGGAAGCCAGGATGTAATTATATCCACGCACGCACTGGAGCACTGCCTTGAACCCTATAAAATTGTATGCGGATTAAGAGAAAAGCTGGCAGATGGCGGAAAGGCGGTATTTGTAGTACCCTATGATTCCATACGCGATGAGTATCTGAGAGGAGAAAACTGTTACCATTTGTATACCTGGAATCAAAGGAATCTTGGAAACTTATTTAAAGTAGCAGGTTACTTCATCAGACAGACAGGCTTACGTGAGGCTGCCTGGCCCAGAGGATGGAAAGAGATGTTTTCAGAAGAAATGAAAGACTGGTTTGAGGCAGTTTCAGTATTGGAGTCTGAACGGATTGGATATTACAGTGTGTTTGTGGTAGCGGAAAAATGAAAGCATGAAAGAAACATGGATGAAAATGTGAAGTATGAATAATAAAAAAGAAAAAAATAGAATCGTATTGCTTCCAGCTGAGGCGGGAGCCCTCGTGGGTGACAATATTTATTTTTTTTCATCAGAATATAATTTGCTGTATAAGGTGCATATGCCAGATTTTTCTGTATCCATTGTAAGCCGGATACCGAATAACAAGGTGACTGCCTCTAAATGGTTTCGTAAGATGCGGTATTGGAACGGAAAATTAATTCTAATTCCTTCCTGTGCGGAAAAAATCTGGCTCTATGATCTGAAGTGCGGAGAATGGACAGATATTGTGATTGAACATCCGCAAATCGCCCTGAAATTTTGGGGAACAGTTTTTCATCAGGAGCATGCTTTCTTGTTTGGAGCTGCATATCCAGCTGTATTGAAGGTAAATCTGAAAGATTATTCGACATCATATTTAGAAATTAATTGTCCTCCAGAACAGAAAAAAGAAGAGGAAGGGTTGTTCTGTACGGAAGCCGTAAAGCTGGAAAATATTGCTTTTTCTCCTGTAAGTGTCTCCAATCATGTGATGTGGCTTAATTTGGATACGGATGAATATGGATGGCAGCAAATTGGAAGTTTGGGAAATGCATATTGCGGAATTGACAGGGATGAAGACGGATTTTGGATTCCATCCTGGGAACATGGAAAAATTGTGAACTGGGACGGAAAAGCAAAGTGGGAGGAATATGAACTGCCAAAGGAGCTTGCAAATCGCAGATATCAGTTTACAGGAGCAGTCTGTGACGGTAACAAAATTAGATTTTTGACCATACAGGACGGAAAAAGCCTGGAAATACGGAAGGATATTTCCGGAAAAAGGAAGATTGTTCTGACAGAAGAAACAAAGAAATATGTTCATGTGGAACATTATGAGGATGGTACAATTATTTTGATGCGGGATGATGCTGCGATAGACGTCAAATGGAATGGAACGTGGCTAAAGGGAAGGTGTGGGATAGATTATAAAGATTTTGCTGCGTTTTTTGGCGGTGAGGATTTATGGGGACTTTTGGCAGAAAAGGAAATTGCGAATGAAACAAAAATATATGAGCTGAATGATTATTTAAAAATGGTTGTGAAAAATCAGGATAGCAACACGGATGTTTCGAAGAAGCATCAAGTGGGAGCGGAAATTTGGAAAAATATAAAATAAATGAATTGTGGCTTTGTGCAGGCGGGAGAGGAAGAAATGACGCCTTATAAAGAAATAAGAGATGCAATCGAGAAAGCGCTTCATAAGGGTGAAGATAAATTTGTTATTTATCCCTACGGGGAAATGGGGTTGATGACAAAACAAATTCTGAATGGCTGTTTTGGGATAAGAGAATGCCATATTGTTGATAACAGGTTGTCTGAATTCCATTCTGAAATAAAAAATTTAGAATATTGTAAAAGTTTGGATACTTCAAAATATAAGGTTTTATTTACTTGTGCCAATGGGGAGATATACGACGAGGTATATGGGAAATTATTAGAGTATTTCCCGGCAGATGCTGTAATTAAAATCTTTAAGAAAAAAGAAGAAGTGCAATACACAATATGTGGGAAATACAGCTATGGTCCACTCTGTAACCACAATCTGGTAGAGTCTGTCGGTTCATTCTGTTCCTTTGCGGCCGGGGTGAATGTAGTAGTAAACCATGCGATGGATTATATTACGACACACCCATTTATCTATCACTCTTCAGCAATTAGCCCGATCTTCGAAAAGGAATATGAGGGATACAGAAACGAACCCTGGTATTTTGATGGAGTGATTCCCAAAACAGGAGTTCAGGTACGCAATCTGAAAAAATGTAAAATAGGAAATGATGTCTGGCTTGGAAAGGATGTTCTCATTACGAATGGGGCTGACATTGGAAACGGAGTGATAGCCGGAGCAGGAACTGTAATTACAAAGGATGTTCCTGATTATGCGGTTGTGGCAGGGGTACCGGCGCGCATTATTAGATATCGATATGAAAAGGAAGAAATAGAAGCTTTAAACCGTATTGCCTGGTGGGATTGGCCGGATGAAAAAATAAGAGAAAATTATGAAGATTTTTATTTGAATATACAAGAATTTATCAGAAAACACGATTTTGACGGCAGGCATGAAAGTCTGTAAGGATACCGGGGAAGACTATGAAAATTGTCATTTTTGGCGTGGGCAGATTTTATCAGGAAAGAAAGAATCAGTTTCCGGCTGAAACGGAAATTATAGCTTTTCTTGACAATAATCCGAGCCTGCAGGGGCAGAGTATGGATGGCTGTCCTGTTGTTGCACCTGAAAACGTTCGGGAGCTTTTTTATGACAAGATTATTCTTATGAGCGCCAGCGTGGAAGCGATGAAGAGGCAGTTAATCCAGCTGGGAGTTGACAGGAAGAATATCTGGTATTGGGAATACTTTACCAGCAAATTGTGTTGCGGAAAGTTTAAATATTATTTTGGAAATAGAGATATAAAAAATTATAAAAAAAGAATATTAATCGTTTCTTCCCATTTAGATTATACAGGGGGGCCGTTTACAGCTGTGTACGCAGCAAGGGCATTACAGGACCGGGGGTATGCTGTTTTTTTGGCAGCGCCTTCTGGAGATAAAGCATTTATAGATGAAGCAGTAGAAAGCGGAATCAATGTTGTATTATGCCCGGCGCTTCCTTATATACACAGAAAAGAACGAGTGTGGCTCCGGCAGTTTGACGCAGTACTGGTAAATGTGTTCCCAATGATTCCCAGTGCATGCGAAATCAGCAGAATAAGGCCTGTTCTTTGGTGGATACATGAATCGGAAGTGCATCTGTATGATAACATCATAAATCGTTTTGATGATTATGCCAAAAGAGAGCAGTTAAAAAGGATCCATATCTGTGCGGTAAGCAGGGTTGCGCAAAATAAATTTAATTTTTATTTCTCAGGCAGGATAAAAGAATTACTGCCCTATGGAATTCCGGATCAAAAGAAAAAAAATAGTTTTCATAACATAGATTCGCCGCTGGTTTTTGCGATTATCGGGATGGTACACCCTGGTAAAGCACAGGATATTTTTCTAAAGGCAGTGGAGCAGCTGCACGCAGAGAAGAAGAGAAATGTACACTTTTTGGTGATTGGCCCTATTGTAAGAGATGCATATGGCAGTCAGATCAGGGAGGAAGCATCAAAAGAGCCTGCGGTTAAAGTAACAGGGCGGCTGACAAGAAGTGAGATACATAAGACGTATGAAGAGATTGATGTAATAGTCTGTCCCTCATTGGAAGATTCACTGCCGATTGTTGTAACTGAAGGTATGATGTATGGAAAGGTCTGCATTGTGTCTGATACGGCAGGAACGGCAGAATTTATAGAGGATGGAAAAAACGGCCTTATCTGTAAAGCTGGAGATCCAAAAGATTTATGTGAAAAAATGAGCTGGATCATAAGTAACCGGGAAAAACTGCCGGCTATGGGCAGTGAGGCAAGAAAAGTATACGAAAAACAATTTGCAATGGATAGTTTTGGGCAGAGACTGGAACGGGCATTGGAGGAAACCATAGACAGTTTTCATAGGGAAGCTTTGCAGCTGCGCCGATAACGTTGTAATCAGTGTGAGCAGAAAACAGCCCGGAGGATAGAATGAGAAGCATAAGCGTAATTGTGCCAGTATATTATGGAGAAAAATATATTCCGGATATCATTCAGCAGATAGAAGACTGCAGAAAATATCTGGATAAAGAGGACAGCCTGGAAGTTTTATTTGTAAATGATGCTCCCGATGCGCCCATCACCTGTGACTGGCAGAGCAGAACAATTCGCCTGATTATTCTGAATACAGATAAGAATGCCGGCATTCATGGTGCAAGAGTAAAAGGTTTTAAGAAATGCCACGGAGACTATGTTTTGTTTTTTGATCAGGATGATAAAATTTGTCCGGAATATTTTCACAGCCAGCTTCTGTCCTTGGGAGAAAATGATGCTGTGATCTGCAAAGCTCTTAATGCTGGAAAAGAATATTATACAAATGACGGCGTATTTGAAAATATGGCGTCAAAAGAATTTGTTTTAAGGAAGTGGAACCGGATTGTTTCACCGGGACAGGTTCTTATGAGGAGAAGCGCTGTTCCGGATGTTTGGACAGAGCACATTATGGAATACAATGGAGCGGATGACTGGCTTTTATGGCTCTGCATGCTGGCAGAGGGATGCAGATTTTCGTTAAATGAACAGGTTCTGTATGAACATATTTCTCACAGCCGGAATGCTTCGGATAATCTTGAATGTATGGCGCAGTCAGAACATGAGGTCATGCGTATTGTGCAGAAAGAAAGGATATTTAATGAGCGTGATTTCCAGCTGCTGATGGAAGGCTTTTTTTTAAGAAATCTGGTCAGGGTGCGGGAAATGCACAGGATAAAAAGGAAAATGGACATTCTGGATAGATGGATGAAACTGCGGGAACGCCATGTGGAATATTCGGAATACTTAAGAGCTGCAGGAATACAGAGCGCTGCCATTTGCGGCTGCGGGATACTGGGTGAGCATTTGTATTCGGAATTAAAATTGCAGGTGGATATTAAATTTTTTATAGACAGAAATGCCGGAGAAATGAACATGGAAATACCCGTCTATACATGGGAGGAGCCCTGGCCGGAAGCAGATTGTATTATTGTTACATTGGTTGAAGGGGAAGAAAAAGCAGCAGAGGATATAAAGGAAAGAACGCATAAGAAAGTTCTGGTATTAAAGGATTGGATCATGAAGACAGAGCTGTGATTCTTTTCTGATTGAAAGGAAGACAGTATGAGTAAAAAGATAGTATTCTGGGGAACCGGGAAGCTGGGAAAAGAGGTACTTTCCTTTTGGAAAAAATTAAATATAGGTCCTGACTATTTCTGTGATAATGCAAGTGGCTTATGGGGAAGCAGAATAGACGGGATAACGGTTCTGCCCCCTCAGGAGGTATATAACCGGAAAAATGAGGTAACGGTATTTGTTACCTGCGGCAGATTTGAAGAGGTAGAATGCCAGCTGGCAGACAATGGAATCCCGGAGTCTGAGATTATAAGGGCGGACGGCACGCTGGCTTCAGAGATGTGTGACCGGATCTCGGATGTTCTGCTCCCGTATGTTGAAGCAGACGGGAATGAGGCAGAGGAAAACTATAAATGCCTGATCGACCTGTCGGGCGGCATGGTGTTGGGCGGAGTAGAGAGATGGAGTTATTCTCTTGCAGAAACATTCAATAAGTTACAGATAAAAAGCGCTTATTTCATGCCTGGGAATTGTGATAAGAAAACAGGAGACAGTACAGTACCGGCAGTATTTGTAAAGAACAGAAAAGGAATTCCAATTGCCGATACCATAGAAGAGATATTGAACAGCGGGGCGGATACGGTGGTATGCAATTTCCCTTTTGAGATCATGATTAGCGCCTGTGTGATAAAGAAGCACATAAACCCAAAGCTGAGGGTGGCGGCAGTTCTTCATAATGATGAAGAGATATACTACCGGGCAGTGAAAACATGGGAAAGCTATATAGATGTATGTCTTGCAATCAGCACAAAGATCAAAGAATCTCTTCTGCGGCTGGGGGTCCCTTTATCAAAAATAAAAGATCTGTACTGGCAGATTCCGTGCAGACAGAATAAGAGAAGTTTCTACAGCCGGGAAGGAAGCCCGCTGAGAATCGGGTATGCAGGGCGGATTTCCGTAAGGCAGAAGCGGGCAGATCTGTTATTGAAAGCCGGAGAGAAGCTAAAAGAGAGCCAGATGACATTCTGTATGAATATTGCAGGGGCCGGGGAATATGAGGAAGAATTAAAGCGCCAGATCCGGGAGAGAGGGCTGGAAGACAGCATAATCTTTCATGGGAGAATTCCCCATGGGCAGATTGCAGAGTTCTGGGAACAGCAGGATCTGTGCATCAGCTGTTCCGAATGGGAAGGGCACAGCATATCACACTCAGAAGCAATGGCATCCGGGGCAGTGCCTGTCATAACGGATACTTCCGGGGCCAGAGATGATGTGGAAGAAGGAGTAAACGGATTTGTAGTGGATATTGGAGATATGGAAGCCCTTGTGGAGCGTATTGTGTATCTGGACAGGCACAGGGAGCTGCTGTATGAAATGGGAAACCGCTCCATAGAAAAGATAGCGGAAAGAAACAGGCATATGGAAGCGGAGAACTGGCCGGAACTGCTGCTGGGATAAGAGTCCGGCCGGGCCCCGCGGCAGTGCATTGGAAGGGCAGGAGAGAGCATATGTATGATGAGGCAGAATATATCTATCAGGAATTTAACAAAAACTTCGCCGTAAAAAAGGAAGAGCCTTTGATTTTATACGGAATCGGAAAGCGGACGGGAGAACTTCTGGAACGGATTCCGGGCTATCAGATCGCAGGACTGATGGACGGAAAGAAGAAGGACGGGGAGATCTGGGGAAAGCCGGTTCTGGACTATAAAGATGTGCTGGAGCAGAAGATAAATACCATTGTGGTCATTGCCCGGCCTGCGGTGATTGGGGTGATCTACCACCGAATTGAGGAGTTCTGCGCGGAAAATGGAATTACGGCATATGATGTAAAGGGAAATGATTTGTCGAAAGTTTATGTAAACCAGGAACAGGAGCTCCCTTATTTTCATCTGAGCTTTGAGGATCTGAAGAAGGAAGTGGAAAAACATGAGGTGGTATCCTTTGATGTGTTTGATACCTTGATTATGCGGAAGGTTCTGTACCCTGCGGATATATTTACCATTGTGGAAAAGAGAAGACCCTTCCCCGGATTTGCAGATCTGCGGACAGAGGCAGAGAGACAGCTTTATGACAAGGGCCGGAATCCGACGCTTGAGGAGATTTATACAAGGCTTCAAGAGCTGGGCGGCATGGATCAGGCAGACAGGGATGGACTGCGGGATCTGGAAATTGCCGCAGAGATGGAGTATCTGGTTCCCAGGAAAAGGATGCTGGAGCTTTTTAACAGCATAAAGGGAAAGAAAAAGATCTATTTGATTTCTGATATGTATCTGCCGCAGAATATAATAGCAGAACTGCTGAGGAAGTGCGGCTATGAGGGCTATGAAGCGCTTTATGTTTCCTGCGAGAAGAGGACGGCGAAGAACGAAGAGCTGTTTGAGCGGTTTCTTGCGGACAGGAGGCTTGAGGGCTTTGAAGCCTGCAATTGTCTCCATGTGGGAGATAACGAGACGGCGGATATTGCATGTGCGCAGGCGGCGGGAATGGATGCTTTTCAGGTTATGAGCGGGCGGGAGCTGATGGCGGGCTCCAGTTACCGCGGACTTCTGGCAGGAGACCTTACTTTTATGGATCATCTGTCGGCTGGTCTTCTGTGTGAGAGGGCCTTTGGAGATCCCTTTGTGCTGTATGGGACAAAGGGGAGGCTGAAGGTCACAGATGTAAGGGATTTTGCTTATATGCTGATAGCGCCTGTGATTTTTTATTATACCATATGGCTGATGCAGCAGGTGCGCAGATTCGGATGTGGTTATGTATTATATCCGTCAAGAGACGCGTATTTAATAGAGAAGCTTTGCAATGAGATCTGCAGAAGACAGGCAGAAGAATTTCCGGAGGGGGAATATTTTTATACGTCCAGAAGAGCGGTGCTGGCGGCTTCCGTATGGGATGAAGCGGATATATACCATGTTTCCGGGCTGGACTTCCGGGGAAGTATCAGCCAGTTGATCCAGAAGAGGTTTCATGTTAAGATAGAAAGTAAAGCAGAAGAGTTCAAAGCAGAGGACGGCGGAAAGCTTAAGTTCTATCTGGAAAAATACCGGCAGGAGATTCTGGAGCAGTGCGCCAGAGAAAGAGCGGACTATATCCGGTACATTTCGCAGACAGGGGTTCCGGCTCATGAAAAAATCGCTTTTATTGATTTTGTGGCGGCGGGAAAGGTTCAGAACGGCATGGAGAAACTGGTGCCGGAGAAAGAATTTGTAGGATTTTATTTTTTGAGAAGAGAACCGGATACAGGGGAGATAGACAGAGATATTCAGGTGGAAACCTTTTTCCCCTCAAAAGGCGCTTTTGAAATTGATTTGAATGTATATAAGTATTATTTGTTTTTGGAGATGGTATTGACGTCCCCGGAAGCTACCTTTGATTACATAGCAGAGGACGGCCGGATCATGTTTATGGAGGAGACCCGGACGGAGGAGCACTGCAGGATAGTAGAAGAAATACAGGAAAGTGTTCTGGAATACGCAAAGGAATTTTCAGATCTGTGTCCGGAACTGCTGTATGTTCCGGTGAGCAGGCAGGTTCCGGATGAGATATTGGGCTTTCTGGATAAAGCATATACCACGCTGGATATGCAGGAAGTGACATCTCTGGTCTTAACGGATGAATTTTTGAGCCAGACGTTTAATATTTTTCAGGCATAGAGATACAAAATAAAGACAGCAAAGACTTGGAAAAAGGATAAGAGCTGTGTTATAATAATGATCAATTAGAGAATACTTGCAAAGAATACGTATCAGGAGGATGATAATGAGCAACAAATACAGGAAGGTTTTAGCGGCTGTCCTGGCTGCTGCCATGGTCCTTGGGGGCTTTGTGGCGGATGCTGCAAGTGGAAGCGGACAGGGTGGAGGTTCTCTGGATATCGTAAAGTATCCCGATGTATTTCAGGTGGTTCTTCCTACCAATGCGGGCAGGCAGTTTAATTATATTCTTGATCCCACAGGAATCCTTGTGAATGTGGGAGCTGATAAGTATGGCGGCGCGACGTTTGAGCCTGGTAAGACCATGTATTTCCATCATAAACCCGCATCAGGAAGCAATACACCCCACTATACGGATGTAAGCGAGCCGATTACTGCTTATAACAAGAGCAATATTGATGTGGAAATCAAAATCAAGGCAAAGCTGAGCGCGCCCAGCGGGATTACGGTATCTGCAACCAGAACAGCCGGCGATACGTCCACGGATCCCAAAATGTATCTGGCTTTAACAGAAGGTCCGGTGAGTACAGAGAAAGCTGTTACAGAACAGGGAATTGTGGCTACAGCTTCGATTGCGTCAGCAGCGATTCACTATAAAACCATATATGATGGCCACAGCGATATGTATAAGAATGTGTTGAAGGATCCGGCAGCCAGTGCGGACGAAGAAGATTACGGAACCTTTTTTAAATCCTACTCCTTTATGTTGACAGGCGACTGTAATCCGGGCGGGAAATGGGAAGACTTAAAAAGTACGCCGCCCAGTATCAGCGTGGTATGGTCCATTGAAAAGATGGAGGGAGTTGCGCTGGGTGAGTCCGGTATGCCGGAACTGCCGGATAACCCCAATAATCCTGCTACCCCCAGTGTGCCTGGCGGTCCCAGTATGACCATTTCCAAAACGGGTCTGATTACGATAACAGGATTAACTGCAGACATAAATTACAGAAACAGGCTGACCTTAACGTATGGCGGACAGACTACCAATAATCTGGACGACGATCTCGATCTGACCTGGTATGGAGTTGGAAATGAGTGGACCAGCGCCAAGGGCGGTACCTTAAAGATTCAGCTGGGACCGTCATGGATGAATGCTGTGAAGGGAAAATCGGTGACGGCGACCGTGAAACTGACGAACGGCCAGATGATTTCTGCTACAGAGCAGTTTTGAGACATACAAATAAAATGGTTTTGAATTTGAAAAGCTGTGGAGAAGTCTGGTGAGATTTTCCAGAACCAGCAGTGACATTATAATTCCACAAACATAAATTATCTGAAAAAAAAGTACACATTATGAAAAAAATCATTCTCATAATGTGTACTTTTTTATTTTTACTGTCTATATTTCTATCGGCATAATTCTACCATAACATTAGTCAATTTTGCAAATATTTTTTCGGTCTTTTTTGTGCTATAGTTCCAAATTTTTCCCTTATCATTACATTCCCTAAAAGTACACTTTTTGAGGATGGATTTCATGCCGTCAAAAACCATGTATAAAATCATACATCAATACAGCCGGGGCGCCATTCCGGCAGAGGATATGCAGAAGCTTCTGGAAATTGCAGAAGACTGTGGAAGAGTTAAGAATTATGTGTATGAACGTTTTGGCGGAATCGCAAGCCTGTCCAAGCTGTATCCCGGCTATACGGTGCAGAATGAAATGACAGCGAGCGGTCTGAGAGATGCTTTAGGGATGCCCTCTGTATATTTTTATCTTGCTGTCTTTGATGCCCTGGGTGATCTCAAGGCTCAGTGGACCCGGACAAAGGCCCGTGTTCAGAAAAATGTAAGCTGTAATGAGGGATTTACGGAGGATGAGAAGCATTATCTTGGCTTTGTATTAAAGGTCAGCAATGCGTTTGAGCAGATATTAAACCAGAAACCAGTGGAGCTTACAAAAGAATTGAAGATTCGGTATGAACAGCTTTCAAGCCAGACAGATACAGAGAGACTTCACAGGTATTTGTGCAGACAAGTGAGAAAATATCATGCAAAGCTCCACACAGAGAATATCTATGGATTTGCGGCTGCAGAAAGAGCCTACCGCTATGGAGATGCAGGCATCTACATTGCGGTAAAAGAAAAGAGGAAGCGTATCTTTGTGCCGCTGACAGACCACAACCAGTACAAATCGCAGCTCTATATAAAGCTCAATCCAAAAGAGAATACATTGGAGATTCATGTGCCAATCCGCATGGCTGTACGCGTGCATCCTGGTTATACCCGCAGAATCGGCACAGCATTTGGAATGTATACGATGCTGACAACCGATGAGGGACATCGCTATGGAGAAAGACTTGGGGAGTACCAGACTGCCTATGCAGACTGGATTCGCACACAGGCGGCAAGCTGGCAGCGCAATAAAGATAGTAATCCTGGCCGGAAAAAGTACTATGCAAAGAAAAGACGGCTGGAGGAACAGCTGCATAGTTATATCAATCAGGAGCTGAACCGCTTCATGCGCGAAGAGAAGCCACGGACTATTTATACAGTAAAGCTGTCAGGTCCGCAGGCAAAGGGCAGAGATAAGCAGATGAATCATTATGTGAATATGTGGCAGAGAGGCTATATTCGAAAAAGGCTGGCGCAGAAATGCGAAGAGCAGTTTGTTGAAATGATAGAGGTAATTGGGAAAGACATCAGCAGAGAATGCAGCAATTGTGGAGCTGCAGGCCTGAAGTCAGGCGCAAGATTCTACTGTCCCGCATGTGGTTATGAAGAAGAGGAAAAGACCAATACTGCCCGCAATGCAAAGAAGCGCGGACAGGGGGATGGTGTATCAGCAGGATCATAAGAGCGGCTGTTTAGATAAGCTTTGGTGATGAGCCAAAGCTTTACCGGAAGGACTAAAGGGCAGGTTCATGATATAAAAAGAAATTACGGCATTAGAAGGCAGGAATTTAAGGAAACTTGAAAAACTGCGTATTGGGTATGCCAAGACCCTGTGAACACGCAGAGGTGTGAAGTAGCAGGGAGCGAAGCGGAGGCAGTGAATGGCTTTCGCATCACCTGACAGTCTGGTCTTAAAGACCGGCAGAAGGCGACCAATATATTTTATTATGGAAAGAAACACAAAAAAATCGGTATCAATAAGCCGTCAGTTGATTTAGAAAACAGGACGGTGTTGATATAGATACACTGACAGGAGGGCGAACGACGTGTCTGAGCAGGAAAAGAATGGAAAAAACGGGAAAGGGGGGAAGATAGCTTTTGCGGTATGCCTGGTGGTGATTGTTGTACTGTTAGGAGTAGTAATATTCCTGCTGTTCCGGGGACAGAACGAGGAGGAACCACAGAGGCGTAATGTGGTAGTGAATGAAGACAACGTAGATGAGGTTCTGGAGAGTCTGGAAGAAGGATATGTCCCGGCCGGATACTATGAGGTCACAATGAACTCCACGTGGAACTTTGAGAGCGGAGATGTTCCTTCCGCCAATGCGTATGTGGAAAACGCGCAGTCAAATGCGAATCCCGTTTATTTTGATGTAGTGCGGACAGACACGGGGGAGACGATCTACGAGTCGCCGATCATA
>CATJHO010000143.1 GCA_949740535.1 uncultured Lachnospiraceae bacterium
GCATCTGAAGGATAAAATCGTATTTACCTGGGGAGACGGTGTCTATTTTGCGCCGGAAAAGCTGAAGCGGGATCCGCTTCAGGAGAGTCCGCTGCATCCATGGGTGTTGTATGATGGAGCGCAGTATGGGAAAACCTATCGATACTGCAGCGCAGTACATCTGCTGCTGCTTGGGGGCGTGCTGCTTTCGGTAGTATGTACGTTCCTGCGAAAAGGAGAGATACGGGAGATACAGGCGGTACAGCTGGCTGTGTTTGGGCTGTTTCTGTTTCTTTTGATCTGGGAAACACGTTCCCGTTATCTGGTGAACTTTGTGCCCTTATTTATCTTGTTGGGAATAGATGGAGGGCAGGAAGCAGCAAGATATTTGAAGACCGTTTTTAGGGAGAAAAGGAATGCTTAGGCGCTGGAGAACAATCCTTGTATTTTCTCTGTTTCTGCTCTTTTTCCGGGCTTGGATAAGAGAGAATCAGTCATTGATTTTGGAAGAGCTGCCCCATGGAGAGCATGAATTTTTTGCAGTGCAGATTGAAAGGCAGCTGGATAGATGGCAGGAGGTGGAATGCTGGAAGAATCCCTATGAGGAGGGATATTATCTGTTTCTTCCGGCCTGTGCGCACCCAGAGGACAGTCTGCTCTGTCTCAATCCAGGAGAACGGCTGGTTCTTGGAGGAGAGGAGTTTACGGATGGAGCCCCAATTGAACAGTTAAATCTCAATCAGGAATATATGTTTGCGCTTTTTCATGAGGACGGAACAAGAACTGAGGGAATGGTAACCGTGATGCAGTCTGCGGGGATTCCGGCATTGTTTGTGGATACGGAATCTGGCAGCATGGATGCAGTTCATCAGGATAAGACCTATCGGGAAAAAGGAAATTACTGTCTGTTTTCCCCGGACGGGAGAGAGCAGATGAAAGGAGATTTGAAGTATATTACCGGCCGTGGAAATTCCACATGGGAATGGGGGAAAAAGCCGTATCGAATTAAACTGATGGAAGCAAAGGATTTTCTGGGTATGGGAACCGGGGAGTCCTGGGAACTGCTGGCTAATTTCTACGATAACGCTTATATACGCAATAAAATTGTCTATGATTTGGCAGGAGATATGGGGATGAAATATTCCCCGGAGTCAGAATTTGTAGATTTGTATTTAAACGGTTACTATGCAGGGGTTTATCAGCTGACAGAAAAAATCGAGGTTGACAGAGAGCGGGTGGATATTACCGATTTGGCAGAGGAGAATAAGCGGTTAAACGATTCTGTGGAAGCTTACACGCCCTTCGCAGAGGAGAATGAGAGGGGAGTGCTGCTGGGGAAAGAGCCGCAGGATATTACGGGCGGATACCTGCTGGAATGGGATGTGGATTTGCGCTATGAGTCAGTAACCAGCAGCTTTAAGACGGATCGGGGACAGACGGTGCTTATCAAAGAGCCAGGAGAGGCATCCCGTAAAGAAGTTGCTTATATTCGTCAGGCAGTGCAGGAGTTTGAGGATGCGCTGTATGCAGAGGATGGGATAAACCCAGATACGGGGAAAAGCCTTGCAGAGTATATTGACCTGGAATCCTGGGCAAAGAAATATCTGATAGAAGAGCTTTCTAAGAATTTTGACGGCGGTTTCAGCAGTCAGTATTTCTATAAGGACAGCGACGCTAAGGGAGATTTCCGGTTTTATGCAGGACCGGTGTGGGATTATGACGGGTCTCTTGGAAACGGAGACTGGTCAGTACGCAAACCCAAGGGCATGCTTGTCCGGTATGATATGCATATCTATGATCCGGCTGACGAAGAAAATGTGTTTCGGAACCGGTGGTTTCCGGAATTATATCGTCATGAGGAATTCCTGGATGAGGTAGAGCTGCAGTTTGAGAGCTGTATGTGGCCGGCTCTTTATGAAATGCTGGAATCTGGGATTGACGAATACTATGAGACCATAGGTACAGCCGTCGAGATGGACAAGCGCCGATGGCATGGAGAACCGGGAAGCTACCAAATGGTATATCGAGAAACGTTGGAAGAGCATGCAGATTACCTGAAGGAATTCCTGCGGGAACGGGCAGCTTTTTTGAAAACTGTCTGGCTTGATAAGGTTGATTACTGTACGGTATGCTTCCGGACGGAGTATGGCACGAGGAATTTTTTCTTTTCTGTAGAGCGTGGAGGACTTCTGGAAGAAGTGCCTGGGTATGAAGAAAGCTTTGCAGGAATGGTATTTGACGGCTGGTATTATGACGAAGCTCATACAGAGCCTTTTGATGTCCAGAGGGTAATAACGGAGGATACCGATATTTATGCAAAATGGGTACCGGAGGGGTAGAATGCAATGAAAAGTCAGGAAAGGTTTAGGGTCAGCATAGGAAATAAGAGATGGCTGATTGCAGGCAGTCTGCTTCTTATCAGCCTGACACAGCTCTGCATACTGAGTTATTTTGGAAAGCAGAAAAGCTATCTCATGTGCGACGAGCTGTTCACCTACACCTCGTCAAATAATGCGCAGGTGCAGGCTTTTGATATGCCGTTAAATGAGTGGCTGGATGGAGACTGGTATCTTTCCCAGGGAGCGGTGATGGAAGGACATGCCTTCGAGTATGGGATTCCTTACCGGAACCAGGCGGCAGATGTACATCCGCCTCTTTATTATATGATGATGCATACGCTCTCCTCGTTTGTCCCTGGCAGGATTTCTTTTACGGCAGGCACAGCACTGAATATCCTGTTTATGCTGGGGTGTACAATTCTGATCTATCTGACAGCCAAAGAGATTTTTGGAAGCGATATGACAGGCCTTGTGACTGCAGCTTTGTTTGGCGTTACTTATGGAGCCTGCAACATGGTACTTTTTATTCGGATGTATACGGTAGTAACATTCCTGATTCTGGCTCATGTTTATGTGTACCTGCGGTTCCTGGAAGAAAAGACTCTCACCTGGAAAATTTGGACAGCCTTTGGCGTTACCCTGGTTCTGGGGGTGCTGACCCATTATTATTTTATTTTGCTGGCCTTTTTCCTGGCGGCCTGGTATTTTGTTAGATTCTGGTGGAAGCGGCGGTTTAAAGATGCTTTTCATTTTCATGTGTCAATTGATGTCTGTGCTTTGGCAGCATTAGCTGTGTTTCCGGCTATGTGGAAACATATATTTAATGACTACCGGGGGGAAGAAGCCAGAAAGGGACTGGTGCAGTTAAGTGGATTTGCCGGCGGGCTGAAAACCATGTTTCAAGTACTGAATGAGGAGCTGTTTGGGGGCTGCCTGCTGATTCTTGTGGCAGCAGCTGTGGTGCTGGCAGTGATTTATGTGTTAAAGAACCGAAGCTTTCCCTGGAAGGAGCTTAGAAAATTGTTTCCGGTTCTGTTTATGACAGGCGGGTACTTTGTTCTGGTTACGAAGATTGCACCTTTTCTTACGGATCGGTATTTGATGCCGGTATTTCCGTTTGTTTATCTGACAGCCGTGGGGGGGCTTGTCTGGCTGCTTGGAAAGTTAATAAAACCCGAACGGGCAGTGGTTCTATGTGCAGTTATTTTTGGATGCCTCTCCGCGTGGTCTCTTTGGAAAAGCACACCCTCCTATGCCTATACCGGCTTCCGGCCTCATCTTGAACAGGCCAGAAGTTATTCAGATAAATATTGTGTGTATATTGATCGAGAGTATAACTGGTGGGAATATTATCATGTAATTCAGCTTCTGAAGGAATACAAGGCTTTCTACTGTATTTCCTATGCGGCCATTACAGAGGATATTCCGGCGGGAATGGAGGCTTTTTCCGGGGAAGATCAGGTAATTGTATATGTGGGTAATTCCGAACTGGATGAAGAAATCACCGCCTATATACAGGAAACCGTAGGAGCAGAGCAGATGACCCTTATTGACGAGTATGACAGATGGAAGATCTATCTGGCAGACAGGAAGCAGGGAACCTAATGAAGAGAAACATATGGCTGATTTATACGATCCTGCTGCTGGCGGCGGTGTGTATAACAGGAAGCTCTTTTCTGAGCGGAAATTTTGATACAGAAGAAGCAGTTGAGATAAACCATCAGGAAGGGGACTGGCAGAACAGACAGATTGGCAGGAACTATCCGCTGAACCGTGGAGTTTATCAGGTGACTGTGGATTATGAAGCGGGAATCTCCAATAATTATATTTTTGCGGGATCCGAAAAAAATCCGGAAAAAACAGGCTGTGACCGGCTTCTTCTGGAACGGGGGAAAAAGCAGGAAACATTTCTTGTCTGGATTTCAGGAAAAGTAGAAGACTTTGCTGTGTTAAGTGAATACAGAGGTGTAGAAACCTTTTCGATCTCCCGGATCCGCATACAGGAAACGAATCTGGGCAGATGGCATGATTTGTTCTGCGTGCTGACAGCAGGCCTGGTACTTTTTGGAGTGTTGAAGCTTGTTATGACGGAGAATCCTCTGAAAAGAAAGCGGCTGGCAGTCAGCGGCTGTCTGGTGCTGATTACACTTCTTTCCTCTATCCCCCTGTACTCACGGGGAGTATACGTGGGGCATGACAGCGGATTTCACTTTAACCGGATTGAAGGTGTATGGCAGGGGCTGCTGTCGGGGCAGTTTCCGGTCCGGATACAGCCCAACTGGCTGCATGGCTATGGCTATGCGGTTTCTATCTGCTATGGGGATATTCTGCTCTATATTCCCGGTTTTCTGCGGCTGATTGGATTTTCTGTGCAGGAAGCTTATGAGTGGTTTGTCTTTCTGGTAAACGGGGCGGCGGCGGTGGTGTCATATTACTGCTGGAAGAAAATGTTTGGACAGGAGAAGACAGCTCTGCTGGGCAGCTTTTTGTATACGCTGTCTATCTACCGCCTGGCAAATGTGTATACCAGAGCCGCGGTGGGAGAATACTGTGCCATGATATTTCTGCCGGTGGTGGTATATGGATTCTGGTGTATCCTGGGAAAGGAAGGAGAAAAAAAGAACTGGATTCCTTTGATGCTTGGATTTTCCGGGCTTTTGCAGACCCATATTCTGTCCTGTGAAATTACGGGTTTATTTTCCATATTTTTATGTCTGATCCTGATAAGGCGCGTCCTAAAAAAGGAGAATCTTTTGGCTCTCATAAAGGCAGCAGCAGGTACGCTCTGCATCAATGCCTGGTTTCTGGTTCCCTTTTTGGAGTATATGCTGCGGGAGCGGCTTCAGATTAACCAGGTGGTGCTTGCAGGGGAGGCCATACAGGAGCTGGGGGCGGGAGCAGAACAGATCTTCCGGGTTTTTGCACATGGTACAGGAATTCCAATGATGCTGGAGGGCTGGGGACAGGAGCGGTTTCCTTTTGCTGTCGGTCTGAGCCTGCAGTTTGGCATGCTGCTGATTTGCTGGGTTTGGTTTAAGTACAGGAAGAAGAATCCACAGGCCGGGCAGGCGGGATTTCTGCTTCTTTTAGCAGGAGTTTCAATTATTGCTGCATCCAGATATTTTCCATGGGATATACTGATCGCTTCAGGTCTGGGTTTTCTGGCCTCTATTCAGTTTCCATGGAGGTTCCTGGGGATTGCCACAGTTCTGTTGTGTACGGGATGCTGCGGAGCCTTTGGTGTGCTGGCAGAGGAAATGAAGGGAAAAACATGGATAGTGCGTTCCTGTATCATGTGCCTGCTTGCAGCTTCTGTTGTAAGCGCTGGATATATGGCGGTTACCTACCTGGATACGGCAGAGCGGATAGAGGA
>CATJHO010000144.1 GCA_949740535.1 uncultured Lachnospiraceae bacterium
ACCGTTACTAATCGGTCGAAGGCTTGACCAGAGAGATAAGAGCGGAAGAAGCTTTTATGAGAGTGTCACAGGGAAGGAAGAACAAGAAACCAAGATGTAAGGTGATGTTTCAGTATATAGTTTTGAAGGTATATAGACCTGAAAGAACAGTCTTTCTATTGTAGAGAGGCTGTTTTTTGTTACCCTTTTGAGAAAAGAACTGCCTGTACACTGGCCATTCTGCTCGTAATTCCCATACAGAATGTGTGGAAATACAGAAAACATAATTGTAAAATCCTCTTTCATTCGCTATACTAAAGCCAGACAGCTTCGCGCGAAGTATTAATTGGCGGCGGAGACAAAATACAGAAAGCAGTTAAATGAGAAAATCTTTGCAGATAATAATATGTATAAAGGAAGAAAAAGAACAACAACGAATCATAGAGGCTCCCGCGGGAAAAACGCTCCTTGAGATTTTTCAGAGTCAGGGAATCTTTCTGAGTGCCGCCTGTGCAGGAAAGGGAGTCTGCGGGAAATGCAGAGTCCGTTTTTTGGAAGGCGCAGCAGACCCCTCCGGAACGGATGCGCGTTTTCTTACCAGGGAAGAACAGGAGGCGGGATGGCGGCTGGCCTGTCAGACGTATCCGCAGAAGGATTGTGTCGTTGCAGTACAGCGGAGAGAAGAGGGATTCCCGGTTATGGCAGATTCCGCTGTGCAGATTGGCCTGGATCTGTTTGGGCAGGAGGAGCCGGAGAATACGCGGGAGCAGAACAGAGCTTATGGAATCGCGGCAGATATCGGGACTACAACCATTGCCATGCAGCTGGCAGAGCTGCAGACCGGAAACATTCTGGATACCTATACAGCGCTTAACCGCCAGTGCGGCTGGGGAGCAGACGTAATCAGCCGGATGGAAGCCGCCAATTCAGGCGGAGGAGAAGCGTTGAAGAAATGCATTCAGGAGGATCTGCAGGCAGGAATGCGCGTGCTCGCGAAAAACCGGCTGGAAAGAATCCGCCGCATGGCAGTCAGTGCGAACACCACCATGGTTCATATGCTGATGGGCTATTCCTGTGAAACTTTGGGCATATATCCCTTTACTCCGGTGAATGTGAACAGTATTCACACCACAGGCAGAGCGCTGTTTGGTGATGAGATAGACGGCATATCAGAGATGGAGGTAGCGATATGTCCGGGAATCTCAGCCTTTGTGGGGGGAGACGTCACTGCGGGGCTCTATGCCCTGGATTTTGTAAATCGTGAGAAGCCTGCCCTGTTTATCGATCTGGGAACCAATGGGGAGATAGTTCTTGGAAACAGAGATCGGATTCTTGCGGCATCTACAGCGGCAGGGCCAGCTTTTGAAGGGGGAACGATTGTCTGTGGAACCGGCAGCATTCCCGGAGCTGTCTGCGGCTTGCGGATAGAGGGAGGAAAGGTGTATCCGGAAACCATCGGTAATGCCAGTCCTGTGGGAATCTGCGGGACAGGCATCATTGAGACTTTGTATGAGCTGCTCCGGGAGGGAATTATGGATGAGACAGGCCGGATGGAAGAACCCTGGTCTGAGGAAGGATTTCAATTGTCCGGGGAAGGGAATATCCGGCTGTATCAAAAGGATATCCGGGAGGTTCAGCTGGCCAAATCCGCTCTGCGGGCAGGGATTGAGACACTGCTGGTAAAGTATGGCATAGGTGCTGAAGAGGTGGAGCATGTTTATCTTGCGGGCGGGTTCGGCTATGGAATGGATTTTCATAAGGCAGTGGGAATCGGTCTTCTGCCGGCAGAATGGGAAGAAAAGATGGAGGCAGTGGGAAATACCAGTTTAAGAGGAGCCGCACAATATCTTCTGGATCCCCAGGCAGAAATGGGAATGAAATGGCTTGCAGAAAAAACAGAAACCATTTCTCTTTCTGAAAGCCGGGAATTTCAGAAATTCTATATGGAATCCATGTGTTTTGAGAAATTCTGAAGTTCTAAATCGGGAACAGGTTAAAGAATGATGTGCAGAAAAGCCGGCACAGAAGTGTGGCAGGAGGGGGCAGAATGATTCTAATCGGGGAAAAGCTGAATGGTTCCATTCCTTCAGCTGCAGAAATGATAGCAGAAAGAAACCGGGAACAGATTCAGAATCTGGCCCGCAGACAGGCGGAGGCAGGGGCAGATTTTATCGATATCTGTGCCCCTATGGAGCGGGGAGAGGCGGAGACGCTTAGATGGATGGCAGCTCAGGTGCAGGATGTGACAGATGTGCCCATCAGCATTGACAGTCCGGATACAGAGGTACTGCAGGAGGTTTTCCCCTGCTGCAGGCGTCCGGGCCTTTTTAATTCCATTTCCATGGAGACAAAAAAGCAGATTGACAAGGTGTTCCGGATTATGGCTGAGAATCCGGGATGGCAGGCAGTGGTTATGCTCTGTGATGACAGGGGGACGGCTTATGCCAGAGAGGTGGAGCATCGGCTGGAGATTTTTGAGGAAGTTATGGCAAGAGCAGGAGCGTATGGGATTGCGCCTTCCCGGCTTCATATCGATCCGATGGTGGAAGCGGCAGCGCTGTTTTCGGCAGAATGCAAAGACCAGCCGGGAGAGCGGGAATCCGGGACTGCCGGAACCCTTCAGGTGATTCGTTCGATCCGGAAACTCTGTCCGTCGGTTCATATTATCTCGGCGCTCAGCAATATTTCCCATGGTCTGCCTGCAAGGAAATATATGAACTACAGCTTTGCCGTTCTGGCGCTTGAGGCAGGGCTTGACAGCGGCATTGCGGATCCTCTGGACGGCGGTCTGCAGGCTGTGATCTGCGGGACAGAGACACTGCTGGGGATGAGAGAGGAAGAATTCTGTATGGGGTATATCCAGGCATACAGAAAAGGGCGCTTTGGCGCGCCCTGAAAACTTACAAATACAAGCACAGATACTGTTGGAATTCTTTCATTTCTGTGAGAGAGTCCATATTCAGAACCATAATGGTAAATCCGGCTGACGCCATAAAAACACTGAGAGACAGTACCCCCACAATGGTAAGCACCAGACGGGTATCCGAGTATTTTGGCAGGCAGCCGGAAGCCTTTCGCAGAAGATAGCTTCCCGCAAAGAGAAGAACCGGTGCAAGACAGCCCACGATGAGATAGGAGCCCACACTGAGCACAATGAAAGAGGGCTCTGTCATCATTTCAGCCGCAGCCTGGGTCTCCTGGGAGGAAGCGCTTAAGCTGGAGAGGAAGGACAGGCTGTTGTTAATGAAATGAAAGAGGGCCGGAAACAGTATATTGTTGGTTTTGCGCATGACATAGGCCAGCCCCATGCCGAGAAGGGCAGTGGGCAGAAACCGGTAGGGATCCAGATGAAACAGACCAAAGATCAGGCCGATGCACAGAACTGCAATCCAGTCCCTGGAAATGCCCCGGAAGGTATGCATAATAAAACCCCGGTGCATCGCTTCTTCACAGACAGCCGGAGAGACTGCCACAATGAGGAAGGAGAAAAATGCAGGGATAGAAGAAAATACAGCGTTCATGCTGGAGCTTACCTCTGCAAAGCCTTTGGGAAAGAAAAGCATCAGAATCAGAGTAACCAGCATGGTGAACAGGAAGCATCCGGCCCAGAGCAGAATGGTTCCCATGATCTGCCCGAAACGGGGCCGGTGAATGGGAAATACTTCCCGGAAACTCTGTTTTGTCACAAGTACCGCCAGCATTGTCACGGCAAGGAGGCCCAGTTCGGTCAGAAGAAGTCCGGTCATTCCCAGATAGTACTGCAGGGGCGCAAATACAAAGATAAACAAAATCATAATAATCAAAAACAAGACGATCCCATGAAGGGGATTTAAAGGGCGTCTTTCTTCTTTAAATTCCATAAAACAACCTCCAAAAACAAATTATTTTCTCCATTTTAACGGAATATTTTATAAAAGGCAATGTGAAATCAATGTTTCTTTGAAGCAGCAATGTTTTTCCTCAGCGTCTCAGTAAACAGAGTTTCTTCGTGAGGCGAATGGAATGCCCATTTTGGGATCAGGATAAGGGCAGAGGGGTTCTTCTGCAGCAGATAGCAGGCATCCTTTGTCTCGTAAAGATTAGAGAATGAGTGGTAAAAGAACTGATATTCGTTACTGGACCGGCAGAGTGTCAGGTGGTACTCATAAAGAGAAATCGACTGAGGCCCGCAGTGGGCGGAAAGAGAATTCTTTTTTTCCAGTAGATAATACCGCCATATGACAAGCAGCAGATTCAGGGCATACAGGAACAGAACCAGCAGCAGAATAACTGCAAGGCCCGGAACGAGTATCTGCGGACTGATGGCGGCACAGCAAAGGAAGAGAATGCCGAGAATACTCAGAGAGATTACGCCATTGCGGTAAGCGATGCGCAGATACCGGAAAGGATTCCGGTACAGATGAAGAATACTCTTCATGTACATGCGGTAAATATGAGTGGCAGGCAGATCAAAATACAGAGTTCCATATTTCGGCTCTCCTTCCGGTTCCCTGGGAAAGCTTTGGGAGGGTTCTGCTGTTACAGCAGCATTGTCAGCAATGGCATTCTGAAGAAGAACAACGCCCTCCTGGGGATGGATCTGCCGGAAAGCTGCCTGGGGGAGAAAGATAAACAAAGGACCGGAAAGACGGATTAAGATGCCTTTGCAAAAGGGCTGTACCAACAGAACATCCGAAAGAGGTTTTTCCCCGGAGGAAACAGATCCATCCCGCAGAATAATTTCTTCCCGCAGAAATCCATCCTTAATTGTAAGTGTATAACGGGCAGGGAGCTGGGAAGTTAGAAGCTTCCTGGGCTTATTGCGTGTACTCAGCAGTGTAATGGGGAGGGAGAGAATAAAAATAAGCAGGAAGAAGCTCAGGCGGAAGGTTTCTCTGAACAGGACAGAGAAAAAGAGGCTGAAAAAAAGTGTCAAAACCGTAGAAAGGACAGCCCGAAACAGGTCTTGTTTCCGAATGGGCGAGCCTTTTACTTTCCGCAGAGCGGCATTGCACTCCTTTACGGTCTCATAATTCATTTGATAGGTCCAAATCATCCGATCGTCTCCTTTCTGCAGCGTTTGCTTTTTTAGTTTACCACTGTGAGAAGTGTTCTGCAACTATAGAAATGAAACGGCCGGGGAACGGTAAAACGGAAAACAGACAGTAATTGAGGGGAATTATGTAGAGATATATAGTCAATTGAGAAAAAATATGGTAGACTTGTAGCAGTGGTTCCCTATGCGGGAATACTGGCGGCGTATTTTGTGTATAAAGGAAACGGTACCGTTTGTTCTGTGGAGGCAGAAATGACAGGAATTATAGACTATGATGCAGGCAATTTAAAAAGTGTGGAGAAAGCCCTGTTGTCTCTGGGAGAAGATACCATTGTTACCAGGGAACGGCAGGCTCTCCTTAAGGCAGATAAAGTGATTCTTCCAGGGGTGGGGAATTTTGGCGATGCCATGGAGAAGCTTAAAATTTACGGGCTCTGCCAGGTGATTGAGGAGATTGTGGAACAGGGAACCCCGTTTCTTGGGATCTGTCTGGGTCTGCAGCTGCTGTTCGAGGAGAGTGAGGAGGCCCCTGGAGTTCCCGGACTGGGGATTTTGAAAGGGCGGATTTTACGGATTCCGGAGAAACCGGGGCTTAAAATCCCCCATATCGGCTGGAATTCTCTGAAGCTTCAAAATGAGGGCAGGCTGTTTCAGGGGCTTGGAGAAGAGCCCTATGTGTATTTTGTCCATTCCTATTATCTGAGCGCAGATGATGAGGGGATTGTGAAAGCTGTGACACAATATGGAACCTGTATTCATGCTTCGGTGGAGCAGGGGAATGTCTTTGCCTGTCAGTTCCATCCGGAGAAGAGCAGCAATACTGGGCTTCAGATTCTGAAAAACTTTGCAGACATGGCGTAATTTTATTTAGATATGATTGGTTTGGAAGTACTCTTGCAGATACATTGTATTTAGAAGTGTGAGTGGATGAGGGTTCTTCTTTTGCAGGAATGGAGGAGCAGAATATGTTTACCAAACGGATTATTCCCTGTCTGGACGTACATGCCGGGCGGGTGGTAAAGGGTGTAAACTTCGTGAATCTGAAGGATGCCGGGGATCCGGTGGAGATTGCGGCGGCCTACGACAAAGCAGGGGCGGACGAGGTAGTATTTCTGGATATTACCGCAAGTTCCGATGCCAGAAACACAGTGGTGGACATGGTGCGAAAAGTGGCGGAGAAGGTTTTTATTCCCTTTACCGTAGGCGGCGGCATCCGGACAGTGGAGGATTTTAAGATTCTTCTGCGGGAGGGAGCGGACAAGATTTCCGTGAATTCTGCGGCTATTATGCGGCCGGAGCTTATCAGTGAGGCGGCGGATAAGTTCGGAAGCCAGTGCGTGGTGACAGCTATAGACGCAAAGAGAAGGACAGACGGAAGCGGCTGGAATGTATTTAAGAACGGCGGCCGGGTGGATATGGGCATGGATGCCGTGGAATGGGCCATGCAGGCAGAGCGGCTGGGAGCCGGGGAAATTCTGCTGACCAGCATGGACTGCGACGGTACCAAAGAAGGTTACGATCTGGAGCTGACCCGTCAGGTGGCCGAAAATGTGTCAATTCCGGTGATTGCATCCGGCGGAGCCGGGACGAAGGAGCATTTTCGAGATGCATTTACAGAAGGAAAGGCGGATGCGGTGCTGGCAGCTTCCCTGTTCCACTATAAAGAGCTGGAGATTCGGGAGCTCAAGTCCTATCTGCGGGAGCAGGGGATTTCCGTGCGAATGTAATGGAATAAAAGGTTTTAACAGCAGTTCCCCTGAGGCGGTGTCCCGGATAGACGGGAGGCTTAGGAGACTGCAGATGGAAATCTATGTGTAAAAGGCAGAAGAAAGAAAAGAAAAAACAGGAGATGAGGAAAAATGGCAATGATTCAAAATGACTGGCTGGAGCCTCTGGCCCCGGAATTCCGCAAACCTTATTATGCGGAGCTGTTTCAATTTATAAAGGAGGAGTATGCTTCCAGAAAAATATTTCCCCCTTCGGATGATATTTTCAATGCCTTTCATCTGACGCCTCTCCATAAGGTGAAGGTAGTGATTCTGGGGCAGGATCCTTATCACAACGACGGGCAGGCCCATGGCCTCTGCTTTTCCGTAAAGCCGGATGTGGACATTCCGCCTTCCCTGGTGAATATTTATCAGGAGCTTCACGACGATCTGGGATGTTACATTCCCAATAACGGTTATCTTACCAAATGGGCAGAGCAGGGCGTTCTGATGTTAAACACGGTTCTGACGGTCCGGGCCCACCAGGCCAATTCCCACCGGGGAAAAGGCTGGGAGGAATTTACGGATGCGGCCATACGTGTTTTGGACAAGGAAGACCGGCCCATGGTCTTTATCCTGTGGGGAAGTCCGGCCCAGAAGAAGGCTCAGATGCTGCATAACCCGAAGCATCTGATTCTGAAGGCGCCTCATCCAAGCCCCTTGTCCGCTTACCGGGGATTCTTTGGCAGCAGGCCTTTCAGCCAGACCAATGAATTTTTGGAAACCAACGGACTTGGGCCGATTGACTGGCAGATTGAGAATGTATAAGCAGTATCAGGCCGTGCAGGCCTGGCTGAGGGAACAGAAGAAGGGAATGCGGGTTACGCTTCTGTTTCTGACTGCCCTTGTGACCTTGTATGTGGTAATTCTGCTGTGGCTGATTCCGGAGATGATGGAAACGGTTCCCATGGATACCAGATACTGGAAGGTAAAGCTTCTGGCAGCATTTCTATTGCTGTTTCCTGTCTATGGCGGGCTTTTGTGGGGAGCTTACCGCTGTGCTTCCATGCGGATCTGTGTGGGGGGAATAGAAGAATTTTACAGATACAGGCTTCTGGGAAGACCTTTAAGAAGATCTGCACTGGCAGGAAAATCAGGGGATTTAGCAGAAGGGAAGCGGTCAGAGACGCAAGAGGAGGAGAAAGAGAACCGTGAGGGCGTCCGGCGTCTTTGGATGTGGTTTCTCTTTGGTTTCGGCCTTGTATTTCTCTGGCTGATGGTGTATTACTATGCCTATTTTCCGGGTTCCTTTGACTGGGATAATCTGGATCAGTGGTGGCAGATTCAGAACAGCCAGTATGATACCTGGCATCCGGTGTTTCACACGCTGCTCATCGCATTTTTTTCAAAGATTGTCAATCATTATGGCTTTGCTGTGTTTATGCAGCTGTTTTTGTACAGTCTGCTCTGCGGCTGTCTTGTTGTCACCATGGCAAAATGGCGGTTCCCGGCGTGGAGCCTCCTTTTGACGGAGTTCTTTCTGGCGGCCAATCCCCAGACCCACCGCATCCTGCTCTTTATGTGGAAGGACAGCGCTCTGACGCTGTTTATGCTGCTCTTTACCATCTATCTTTTGAATACCTGGCTCAGCGGCGGAATGTGGCTGAAAAGGCGGCGGAATCTGGTTCTTTGGATTCTGGTGCTCATTTCTATCTCCATGGTGCGGCACAACAGTATTTTGTTTACGGTTCCCTTCCTGATTCTTACCATTTTGTTCTTCCGGGAGATTCGAAAGGAAAGCATTCTTTCACTGGTTTTGATGCTGGCGGGAATGCTGGTAATTAAATATCCTCTCTACAGCCTGGTGGGGGCCAGCCGGCCGGAGCAGACGTATGTGGAGACTGTGGGCGTGCCCATGACCATTCTCTGCAACATCCACGAGACAGCTTTGGAGAGTCTCGATCCGGAGGCGGCAGAGTTTCTGGCCAAGATTGGCCCGGAGAAGCGCTGGAAGATCTATGAGATGGGGAATTATAACTCTTTCAAATTTGTTACCAATGCCAATGCGGTGATTCAGGAGACAGATGCGGCGGATTTCCTTGCCTTCACAGCCCGTACAGCGGCCCGCGCGCCGGGACTTTCCGTGCAGGCGGTTTATCAGGTGACCCGCATGGTATGGGATATCCGGGGGACGACGCCCTGGCACGCAGATTTAGAGTTCCAGCTTCGGGAGAATGAGTGGAATTTCGCCTATGCAGACAGCCGGGCGGGGCTTCGGGAGGCCTTAAATGACTTTGACGGCTGGGTGATGGACAGCCCCTTTGATCAGCTCTTTTCCTACAACGGGATTCATCTTCTGGCAATGATTTTGTGTACCCTGTTTGTGTTTGCGGGAAAGGGGAAGGGATGGAAAGTAATGTGCATCACCCTGCCGCTTCTGGCTTACAGCCTGGGGACCATGCTGCTGCTGTGCGGGCCTACGTACCGGTTCTTTCATTTTAACAGTGTGATTGTGGTACCGATCTGCCTGCTGCTGTTTGGAGAGACACGTAAAGAATGTGGATAGACGGTTAACAGATTTGTGGACGGCGTATCCGCCACAGAGAGCCCGTTACAGCAGCTGTGCCATCATAGCAATAAATTCATTGTATGTTTTACAGGTGAGAAGCTGATCTACCTTTGCAGGGACAATAAAGATAGCAGCAATCTTATCAAAAATTTCATTAAAGATTTTTCGATCGTTTTGATTAAAACACATCATGAGAATGATGGACACTTCATGTTCATCCCAGAGAAGAGGCTTTCTGAGAATCATAATGTAGATACCGGTTTTATCTGCATTCATTTTTAATGCATGAGGGATGGCAAAGTTTCCAAGAGCAGTAGAGGATAAAGCTTCCCGCTCCAGAATTCCCACATGAAAATCGTGGTTGACATAACCTTTTTCAAACAGCACATTACACATATAATCCAGACATTCTGTTTTGGTGCAAAAACTTCCAGAGGAATCAAAAAGTTCGCTGGAGGTTATTCCGCACAGCAGATCGTAGAAGTTTTTTTGTGCCTTTTTTTGGTGAAAGTCTTCCGTAAAGCTTTTCAATGCAGCAATATCTTTTTCTGTCAGGGACAGCATATGAATGGTGATTACTTCTGCGGCCGAATAGATATTTTCAAAAATACTGATTGTAGACAGGATTAAATCAATCTGGCTTATTTTTAAAAGATCTTCTTCATTGGTAATTATATTTGTGATTAAAATCTGCCCATTCAAAGCTTTCTCAATATTTGCAGCAAGCTTAATGCCCATATCGTAATAACGGGGACAGTAGAGAACCGCATTAACTGCAGTTAAAAACTTTTCCTGAAGTTCCACAGCGCTTCCCAGGTGGAAGGCAAGATATGCGATTTCATCCGTATTAAGCAGAATTCCAGTTTCCTGGCGGATTAAAGAAGCTGTTGTTACAGAAATATCAAAGATTAAGGGGTATGTTTTTTTGATTTCATCAACCAGCGGATTTTTTGTAAAGGAATGATTTTCAGCACGAATGAGCAGGTTATGAATATGAAGCGCAAAACGTACAAAAAATTCAGGCTGTTCCAGATGAATGGCATACCTTGCATGAATTTCTTTTATTAAAAAATTTACAAGTTTACAGCATCTTTCACCAACAAAATTTTCTATATCTGTGTATTCAATTTTCTGATAATCAAAAGCAGACGTTCTCGATTTAATCAAAAGCGCCAGATCGTAGATTTCATTCCCATTATAAGTGAGCTGGAAATGTTCTGAAAGTGTATGAGAAATTTCCTGTGCAAGTACATACTCTTTAAAATCTGTCTGTGGTATATTCTGGGCGCAGGCGTTAAAAATATTTCCCTTTTTGATTCGGTCTATGGCAATAAGGACATGTGTGATCAGGCTGTTGAGTGAATAGTCATTGATGAAATATTCATGACTGTTAAATATGGACAAAATGGTATCTTTGATAAAAAACACATCAATATCCCTGTAATATTGCTGCAGAAATGTCAGGTTGATAAAGCCAATGCGGGATTCTTTCTCCACAAGTGAGCTTATGAGCTGTCTTCGTTTCTTTTCGGTCCCCTGCAGATAGAAAGAATCTCCGTGAAGGACCAGCTTAAGATCGTATGGAGATACCAGCGCACGGATTTTTTTCAGATCATTGCGCACGGTAGAAGCAGAGACATAGATTTCTTCGGAAATATCAAAAATATTCAGAGGAACATTTTCATCTGTACTGATCAGAAGGTTTAACAGGAAAACCGTCCGTTCTTCCATACTTTGAGGAATATCCTGATACTCGTATCCGGCTGAAAACAACTCAGGTTTATTCAGATGGTATCCATGTCTGTCAGAATGGACGGCATCTGGATATTCCGTGCAGATCTGTGCGATATAGTTTCGGATCGAACGATCGGATACCTTCAATTCCTGCGCCAGGGCAGCTGCTGTAATACGTCTGTGTTTTCTTAACAGTTGGATGATCTTCTCCTGATTAGCAGTCATTGTAAACCTCCATAGATACTTTCATTATTTCATGATTCATTGAGAGTATGAATCCGTACAGTACCCCCGGTGAACGAGGGGACACTTAGTTTTGTACCAAAGATCTGCGGTTCTGCCGCCATAAAATATTATGGCATATAAAAAAACGCAGTTCAAACAGCCGGTTTCCGGGAACACAGGAAAACAATTCTTTTCCAGTATTCCCGGAAAAAGGTGATTTGCATAATTTCTGCGGCCGGGAAATAATAAGGCATACACATTTACAGCAAAAGGAGGTACAGGATGGAAAAATTAAATATTCTGCTGGTCTGCGGATCCGGCGCAAGTTCCAGTTTTATGGCGGTGAATATGCGCAATGCTGCTGCAAAGATGGGCCTTGATGTAACAATTAAAGCAAGGAGCGAATCGGAAATAGAATCTTACATTGATGAGATTGATGTCCTTATGGTGGGGCCGCATCTAGCCTATATTTTAGAGGATATCAAAGAATATGTAGGTGACAGTGATGTAAAAGCAATTCTTATGAAACCGGAGTATTATGCAGTTCTTGACGGAGAAAAAGCAGTCAAACATATGCTGGAAGCAGTAAACAGCTGAGTGCTGTTTAAGAGAAAGGAGTAGTATGAACCGTTTAATGAAATGGCTGGAAGAACAATTTACACCCAGAATGCAGAAAGTAAACCACAATATCTGGATTGTTACTTTAAAAGATTCTGTTAATCAGACCATTCCGCTTGTATTTCTGGGATCGATCTTTGCAATGCTGACCTTACCGGGATCGGTTTTCAATCTGTCCTGGTGGCCCAATTTCTGGACGCCTCAGGGCTGGACCATGGGAATGATATCGCTTATGATCTCATTTTTGATTCCTTTTAATCTGATGGAAAAACTGAAACTCCGCAGATCCAGGTTTGTGGCTGCAATCACAGGTATTATTTTATATGCAATTACGATTACACCACAGCTGGCAGCAGATGGAACCATCGGCTTTGGGCACAGCGCCTTTGGTGCAGGGGGAATGTTTATTGCCATTGTCACAGGAATTTTAGTGGGACTGGTATTCCGTCTGTTTGGCAGATTTTCTTTCTTTCAAGAGGATTCTGTAATCCCGGATTTTGTCAGACAGTGGTTTGATCAGCTTCTTCCTATGGGATTGATAGTAGTGGCAGGCTGGGTAGTGATCGATCTTCTTGGGTTTGATTTGTATAACACAATTATGTCAATCTTTTCGCCATTACAGAATTTTGCTCAGACATTCCCAGGTTTTATGCTGATGATATGGCTTTATACCTTCCTTTACTGTATGGGAATTTCTTCCTGGGTGCTGACTCCGGTTTCCACTCCCATACTTCTTGCTGCCATTGAAGCAAATATGGCAGGCAGCGCGTCCTATGTGAATACAAACAGCTTTGGATATGCGTATCTGTATATCGGCGGAGTGGGCTGCACCCTGGCGCTGGCTTTTCTGATGGCATTTAAAGCAAAGTCCAAAAAATTAAGCGCTCTGGGAAAAGCATCCATTATTCCATCCATTTTCAATATCAATGAACCCGTTGTTTTTGGATGCATTGCATGGAATCCCATTTTGATGATTCCCATGAACCTGTGTACCATTGTGACAGCTCTTCTGGCATACATATTTACCAAGGTGATTCCTATGGGTGTCATTCCGAATATTAACTTTTCCATCTGGTACTGTCCATATCCTGTTTGTACATGGCTTGCCACTGGCGGATCGATTGTTTCTGTATTTCTGGTCGTGCTTCTCTTTGTTGTGACACTGGCAGTCTGGTATCCGTTTTTCAGCATTTATGACAAACAGTGTTTGGAAGAAGAACGTAAGGAGAGAGGGCAGGCATGAACGAAAAAACGATTGAAGAGGCAATGGGAATTATTATTCATGCAGGCGATGCACGTCTTTTCTGTAAGGAAGCTCTGGATGCACTTACGGATTTTGACTTTGAAAGAGCGGCCGGAAAAATGACAGAGGCAGGCAGAGAGATTGCAAAAGCCCACAGGATCCAGACAGATGCCATTCAGGGAGAGGCAGATGGAGAAAAAAAGGAATATTCTGTCCTTTTTGCCCACGCCCAGGACACATTGATGACCATATACAGCGAAATTAATATAGCAAACCAATTGATAAAAATCGCAAAGAGTTATGAGGAAAGGCTTAGACGATTGGAGGAACAGGATGAAAAAGGCGGCAAAAGGGTTTCCTGAACATTTTTTATGGGGAGGCGCTCTGGCGGCAAACCAGTGCGAAGGCGCTTTTGATGTGGACGGAAAGGGCCTCTGCATTGCAGATGTGAATGAATTTCATGATAACATTGATATAAAAAAGAAAAGCAATAAGGAACTGGATACAGAATACATCCGCAAAGCTGTCGCCAGTACAAAAGAAGACGGAAGGTATTTTCCAAAAAGATGGGGAATTGATTTTTACCATCGGTACAAAGAGGATCTTGCGCTGCTTGCCGGAATGGGGATGAATACCCTGCGCACAAGCATAAACTGGGCGAGAATCTATCCCAATGGAGACGATCAAGAGCCCAATGAGGCCGGACTGCAGTTTTATGACAGGCTGATAGACGAGATGCAAAAAAATGGCCTTGAGCCGATGATTACAATTTCCCATTATGAAATGCCGTTGAACCTGGCCCTGAAATACAATGGCTGGTATAACCGGGCGCTGATTGGCTTCTTTGAAAGATACTGTAAAACCTTATTTGACCGTTATCATACCAAAGTGAAAAAATGGATTCTGGTAAATCAGATTAATCTTATCCGTCATGAATCCTTCAATCATTTGGGGATTCCTTCGGATCGTGTGGAAGATCTGCCTGGGAAAAAATATCAGGCAGTACACAATGAAATGACAGCCTGTGCAAGAGCAGCCAGATATGCCCATGAAAACTATCCGGATCTGGAAATCGGCATGATGGTTTACAATGAACCCTCCTACGGGCTGACCACGAAACCGGAAGATCAGCTGGCGGCCCTCAGGCATAACCAGATGGAATATTTTTTCTCAGATGTTCTCCTTCGAGGCCGTTATCCCGGATATGCTTTTCGTTATTTTGACGAGCATAACATTACTGTTACATTTGGCCGGGATGATGAAGAAGATTTGAAAAATACCTGTGATTTTGCAAGCTTCTCCTATTATTATTCCAGTGTGGTATCTGCTGAAAGTTATAAAAATGGAAACCGCACCATGTTCAATGAACATCTGCCAGCCAATGAATGGGGCTGGTCATACGATCCGACAGGACTTCGAATCACACTGAACGCATGGTATGATCGTTACCAGGTGCCGATTTATATTACAGAAAACGGGTCAGGATTTTTTGATAAACTGGAAGCAGACGGGACGGTTCATGATCCTTACAGAATCAATTACTACAAAGAGCATCTGCTGGCTTTAAAAGAGGCTGTAGAAGACGGTGTAGATGTGAGGGGGTATTATGCCTGGGGCCCGATTGATATTATTTCCTGTTCCAGCAGTGAAATGAGTAAGCGTTATGGTTTTATCTATGTCGATCAGGACGATTATGGGAATGGATCATTGGAAAGAATAAAAAAGGACAGTTATTTTTGGTATCGCAGTATTGTAACATCCAATGGAGAGAATCTTAAGTAGAATTCCAGGATAAAAGAACATCCGGCTTTTCCTGCAGTCCAGTGTTTCAAGGTTTTTGTACACGTGGACAGGGAAAAGCCGGATGTTTTATTTGGCAGGATTGTGGCTGCGGCCAGGCATTGGCGTTTATGTCTCTTTCAGCTTCTTCTCCGCCGAAGCCAGCATTAATTTCAACCGGTTCAGCTGATTCACCTCGCTGGCTCCGGGGTCATAATCAATGGCTACGATATTGGACTGTGGATACTGCCTGCGCAGTTCCTTAATGACGCCTTTTCCCACTACATGGTTGGGCAGACAGCCAAAGGGCTGGGTACAGACAATGTTGGGCACGCCGTTCTGAATGAGCTCCAGCATCTCTCCGGTAAGGAACCAGCCTTCGCCGGTCTGGTTGCCCAGAGATACGAACTTTGCGGCCATTTCTCCCATGGCATCGATATCGCCGGGCGGCGTAAAGTGGACGCTGTGCCGGAAAGCCCTTACCGCTGGACGCCGCAGCCATTCCAGGGCCTTTATGCCCAGGCGGCCGTTGCGGGCGCCGGAGCGCTTTTTCCCCAGATAATCTGCTTTAAACTCGTTGTTCTTAAAGCAGTAGAGCAGGAAATCCGTGAGATCCGGGACCACAGCTTCAGCACCCTCAGATTCCAGAAGCTCCACAATGTGGTTATTGGCAGAGGGTGAAAACTTTACCAGAATTTCACCTACTACCCCTACACGGGGTTTTTTCAGATCCTCATAAATGGGAAGCTGATCAAATTCCTCGATGATTTTCCGGCAGATTTTCACAAAACGGACGCGGGAGGCATGACTGCCGGACAGAAAATCCTGACAGATCTTTTTCCACTTCTCATGCAGCCGGTCTGCGGCGCCGGGAACCTTCTCGTAGGGGCGCATCCGGTAGAGCACCCGCAGGAAAATATCGCCGAAAATCAGGCCGTAGAGGCCTTTTATGGCCAGCTGGGGCGTGATTTTGAAGCCGGGATTTTTCTCCAGACCGCTCAGGTTCAGAGAAATCACGGGAATATCCGGATAACCGGCCTT
This sequence comes from uncultured Lachnospiraceae bacterium, assembly GCA_949740535.1. Lineage (GTDB taxonomy): Bacteria > Bacillota > Clostridia > Lachnospirales > Lachnospiraceae > Laedolimicola. The sequence goes on from CATJHO010000144.1 coordinate 15,930, forward strand.
TTCCAGAGCCCGGCGGATAAAGCCGATATAGTTGGTGGCACGGCAGCCGCCTCCGGTCTGGGTGACGATGACTGCCAGCTTTTTGGTATCATACTTTCCGGAGAGAACGGCTGTCATAATCTGTCCTACTATCACCAGGGAGGGATAGCAGGCGTCGTTATTTACGTATTTGAGCCCCATATCAATGGCGGCCTTGTCTGAGTCCGGCAGAACTTCCAGACGCAGTCCGGCGGCCCGGAAAGCCGGTTCAATCAGTTCAAAATGAATGGGAGACATCTGGGGACAGAGAATGGTATGGGTTCTGCGCATTTCTTCTGTAAAAATACAGCGATCGTAGGCAGAAGAAACCACGGCCCTGCAGACCTTTTTCTGCTCCCTGACCCGCAGAGCGGAGATCAGGGAACGAATGCGGATACGGGCAGCGCCCAGATTGTTCACCTCATCAATCTTCAGACAGGTGTAGATCTTGCCGGAATTGCTCAGAATATCGTTGACCTGATCCGTGGTCACTGCGTCCAGGCCGCAGCCAAAGGAATTAAGCTGGATGAGATCCAGATCCTCTCTGGTTTTTACAAAGTTTGCGGCGGCATACAGGCGGGAATGGTACATCCACTGATCCATCACCATCAGAGGACGCTCCACCCCGTAGAGATGGCTGATCGAGTCCTCTGTAAATACAGCAATGCCATAGGAATTAATCAGTTCTGGAATGCCGTGGTTGATCTCCGGATCGATGTGATAAGGCCGTCCTGCCAGAACAATGCCCCTGCGTCCGGTTTCCTTCAAGCAGGCAAGGGTTTCTTCCCCTTTGCGCATCATATCTTCCCGCGCATTTTCCAGTTCTTTCCATGCCTTGCGGACCGCGGCGGAAACTTCTTCGGCCGGAATCTGGTACCGCTTCTGAAATTCTTCCACCAGGCGCTTTTCCAGAATCCGTTCATTCTCAAAGGAGAGGAAGGGATTGAAAAAGTCAATGGAAGGATCCCCCAGTTCGTCGATGTTATTTTTGATATTTTCCGAGTAGGAGGTGACAATGGGGCAGTTGTAGTGATTGCCTGCGTCAGGAAATTCATTCCGCTCATAGGGAATGCAGGGATAAAAGATAAATTTCACCCCTTTTCGAATCAGCCAGGTCACATGCCCGTGGGCCAGCTTGGCCGGATAGCACTCGGATTCACTGGGGATAGACTCGATTCCCAGCTCATA
>CATJHO010000145.1 GCA_949740535.1 uncultured Lachnospiraceae bacterium
AATATATAGGAAGGACATTTATTTCTCCAGGACAAAATGAGCGTCTGGACAAGGTCAGGATTAAGCTTAGTCCTGTCAGGAAGGTAATCGATGGAAAAAGAGTTGTGCTGATTGATGATTCCATTGTCAGAGGGACGACCAGCAAGCGTATTGTAAAGCTTTTGCGTGACGCCGGAGCGAAAGAGATTCATATGAGAATTTCTGCACCTCCGTTTTTATATCCCTGTTATTATGGAACGGATATTGATTCGGAAGAAAACCTGATTGCATGCCATCACAGCGTGGATGAGATTGCAGAGATGATTGGAGCGGACTCGCTGGGATATTTACCAATCGGAAAGCTGAGTAAACTGATAGACAGTGAGGATTACTGCACCGCCTGCTTTCAGGGGGAATATCCAACGAAAATTCCGGCAGACCTGCGTAAGGATCGTTTTGAAAGGAAATTGTCTGAACGGATTTGAGATAAAAAGCTGCATGTATGATGAAAAAAATTGACAGAAAGCTGAACTTCCCAGAACCGTTTCTGTGCAGCGGATGAAGAGCGTCTTGCAGACACCCGGCGGAAAGCAGCACACCTGAATCTGCCGGACTGCACGAATTTTGGTAAAACCCCGCCGATTTCTCTTTACCATTGAAGAAAAATAAGATAAAATGGAGAACAAAAGAATTGAACCAGGATTCTTAAGACAGGGGAGGCGGCGGGAAATGTTCTATTCCATACACGATAAGGAAATCCGGGAAGTGGCCCTGGAACAGATTGACAGCCATGACATTTGTGTGGGCTATCTGACCCTGGAAGAACTGCGCAGCTGTTATGAACAGCTGGGACTGTCGGAAGTGGCGGTAAAAGACTGTATGACGGATTTTACTCATTTTCGGACCAGCATCGATGTCTATGATGAGTTCAGCTTCGGCATGATCAATATTGTGGATATTCTGAATCTGAGCAGCAAGCGGAACCGTATTGGGTTTTTTATTAAGAAAAATCTTTTTATTATTATAAAGATTCTGGACAGGGGTGACAATATCCGGCAGATGTTTCTGGATTCCATTGGGCGGTTCCGGCAGAATGCCACCATGGAAAAAGTGATTTACGGGGTGCTGGAACGTCTGCTCTCCAGCGGAAACCGGGGACTGGTGATGACGGAGCGCCAGATCATCGGCATGGAGCGGGAAGTGGTCAACGGCAAGATAGATGAAGACCTGAATAAAGAAATCTTTGATCTGCGCAACCGCCTGTCCACGCTGAAGAATTATTACGATCAGCTGATTGACATTGGGGAGGCTCTTCAGGAGAATGAAAACGATTTATTTGAGGAAGAGGATCTGCGCTATTTTAAGATTTTTACGGATAAGTCCCAGCGTCTGAGCAACAACACCCAGCTGCTATGCGACAACCTGATTCATCTCAGGGAGGCTTTGGATGCCACGCTGAACTATAATCTGAACAATACCATGAAGCTCTTTACCATTGTGACGATTATTTTCCAGCCGCTGACACTGATTGTGGGCTGGTACGGCATGAATTTCACCAATATGCCGGAGCTTGCCTGGAAGTTCGGCTACGTGTATGTGATTGCATTGAGTATTCTTGTAGTGGCTGGAATTCTGATTTATTTTAAGAAGAAAAAATACATGTAAGGAAGCGTAGAATGAAGACAAGTGATTTTTATTATGATCTGCCAAAGGAACTGATTGCACAGGATCCCCTGGAGGATCGGAGCAGTTCCAGACTGCTGGTGCTTAACCGTAAGACAGGAGAGCGGGAGCACCGCATCTTCCGGGAGCTGGTGGATTATCTGCACCCTGGCGACTGTCTGGTGGTAAATAATACCCGTGTAATTCCCGCCCGTCTGCTGGGTGTAAAGGAGGAGACGGGAGCGGGCATTGAGGTTCTGCTTCTTCGCCGCTGTGAGGGCAATGTGTGGGAGACACTGGTGAAACCGGGGAAAAAGGCCAGGCCTGGGGCCCGGATATCCTTTGGAGACGGCCTTCTTGCAGGAGAGGTGCTGGAGGTAGTGGAAGAGGGAAACCGCCGGATCCGCTTTACCTATGAGGGAATTTTTGAGGAGATTCTGGACAAGCTTGGACAGATGCCTCTGCCGCCCTACATTACCCATCAGCTGAAGGATAAGAACCGCTATCAGACTGTCTATGCCAGACACGAGGGATCGGCGGCTGCGCCTACAGCTGGGCTTCATTTTACGCCGGAACTTCTTAAGACCATAGAGGAAAAGGGCGTAAAGCTGGCCCATGTGACGCTCCATGTGGGGCTTGGCACTTTCCGCCCGGTGAAAGTGGAGGATGTGAAAGAGCACCATATGCACACAGAGTTTTATCAGATAGAAGAGGAGCAGGCCCGGCTGATTAATGAAACAAGAGCAGCAGGGGGACGTGTGATCTGTGTGGGAACCACCAGCTGCCGGACGCTGGAGTCAGCGGCAGATGAGAACGGAATCCTTCATGCCGGAAGCGGCTGGACGGATATTTTTATCTATCCGGGATACCGCTTTAAACTGATGGATGCGTTGATTACGAACTTCCATCTGCCGGAATCCACGCTTTTGATGCTGGTATCGGCTTTTGCAGGCAGGGAGCATGTGATGGAGGCTTATGAAGAGGCGGTGGAAGAGCGGTACCGGTTCTTTTCATTTGGGGATGCGATGCTCATCCGCTGACATCCCGGTTTCCTCTGTAAAAATGTATCACTGACACAGCCGCTCAAGATCACGATAAAATCCGGGATAAGAAATATTTACACATTCCGCTCCCAGAATCCTGGTCTCCCCGTCTGCATGCAGTCCTGCCACAGCAAAGGACATAGCGATCCGGTGATCCAGGCAGCTGTCAATAAGCGCTCCATGTAAGGGATATCCCCCCTCAAGGATCATGCCGTCTTCTGTAGCGGTGATATGTGCGCCCATGGCGGACAGATTCTTAACCATCACGTCGATACGGTTGGATTCCTTTACCTTCAGTTCCGCCGCATCCTTGATTATGGTTGTGCCTTTGGCAAAGCAGGCCATGACAGCGATTATGGGAATTTCATCAATCAGAGCGGGAATCAGATCTCCCTTTAGAGTACAGCCTCGAAGCTCTGAGGTTTTAACCAGAAGATCTGCTATGGGTTCAGCGGTCTCGCTTTCTGTGGGATGAATCGTTATCTGTGCCCCCATCATCTGTAAGACACGAAGAATACCATCCCGCGTGGGATTGATGCCTACACCGCAGATCCGGATCTCTGAGTCCGGAATCATGCATCCGGCCGCGAGAAAATAGGCCGCAGAAGAGATATCGCCGGGAACAAGGATTTTTTGTCCAGCCAGATGAGGCCGGGGCTTTATGGAAGCAGTGGTGCCCCTTGTCTGTACCTGGGCCCCAAAGGAATTCAGCATCAGCTCCGTGTGGTTGCGGGAAAGGGCTGGCTCTGTCACCTGGGTGGGACTGTCCGCGTACAGTCCGGCCAGAAGGATGGCAGACTTTACCTGGGCGGAAGCTGTTTTTGTAGTGTAATGGATGCCGTGAAGCGGACGGCCCTGAATCCGAAGCGGCGCACAGTGATTGCCTTTCAGGCTTTCTATGGAAGCGCCCATAAGGGAGAGCGGTTCGATAATCCGTCCCATGGGGCGTTTTTGGATGGAAGCGTCCCCGGTAAGGGTAGTTTCAAAGTCCTGGCCGCTTAAGATGCCGGAAATCAGCCGTGTGGTAGTGCCGCTGTTGCCGGTATCCAAAATTCCGTCAGGCTTTCTCAGTCCCTGTAAGCCTTTTCCATGGATCAGAAGGCTGGTGGGGCTTTTTTCTTCTATAGAAATTCCCATTTTTTGAAAACACTGGATGGTGGAAAGGCAGTCTGCCCCTGGAAGAAACCCCTCCACCTCCGTCAGGCCTTCAGCCAGAGAGCCGAACATAACGGCCCGGTGGGAAATAGATTTGTCGCCAGGAACGCTTAAGGTTCCTCTTAATGATTTGATACGCTTGAATTTCATGACGGGCAGCTCCTTATCCATTTTGAGGCGTACAGCCCCTCTTTACCGGTATCAACGTTCATAGATGGTATACCGGTGTTTTCGAAGAAGCTCCACAGCTTTCTGGTAAGAAGCTTCATCGTATAATTCCACCTTCACAACGGCTTCCTCAAATTCCCGGTTGTGAATAATTCCGATATTTTTCAGGTTGATTCCGCCTGCAGCCAGAATGGTAGCCAAAACAGCGATCCCGCCGGCTTCATCCATCATGTCGCAGTAGAAAGCATACATTTTTTTAATGGGGCCGGAGGATGAATCCGGAATGGAATTCCGGTATTCCCTTGAGGTCTCGAAGAAATGGTAAAGGCCCTGGGAATCTTCACGGACCAGCTGTTCTTTTACCTGAGAAAGCTGTTCCATATAGTGATTAAGAACCCGAATCAGATTCTCCTTGTTGGTGATACAGATCTGCTCCCACATTTCCGGGGAGGAAGAGGCAATGCGGGTAATATCTTTGAAGCCCCCTGCGGCAATGCGTTTCATCAGTTCTTCCCGGCCGTCCAGATCCTTTATCAGATTTACCAAAGAGGAGGCAATCAGGTGGGGCAGATGGCTGATGGAAGCTGTGATAAAATCATGCTGGCGGTAATCCAGAACCAGCGGAAGGGCTTTCAAAGAGGCGGTAAAAGAAACAAAAGTATCTACAGCATCTCTGGGAACTTTACCGGCAGGGGTGACGATATAATAGGCATTTTCAATGAGATGGGCCTTGGCATTGGCATAGCCGGTCTTTTCAGAACCAGCCATGGGATGCCCGCCGATAAAATGCGCCTCCAGATGAAGTTCCTCCACCCGCCTGTGGATATCTGTCTTGGTGCTTCCCACATCTGTCAGGATACAGTCTTCGCGGATAATAGATTTCAGGCGCTCCAGATACATGGCGTTGGTGGATACGGGCGCACAGAGGTAAATACAGTCACAGGCAGCGAACTGGCCGTCCACTGCGGTACAGGCAATATCCACCGTTCCCTCATTGGCCGCGTCGATGAGTGTATCGGTACTGCGCATATAGGCCATAATCTGGATCTGGGGATGATAGGCCTTGATGGCTTTGGCGATGGAGCCGCCAATCAGTCCCAGGCCTACAAACCCTACGGTCTGTATGTTCATATCTGCCTCCTAAAATTTCTTCCCGGCAAGAGCCGCATAGGCCTTTAACTCTCTGGCAAGTTCATCAAACTGGGCAAAGGTCAGAGACTGGGGGCCGTCGGAGAGAGCACAGGGCGGGTTGTTGTGTACTTCAATCATCAGTCCGTCAGCGCCTGCTGCCACTGCACATTTGGCAAGGGGAGCCACGTAAGCCCGGACGCCGGATGCGTGGCTGGGATCCACGATGACGGGCAGATGGGATTTGGATTTCAGAACAGGGACAGCGCTGATATCCAGAGTATTCCGTGTGGCTGTCTCGTAGGTGCGGATCCCCCGTTCGCAGAGGACTACATTCCGGTTGCCCTCGGCGATGATATATTCCGCTGCATTCAGCCATTCGTCAATGGTAGAGGAAAGGCCGCGTTTTAAAAGCACTGGAAGACCGGACTGGCCTGCTTCCCGAAGAAGCTGGAAATTCTGCATATTCCGGGCGCCGATCTGCAGCATATCGACATATTTGACTGCGGCTTCTATGGAGGTTTCGCTGATGACCTCACAGATAGTGGCAAGCCCGGTCTCTTCCTGGGCTTTTTTCATGTACCGCAGACCTTCTTCTTCCAGCCCCTGGAATGAATAGGGGGAGGTCCTGGGCTTGTATGCGCCGCCCCGCAGAAATGCAGCTCCGGCCCTTTTTACAGATTTGGCGATTAAGATCAGCTGCTCTTCTGATTCAATGGCACAGGGACCGGCCATAACGGTGAGAGTGTCCGGGCCGATGGAAGTACCGCCCACTGTGATGGCAGATGCTTCCGGATGGAACTTCCGGTTGCTGAGCTTGTAGCTCTCGGTAATAGGAACAATCTTGTCCACATCCGGAGCAATCTCCAGATTGGAGAGATTCAGCCGGGTTTTATCACCCACTACACCGATGATAGTGACCTGCTTTCCTTCTGAAAGATGGGTATCCAGGCCGTTGGACTGGATGATCTCAAGTACATGGTCAATGGAAGCCCTGGGGGCTTTTGGTTTCATAACAATAATCATAAAAAATGCCTCATTTCATTAAAATAAAAGTGAGTTCCGGTATTTGGGGAAAATGGTGCCGTGTGGTATGACTCACAGATATCAGTTTACGATTTTTTGACAGGAATGTCAATACTGTTTCGCTTTAAAGTGATAAAATAGCGGCAATTTTTAACAGACCCTTTACCAAACAAAGAAAGTAATATAGAATAACAGCATAGGCTGTTTAAGAATTCTTCAACAGGACGTGACTATGAAGTTTATAAAAAGATTATTTAAAATCCTCTTCCTGCTCATATTCACTGCCGCTCTGGCCGCCGGCGGAGCCGTTGTTTACAAGGTTTACCCGCTTTATGAGGAGTACAGCCAGGAGGCAGAAGAGGCTGTGCAGGACTCCAATACCAACACATTCAAAAAAAACCTGACCAGCTATCTCTATGATGATCAGGGAAATCTTCTGACAGAGCTGTCGGGAAATGGCAGTAAGATTTATCTGTCCTTTGAGGAGATCCCGGAAAATGTGGTTAATGCATTTATCGCCATAGAGGATCGGACCTTCTGGGAACACAAAGGAATTGATCCCAAAGCCATTGTGCGTGTGGGACTGGAGTATGTCACCTCCATGGGCAGGAAGGTCCATGGGGCCAGCACCATCACCCAGCAGCTGGTGCGGAACGTTTTTATCACAAAGGAAGTGACACTGGAGCGGAAGGTGAAAGAAATCTGCTATGCGCTGGAGATGGAGAAAAAGTATCCAAAAGAAGAAATTATGGAGTTCTATGTAAATAATATTTATTTTGCCAATAACTGCTATGGCATCGAAGCAGCTGCAGAATTTTATTTTGGCAAATCCGCAAAAGAGTTGTCTTTGAATGAGACGGCTTATCTGTGTGCCATTCCCAACTCTCCATCCTACTACGATCCGCTCAAGAACAGTGGAAATGCCATACCCAGGCGGGATAAGGTGCTGAAAGATATGCAGGAGACGGGATTGATTACACAGACGCAGTATATGCAGGCGCTTCGGGAGGATATTGTGCTGAATGTGAAGGAGCCGGCAGAGATCAAGGACTATGAGACCACCTACGCCATTGACTGCAGCATCCGCAGCCTGATGAAGCTGGACGGCTTTTTGTTCCGGTATCATTTCGCTGATATGGAGGACTACAATTTCTATATGGAAACTTACAGCCAGGCCTATGAGCGGCTTCGAGGGGAACTGTATACAGGAGGCTATACCATCCAGACAACTCTGAATAAGGAAAAGCAGGAGCTTTTACAGGAAAGCATTGATGAGGTGCTGGCCTTTGACGAAGAGACAGAAGAAAACGGACAGTATTCCCTTCAGGGGGCTTCTACGCTGATTAATAATGAGACAGGCAAGGTTGAGGCCATTGTGGGCGGAAGGACCCAGAGCAGCAGTACCTATACTCTGAACCGGGCCTATCAGTCTTTCCGCCAGCCCGGCAGCTCCATCAAGCCTCTGATCGTGTATCTGCCGGCTCTGGAGCGGGGATACACGGATCGGTCCATTCTGCAGAATATTGATGTTGACAGGGCAAAGGAGCACCCGGAAAAGGTGCTGGAAATGTCCGGAACCAGGATGACCCTGCGCTCGGCAGTAGAGAATTCCAAGAACGGTACCGCCTGGCAGCTCTTCTGTGAGATCACGCCGGAGGCAGGCCTTTCTTATCTTGAAAATATGAATTTTGCCAGGGTGGTTCCCGACGACTTCTATCCGGCGGCCTCTCTGGGCGGTTTTACCTATGGCACCACCACGCTTGAGATGGCCAACGCATACTCCTGCATTGCCAATAAGGGAGTATTCCAGCAGGCAGACTGCATTGTGTCCATAGTGGACAAATACGGAGTAGAGCTCTATGAGCCCTGGGAAACCCGGCAGGTGTACATATCCGAGCAGACGGAGCTTATGATTGATATCCTGAAGGGGGTAATTGAGAAGGGAACCGCCAAAAAAATGCATTGGGAGAGCCCGGTGGAGGCGGCAGGCAAAACAGGGACTACCAACAACAGCCGGGACGGCTGGTTTGCGGGAATTACACCGGATTATGCCATGGCTGTCTGGGTAGGATACGATCTGCCAAGACAGCTGGATCAGTTATCCGGCGGCACCTACCCGGCCCAGATTTGGAAGAATTCTATGGAGGTTCTTGTGGCGGGAACAGAGCATGAGACTTTTGCCCTTCAGACAGAGACAGGAGGCGGGGGCGAGAAGTACTATCCGGGGCGGGATGGATCCGAGGTGCTGTCGCCGGGCTATACGGTTCAGAACTACCGGGATGACCATGCGCTGGCCGATCGGATTGACGCGCTGCTTTCCCAGATGTCACAAGAGACGGATCCGTCTTTGCGGGCGTCCTGTTATGCCCAGGCAAAAGCCCTGACGGAGGAGATCTACGGACAGAAGCTGAAGGCTTCTTACCGGCAGAAGCTTGAGGAGGCTTCGGTATAAATACCTGCAAATCCCACTGTTAATTCTGCATAAAAGGGTTGAACTTTTGTGGGGTTTTTAGTAAAATATATACATGGCGGTCTTTGGAGCAGAATTTTCTGTCCATAGATCCAAAAAAATAATCGGAGGAAGAGGCATGAATATTTACACAACTGACAAGATTCGCAATGTAGTGCTCCTGGGACACGGCGGCTGCGGCAAGACCAGTCTGGTGGAAGCAATGGCATATGTATCCGGCCTGACTACACGTATCGGCAAGGTAACGGATGGGAATACCATCAGTGATTATGATAAGGAAGAGATTAAGAGAAAGTTCTCAATCAGCGCTTCCGTGATTCCGCTGATTTGGCAGGACTGCAAGATAAATATTTTAGATACACCGGGATATTTTGATTTTGTAGGAGAGGCAGAAGAGGCTGTGGCGGCTGCGGATGCTGCAATTATCGTGGTATCCGGCAAAGCTGGTGTGGAGGTTGGAACGGAGAAGGCATGGGAGATGTGTGAGAAGTACAAGCTTCCCCGGATGTTCTTCGTGACCGAGATGGATGTGGATCATGCATCCTTCCGCCAGGTGGTAGAGGATCTGACCGAGCGGTATGGCAAGAAGATTGCACCGTTCTATCAGCCTATCCGTGAGGATGAGAAGTTTGTGGGCTATATCAATGTCTGCAAGATGGAAGGCCGCAGATTTACCGGCATTGGAAAGCGTGAACCCTGTGACATTCCGGAGTATTCCAAAGACAATCTGGCTATCTGCCGCGAAGCGCTTCTGGATGCAGTGGCAGAGACCTCGGATGAATTTATGGAGCGCTACTTCAACGGCGAGGAATTCACCGTCAGCGAGATCCGGGCTGCCATGAAGTTTAATGTAAGCGACGGTTCCGTGATTCCCGTATCCATGGGTTCCAGCACAGAGCTTCGGAATATCCACAATCTGATGAATGATATTGTGGAGCTGTTCCCAAGCCCCGATAAGAAAGCATGCAACGGCATCAATACCAAGACCAATGAGATTTTTGAGGCTAATTACGATTTCTCCAAGGCAAAAAGCGCGTATGTATTTAAGACCATTGTGGATCCCTTTATTGGAAAGTATTCCCTGATTAAGGTGTCTTCTGGTGTTATTAAGTCTGACGATACCCTTTACAATCAGGATAAAGAGGCAGAAGAGAAGCTGAGTAAGCTTTACGTGATGCAGGGGAATAAGCCCATCGAGATTACCGAGCTTCATGCGGGAGATATCGGAGCCATCGGCAAGCTGACCAACACCAAGACAGGAGATACCTTATCTACCAAGGCCACACCGGTAGCTTTCGGCCGGACCGAGGTTTCCAAGCCCTATACATATATGTGCTATAAGGCCAAGAATAAGGGAGATGAGGATAAGATTTCCCAGGCGCTGACCAAGATGATGGAAGAGGATCTGACGCTGAAGACAGTGAACGATTCCGAGAACCGGCAGACTCTGCTTTACGGCATGGGAGACCAGCATCTGGACGTAGTGGTAAGCAAGCTGGAAGAAAAATTCAAGGTTGCGGTAGAATTAAGCCGTCCCAAGGTTGCCTTCCGTGAGACCATCCGCAAGAAATCCGACGTGGATTCCAAGTATAAGAAGCAGTCCGGCGGACACGGACAGTACGGCCATGTAAAGATGACCTTTGAGTCTTCCGGCGATCTGGAGACCCCTTACGTATTTGAGCAGATCGTAGTGGGCGGCGCGGTTCCCAAGAACTATTTTCCGGCTGTGGAGAAGGGGATTCAGGAATCCGTTACCAAGGGCCCCCTGGCCGGATATCCGGTTGTGGGTGTGAAGGCTGTGCTTTACGACGGATCCTACCATCCGGTAGACTCCTCCGAGATGGCCTTTAAGACAGCTGCCAGCCAGGCCTTTAAGAAAGGCTTTATGGATGCAGGTCCGGTTCTTCTGGAGCCCATCTGTTCCATGACCGTTACAGTGCCGGATAAATATACGGGAGACGTAATGGGAGATCTGAACAAGCGCCGCGGCCGCGTGCTGGGTATGAATCCCGTGGCGGGCGGCAAGCAGGAGGTTGTGGCAGACGTGCCCATGACCGAGATCTTTGGTTATTCTACAGACCTGCGTTCCATGACAGGCGGAAGCGGCGTCTATGCATACGAGTTTGCCCGTTACGAGCAGGCTCCGTCTGATGTGCAGGAGAGGGAAGTGGCAGCAAGAGCTGCAGAGGAATAATATATCAACCGTTCAGACGGCGGGAAAATACACACGAAAAGCTGCATCAAGCCTGCTTGAAAGCAGCTTTTTGTGTGTATTTTCACATCGGATGGATGTCCGATGCTTCTTGTACAGCCTGTGGCAGTGCAGGAAGATGCCCTCTGAAGAGCTGTATACGAAAATGCGGCAGTTATACAGCATGTATGAAAAAGGGCGAATTTTCTCACAGGAGAATCCGCTCTCATACTTTGCGTCCGGCCGGGGCAGAATTGCAATATATCAAACAGTGAAAGGATAACAGAAATGAGCAGACATAAAATTCAGAGGGTATCGGAATCTATAATCAGACTTACGGGCGTCCATTCCATGGGCGTGATCGGAGATCCGGGCTGTGAGGGTCTGGGAACCTATAATATGAAGGTATACGCAGGAGCCCTGGAGGAGACTGGCAGAGATGATATTACCCTGGTTGTGGGGGATCTGGTGCCGGCAGGAACCCGGCATCATTATCAGACGATACAAGCGCTCACAGAAGTTTTGGCGGCAAATGAAGTCTATGCGCTTCGGGGAAATCATGATACAGGAGCCTATACAGAGTATTTTGGGGAAAAGAATTATGCCCTTCTTACAGAAAAATTTGCAGTGGTTGTACTGGACAATGCCAAGCGGACCTTTGAGGAGGAGGGCATTGCGCTTTTGGCCAGGGTTCTTGCCATGGAGGAAGTGAAACAGGTAATTGTTGCATTTCACATTCCGGTTCCCAATCATTTTATATTAAACTGTGTGAATGAAGAGGAATATGACCGACTTAAAAAGGCCTGTGAGCCATGGAAAGAGAAGGTGAAATACCTCCTCTGCGGCCATGTCCATTCCGGATTTGAGGACTGCGTAGATGGAATTTTGCTGATCTGTACCGGAGGAGGCGGAGCGATGATCGAGGATGTGTCAAAGGAGATACGCGCCTGTGACGTGGAGCACCATGTTGTACATTTTTATGTGGAGGACGGGAACCTGCAACATCAGATAGTGAATCTTCCGGAGGACTGCTATGGGCGTGAACGGGAGGATCGTGTTTTAAGACAGAAGTTAGAGGAAACGGTAGAGGGAGAGCTGATGGCTCATTTCAAATATATGATGTTTGCAGATCGGGCAAAGCGCAGAGGGATGGAGCGGATTGCCAGCCTGTTCCGGGCCCTTGCAGCTTCTGAGTATTATCATGCAAGGAGTTTTTATTCCGTCCTGGATCGCCCGGCGCCTTTTCTGGAAACAGTGGAGACCTTCATTCCGGGAGAAGAGTTTGAGCAGGAGTATTTCTACCGGATGATTATGGATTATGCCAGAGAGCATGCATTTCCGCTTGCAGAACAGGCTTATGCCGGCGCGGCGGCCGCAGAAAAAGAGCATGCTGCGCTTTTGAAAGAAGCGGTGGATATGGATGGATTTTCGAAAGATGTCATCTATGTCTGTCCTGTCTGCGGCTATGTGATGACAGGGGAAAAGGCTCCTGAGCGCTGTCCGGTGTGCGGGGGGCCGAAGAAGCAGTATGAAGTCTTTGAAAACGAGTGACGGGGGAACCTTTCTGACTCTGAATGAGGACGGAAGCTTTACGGGAGGATACAATGATTCCGATATGGGAGACAGCGGGGAGGGGTATCTCCACGGAAAGCACTATCACTGCCAGTTTCAGGGGAAATTTGGAAGCTTTGAGATCCAAGACGGGAACGCGGTTTCCATGATTCTGGAGTAACTTTCCTTTGAGCCGGAAGCAGGAGCCGGGGAAATTCGAGAGGAGATTTTGTACGTGGGAGCAGAGTCTCTGGGACTGACAGCCAAAACGGAGTATGTTTTTTATATGCCTGGCACACTCACAGCAGGCCTGCCGGGAAAGCGCATCAGAAGCCGGCCTGTGTGAGCGGTTCTTGTTGTTTCGCTCTATACCATGATTATGAAAGATTAAAATTGCATTTTCAAATATTTTATGCTATTCTATCCCCATGTCCAAATTTAAAGAATTCCACTATCATTTAAATACAGAGAAACTCCCAAGGGACAGCCAGGGGCTGACCCTGGTTCTTTTGACGGATCTGCACAATCACAGATATGGTCCGGGAAATGAACAGCTTCTTGCGGCCATCGGGGAACAGAAGCCGGATGCTGTGCTGTCAGCCGGGGATATGCTGATCGGCCACAGCCAGCATTCCTTTGCTCCGGCGCTGGAGCTTTTTCAGAGAATCCGGGAGAAGAAATACCTGGTTTTTTACGGAAACGGCAATCACGAATACCGGATGCGGATGGATCGGAATATTTACGGAGATAAATATGACCGATATGCAGAGGGACTGCGGGACTGCGGGGTGGTTCTGCTGGAAAATCAGAAAATCTCTCTGGAAATAAAGGACCTTAAAATGACGGTTTACGGCTTTGAGCTTGGCCAGAAGTATTATGAGAAACTTCATCAGGAGCGGTTTCGGGCAGAAGAGCTTTCAGGGGCTCTGGGAACACCGGATCCAAAGCGGTACAATATTCTGCTTGCCCACAATCCCGTGTACTTTGACGATTATGCGGCGTGGGGGGCAGATCTGACCCTTTCCGGCCATCTTCATGGAGGGATTATCCGCATTCCGGGTATCGGCGGGCTCATTTCGCCTCAGGCCAGGCTGTTTCCCAGATACGACGCAGGGCATTTTGAGAAGGATGGAAAGGATCTGATAGTCAGCCGGGGCTTGGGCACCCATACGGTAAATGTACGGATTTTCAATCCGCCGGAGCTGGCGGTGATTCATCTGCATCCAAAGGAAGCAGGGAAACGGGGATAATCTGTCCGGGAATGAAGAATGACGATTTGGGAGAATAAGATGGGTATTTCAGTAAAACTGCCCGTATTTGAAGGTCCTCTGGATCTTCTTTTACACTTGATCGAGAGCAATAAAATTGATATTTATGATATTCCCATTGTGATGATCACAGATCAATATATGGAATATATCCGGGCCATGGATTCAGAAGACTTGAATATAATGAGTGAATTTCTGGTTATGGCGGCCACTCTGCTTGAGATCAAGGCCAGAATGCTGCTTCCCGTGGAGCTTGATGAGGAGGGGGAGGAAATAGACCCCAGAGCAGAACTGGTGGAGCGGCTTTTGGAGTACAAGATGTACAAGTATATGGCGGCAGAGCTTAAGGACCGTCAGAGCCTTGCAGGGAAGGCTCTTTACAAAAAGGCGGATATTCCGGAGGAGGTGGCTTCCTATGTGGAGCCTGTCAATCTGGAGGAGCTGGTGGGAGATGTGACCCTGGAGAAGCTTCATGAGATCTTCAAATCCATTCTGCGCAGGCAGGAGGATAAGATTGATCCCATCCGCAGTAAGTTTGGTACCATTGAAAAAGAGGAAGTAAGCCTGGAAGACAAGATGTCTTCGGTGGAGCGCCATCTGGCCGGGCGGAGACGCCTGAGTTTCCGGGAGCTTCTTGAGACAGAGGCAAAGAAAAGTAAAATCCATGTGATTGTAACCTTTCTGGCTGTTCTGGAGCTGATGAAAAGCGGAAAGCTGGCCGTGCAGCAGGAAGAAACCTTCGGAGAGATTCTCATAGAGGCCAGAGAGCCTCTGGGAAAAGAGCAGGATGATACAGATGCGGCAGAAACTGCCTGATACACATCTGGTATCCCATGCGTTACCGGCATACAGATAGAACAAGAAGGAGCAGACAGTGGAAAAGCAGAAGATAAAAGCAGTCATAGAAGCCATTCTTTTTACCATGGGAAATTCCGTGGAAATCGATGAGCTGGCCGCCGCCCTTGAGGCAGAGCCAGAGAAGATCCGGGAAGTAATCCGGGAAATGAAGGAAGACTACGAGAAGGAGGATCGGGGAATCCGCCTGCTGGAGCTGGAGAATGCCTGCCAGCTCTGCACCAAAACCGAGTATTACGAGTATCTCATCCGCATTGCCAGGCAGCCGAAGAAATACGTGCTTACGGATGTGCTTCTGGAGACCCTTTCCATTGTCGCTTACAAACAGCCGGTAACCCGGCTGGAGATCGAAAAAATCCGCGGTGTAAAATGCGATCATGCGGTAAATAAGCTGGTGGAATACGGTTTGATTGAGGAGGCAGGCCGTCTGGATGCGCCGGGCCGTCCGATTCTCTTTGCCACTACAGAGGACTTTCTGCGGACCTTCGGCGTTTCTTCAGCAACGGATCTGCCCCGCATGAGCCCGGAGCAGATGGAGGATTTTAAGGAGGAAGCGGAGGAAGAGATTGAGCAGAGGATGAAAAAGGCTTAAAAATAAAAATATAAGCGTAAATATAGAGCCGGCAGAAGACTGGCAGTATGATACCCTTTAAGCAGACAGGACAAGTAACAAAAATCTGCTTAAGGGGTATTTTGATGCCGGATACATATTCCATCAGGAGAAAACGTCCATACGTAAGACTTGAGTAACCGTAAACAGGAATAGCTTTTTGGGAGAAGGCAGAAGAAACAGCAGAAAATTTGGGATATAAAATCACGGGACAGGATATTTATACCATAAAATTCCTGAATACCACAATAATCCAAAACATCAGACAGAAAATCAAAGGAAATCAACCGAAATAAGTGTGGTTTTTCGTAGATTTACATTGACTTATGTGGGGATTGTGTTATAATAAGCTTGTAATTCAAAAATAATCCATTTGCAGATCATGGAAACATGATTCTATCAGGAGGAAGAAAGCATGAACTTAGCAGAAGCAAAAGAGTATGCAAAGAAGAACATTCACAACAGACCTCAGACAACCGGACGTCTGGCCGGAAAGATTGCGGTTGTCACAGGCGGCGCGCAGGGATTTGGGCTTGGAATAGCCACAGAGATGTATAAGGAAGGAGCCAGTGTGGTGCTGGCAGATTTGAACGAGGCACAGGCAGTGGAAGCGGCCAAAGCTTTAGGAGAGCGGGCAGTGGGCCTGAAGGTAGATGTATCCAGCGCCCAGTCCATGGAGGAGATGGTGTGCGGTACTGTGGAGCATTTCGGCGGACTGGATATTTTCGTATCCAATGCAGGCGTGCTGAAAGCCGGAAGTCTGGAGGATATGGAGCCTGGTGCATTCGAGTTTGTAACCAAGGTAAACTACATCGGATACTTCAACGCAGCCAAGTATGCTTCTGCAATTATGAAAGCCCAGCACGAGGCGGATGAGAGTCTCTGGTTTGACATTATCCAGATTAACTCCAAATCAGGCCTTGAGGGATCCAAGAACAACAGCGCCTATGCAGGCGGCAAGTTCGGAGGCATCGGTCTGACTCAGAGCTTTGCTCTGGAGCTGGTAGCTTATCAGATTAAGGTAAACTCCATCTGTCCGGGCAACTTCTATGACGGCCCCCTGTGGTCCGATCCGGAGAGAGGGCTTTTCGTGCAGTACCTGAACGCCGGCAAGGTTCCGGGAGCAAAGACCGTGCAGGATGTGAAGGACTATTACCTGGCCAAATCCCCCATTCACCGGGGATGCACGCCGGTTGATGTGTCCAAAGCCCTGTTCTACTGCGTGGAGCAGAACTTTGAGACCGGACAGGCGGTGCCTGTAACCGGCGGCCAGAATATGCTGAACTAAACTATCGGAACAGGACTAAAAAAAACAGCAGTTACAGACAAAGCCCCAGAAGGATTTATGGACGCAGGGTTATGCGGCCGGAAATGCTTCTCCATCAAGGGGCGGTGTATGTAACTGCGGAACTGGAATAAGAACTGGAATGGAGGCACTTAAATAACATGGATAAATTCGTAGAGAGACAGGACGCTTTAAAGCTCCTGAACGCATCCACCCCGGAAGAGCGTCTGGCCAATCTGGCCATCGTCCTGGGAAGTGAGAAGGAAAAGCCGGAGGTAAAGCCTCAGTTCGCCAACAATCATATACATACCATTTACTCCTTCTCTCCCTATTCTCCCACAGCAGCTATTTACTGTGCCAGGGATGAGGGGCTTGAGACAGCGGGAATTATGGATCACGACAGCATTGCCGGAGCAGTAGAATTCCGCAAGGCTGGAAAGATCGCCGGAATCGGCACGACCTGCGGCATGGAATGCCGGGCGAGCCTTGAGGGCACAAGGATGGCGGGAAGGAAGCTTAATAATCCGGATCAGGCGGGCATCGCCTATATGGCCATCCACAGCGTACCGGACACAGGTTTTGCCAGACTGCAGGAAGTGTTCGGGCCCTTAAGGGAAAAGCGGAATGAGCGGAACCGGAAGATGACTGCCAATATCAATGCTCTCATGGAGCCCAAAGGAATTACGCTGGATTTTGATGCGGATGTACTGCCTATTTCTCAGTATGCCAACGGCGGTTCTGTCACAGAGCGGCATCTCCTGTGTGCCTTGAGTAAGAAGATTATCGAGAAGGCCGGAAAGGAAAAATGCGCGGAGTTTGTGGAGACACAGCTGGGCATCGCGCTTTCCGACAAGCAGAAAGAACAGCTTTCCGATCCGCAGAATCCACATTTTATCTATGATCTTTTAGGTGTGATGAAGGCAGAGCTGGTGGAGAAGATTTACGTACCGGCAGCAGAAGAGTGTATTTTATTCAAGGATCTGGTGAAGCTGGCAGATGAGGCTGGCGCTATTCTCTGCTACCCCTACCTGGGTGATGTGACCAATTCCGTCACCGGCGATAAGAAGGCCGCCAAGTTCGAGGATGATTTTCTTGACGAGCTCTTTGAAATGCTGAAGGAAGAGGGCGTGCACGGCGTAACCTATATGCCGGCAAGAAATACCAAGGAGCAGATGACGAGACTTCAGAAGCTCTGCCGGGACTACGGCATGACGGAGATCTCCGGGGAGGACGTGAACAGCTCCCGTCAGAGTATGATCTGCAGACAGCTGGAGGATCCCCAGTTTAAGCATCTGGTGGATGCAACCTGGAAGCTGATTGAGCGGGAAAAGGTGAGTGAATAATATGCAGATAGACAGGGAAGCCATTCGGGAAATACTTATGGTGGCAAAGCGTCTGGATGAGAAACAGCTGTTAAATGCCGTGGAGGGAAATATTTCGATTAAGCGGGGCGGTTACATCTATGTGACGCCCAGCGCGAAAAACAAGGCCTTTCTCACAGAGGAAATGATTGCCATTACAGATCTGGACGGCAGACAGGTGGGCGGAACCTGCAAGGCTACATCCGAGCTCCGCCTTCATGTGCTGTCTTACCGGATGCGGAAGGATATCGGCGGAATTGTCCACGCCCATCCCTCTTATCTGACTGCCTATGCCATCTGTGGAAAGCCGGTGGAGACAAAGGCTTATCCGGAAATGATGTTTAAATACGGACGCTTTGAAGTGGCAGGCTACGGCAGACCCGGAACGGATGATATCTGCCGGGATTTAAGCCCCATCCTGCAGCACAGCAATGTGGCTCTTTTGGAGAACCACGGTGCCATTGCCGTAGGACCGGACGCCATAGAGGCCATGAACAATATGGAGGCGGCCGAGGCGATTGCCAGAGTGCTGACCATAGCAAAACAGGTGGGAAAAGAGAAGGATCTTCCCGAAGAGGAATGCCGGTATCTGCTGTCCCAGCATGAAGAGAAACAGGTAACTTTTTCATAAAGAAAGTGTTAAAGCAAAATAAGGCGGTAATGCCAAAAGGAGAGAGAATATGAAAACAAAAGCACTGAGATTGTACGGAAAAGAAGATCTGCGTCTGGAAGAGTTTGAACTTCCGGAGCTTAAAGACGATGAGATTCTGGCCAAGGTAGTATCTGACAGTATCTGCATGTCTTCCTACAAGGCAGCGATACAGGGAGCAGATCACAAGCGTGTTCCCAATGACGTGGCAGAGCATCCCACCATCATCGGCCATGAGTTCTGCGGCGAGCTGGTTAAGGTAGGCTCCAAGTGGGCCCATGAGTTCAAGGAGGGAGAGAAGTTCTCGATTCAGCCGGCGCTCAACTACAAGGGAAGCCTGGATGCACCGGGATATTCCTTCCGGTATATCGGCGGAGATGCCACCTATGTGGTAATCCCCAACGAGGTAATGGAGATGGGCTGTCTCCTTCACTTTGACAGCGAAAATTATTTCGGCGGTTCTCTGGCAGAGCCTCTGTCCTGTGTGGCTGGAACCTTCCACGCTATGTATCATGTAACCAGAGGAAAATATGAGCATGACATGGGCATCGTAGAGGGCGGCAGGATGGCAATCCTGGCAGGTGTAGGACCTATGGGTCTGGCTGCCATCGACTATATCATCCACTGTGACCGCAATCCGTCCCTTCTGATTGTGACCGATATTGATGACGCGCGTCTGGCACGGGCAGAGAAGATCCTTTCTCCCGAAGAGGCGGCAAAGAAGGGCATTAAGCTTGTATATGTGAACACAGGCAAGGTTGAAGATCAGAAGCAGTGCATGATGGACTTCACAGACGGAGCCGGCTATGACGATGTACTCTGCTTTGCCCCCGTTGCACCGGTGGTAGAGCTGGCTGACAGTATTCTGGCACAGGATGGCTGCCTGAATTTCTTTGCTGGCCCCTCCAACCCGGAATTCTCCGCTAAGTTCAACTTCTACAATGTACATTATTCCGGGACCCATGTAGTGGGAACCTCCGGTGGAAATACCGATGATATGAAGGAGTGCCTGGCTATGATGGGACAGGGCAGGCTTGACCCGGCGATCCTTGTTACTCATATCGGCGGCCTTGACGTTGCAAGAGAGACAACCCTCAATCTTCCCAAGGTGCCGGGCGGCAAGAAGCTGATTTACACCCACATTTCTCTGCCGCTGACAGCCATTGCGGACTTCGAGGAGAAGGGAAAGACCGATCCCATGTTTGCCGAGCTTCACAAGCTGGTATCCAAGACCAACGGACTGTGGAACACAGAAGCAGAGAAGTATCTGCTGGAGCATGCACCGGCCATTTAATGTAAGCTTTATGCGGTAAGCGCCTGTAAGCTGTGAGCGTGAAACACCTTGAGAGCCCTGAAAAACAGGGTCTCAAGGTGTTAATTTATTGTTTTGGTTTTTCCCTGGAAGCCTCCCAAAGATAGATCCCGGTGGGGATCAGCCACATGCACCCCACACACAGGAAGGGCAGGAAGCCAATGTTAAAAAAGGGAATCAGCAGTATCAGCAGTATATACAGGACAGAAAAGATAATGCCCAAACTGGAAAAAGCTTTATAGGAGGCGGCATAGGCGGAGAGGCGTTCCTGCTCGTCAGAGCTTTCCAGCCATTTTTTCCTGAAGTGAAGCTCCAGGGCGTCGCCTTTCTTTTCCGGATTCAGAATACGGAGCTGTTCTACGGCTTTTCGCTGCAAAAGGGATTGAAAAATCATAAAGAAGAGAAAACACAGCATAACTGCAAAAAACAGATACACATTTACATGCTTTCTAAGTGTGGCAATGGTCAGCAGAGCAAACATTATAAAGAGAACAATCGCTGCCAGCGTGGATATTCCAATGGAAAAGTTTAAGAGGCGGTCCGTCTGCCGGTAAAATGTATCGTCTGTATCATCGTTCCAGCCATTCCAGTCTGCAATGCGCTTTCTGGCTTTTGCCAGTGGTATGTAAGCCAGAAGTATGGTGGACAGGCCGAGAAGGATACTAAGCTGCGGGGAGCTTGCGAGCAGTCCGGCATAAAAACTGGAAAACAGCTGTTCAAGAGATGTTTTCGCATAAAAAGTCCCAAAACTTAAGCATATGCCTATGACAGCGCCTCCCAGAATGTACAGGAAAAACCGGATGGTTATTTTTTTCTTTGTTTTCTTATTCATGATTCTCCTCCTCATATTCAAATAATGTTTCTACGGATACCTTGCAGACTCTGGCAATCTTGAGAGCCAGGGTAACGGAAGGAGAGTAGTCCCCCCGTTCTATCAGACTGATGGTCTGCCTGGAAGCTCCCACCAGAGTTCCAAGCTGCTGCTGGTTTAAGCCAAGACGGGCCCGGTATTCTTTGAGATGATTGTAAAGCGGCATAGGCATGCACCTCCAGGATGTGTGACATAAAAAATAGTCAATTTGACAAGTATATTTGTCATACAAACAGTATACGTATGACAAGGAAAGTTGTCAAGCAGAAATGGAAATTATTTTCCACATCACAGAAATAGTAGGATTGAAAGGCGTATTTAGAAAATAGTGGGAATTTCATAAAAAATAGTGGATAAAATCATACAATTCAGCAATAAATTACGTACAATAGTATTGATTTATGTGGTTAATAGTGGTATATTTAATTAGCCAGAACAAATTTACTGCTAGAGTACGAAGGAGGAATTGTTATGAGGACATTACAACAGAGAAATATTGCTTTGTGTATTGTTTTATCAGTGGTTACATGCGGGATCTATGCTCTTTATTGGTTTGTATGTCTGACAGATGACACCAATACAGCAGCCGGTGTAGAGGGAACATCTGGAGTGCTGGCTTTAGTGCTTACTCTGATTACCTGTGGAATTTATGGTTTTTACTGGGCTTACAAATGCGGCGAGAAGCTGGATCAGGGAAGGATGAACAGAGGTCTTCCGGCTGCGAACAGCGGCGTTCTTTATCTGATCCTTTATCTTCTTGGCGGAATTATTGCTTACGCATTGATTCAGAATGAGCTGAACAGACTGGCAGAGTAATGATCGATAGAAGACGGTTAGAAAAGGCAGGACTGGCAGCTTTACTTCTTGCCGGATACTATGGATTTGTCAGATATACCGGAACAGGCATCCCCTGCCTGTTCCGGTTTGTTTTTCATCTTAAGTGTCCGGGGTGTGGTATTACCCATATGGTGATGGCAATGGCAGAGGGAGAGCTGTCCGGCGCATTCTTAAGCCATCCGGTGCTCTTTTGTTTTCTGCCTTTTCTGGGATGGATTTGTTTGAAGTCTCTTGGAAATTATTTGTGTTCGAGAAGAACCGTGTGGAAAAAATGGGAGTCAGTGGGAATAGGGTTATTTTTGACTGTGCTGCTTTTATTTGGCATCGTTCGAAATATCTTTTAAAAAAATACTTGCATAAACATCTGAAGTGTGATAAGTTATTTCTAGGTTAGCTGATGCTAACTAAAAAATCTCACAAGACACAGATGGAAGAAGTATCTGCAGAAGTGTACTGCATAAAAAATACTTATCCTCAGTGGACGGGCGCAGGTTCCGATTCACGTTCTTGTTAAGAGAGGGTACGAAGTGCAGAGAAAGGAGAGGAACCTAATATGGCACTGGCAATGATGGAAGTAGGAGAAACAAGACAGATTCAGGCATTTCATGGAAAAGAAGAGGTAAAACGGCATCTTCAGGATCTGGGATTCGTAAAAGGCGGGACGGTGCAGGTGGTGGGAGAGAATGCAAGCGGCATGATTCTGCTGGTGAAAGGAGTAAGAATTGCACTGAACCGGGGACTGGCTTCCCAGATCATGGTGGCGTGAGAACATGAGGAAGAATGGAAAGTGAGGAGAAAAGATGACGTTAAAGGAAATGAAGCCGGGACAGTCCGGAAGGGTAAGAGCCATAGGAGCGGGCGGGCCCTTAAAACGAAGGATTATGGACATGGGAATTACGCCGGGAGTGGAAGTAAAGGTTATCAAAACAGCTCCCCTGGGAGATCCAATTGAAATCCATGTGCGGGGTTATGAATTGAGCCTGCGCAGGGAAGAGGCGCTGCAGATAGAAATGGGGGATTAGAGATTGGCCGGCGGCTTGTCCCGAAGAGAAGTTTTGGGATTACTTTATTTTTCTGCGCATGGGTTAGTTGATTATAACCCATTAATTAAAAACTATAGGTTAGTAAAAACTAACAATGTTTTGGCGCGAGAGGCATACGTAAGGAATTCAAGAACGCACGGAAATAAAACCAAGAGACAAAATGAGTGGAGGAGTAGGAAATGTCATATATGATTGCGCTTGCAGGAAATCCAAACTGCGGCAAGACCAGCTTATTCAATGAACTGACCGGTTCCAGACAGCGGGTAGGAAACTGGCCGGGCGTTACCGTCGACAAGAAGGAGGGAACCTATAAGAAAGATAAAGAAATCGAAATCCTGGATCTTCCGGGAACGTATTCCCTGTCCCCTTATTCTGCAGAGGAGATTATTGCCCGGAATTATCTTGTAAAGGAAAAACCAGATGCAGTGATTAATATCGTGGACGGGACCAGTCTGGAGCGGAATCTGTATCTGACTCTGCAGATTCTGGAGACAGGCATACCTACGGTCATTGCTCTGAACATGATGGATGAGGTGGAAGACAGAGGCGATGAGATTCATATAGAAAAGCTTTCCAGGGCTTTTGGAGTGCCGGTTATTCCGATTGTGGCCAGAAACGGCCGAGGCATCTGGGAGTTGATGGAAAAAGCGGCCGAAACGGCCAGGGAAAAAAGAGCGCCCATGAAGCTTCCGGTTTTTGATAAGAAACTTCAGGAAACCATTGATCAGGTAAAAGCGCTTCTGGAAGCAGAAGGTGAGCCGGACAGCGGGTGGAAGGCTGTCAAGCTTCTGGAACATGATGAAAATGTTCGGGAACAGATGAAGGAAGACCTGAAAAATCAGGCCGGAAAGCTGACAGCCAAGCGATATGGCCAGGAGGCAGATCTGGAAGCAGAGATAGCAGATCAGCGTTATCAGTACATAACAAAGGCTGTAAAGGACGCGGTAACGAAACACTCTGCCGGCTGCGTGGAAACAAAGTCTGACAAACTGGATAAGCTTTTCACCAACCGGATTCTCGCTCTGCCTGTATTTGCTGTGATTATGTATCTGCTCTTTGCCTGCACCAACAGTGAAAACTTCCTGTTTCTGGGAATTCCAAGTCCTGGTATCTGGCTGGCCGGTGTGGTGGAATCGCTGTGGGGCGGACTTACCGGGCTGGCCGAGAGGGCGCTTGCCGGCGCTTCCCCCTGGATCTATTCTTTGGTGATTGACGGCATTATGGGCGGACTGGGGTCTGTCCTTGGTTTTATTCCCCTTGTGCTGGTGCTGTATATTCTGATTTCCTTTCTGGAGGACTGCGGTTACATGGCCCGCATTGCCTTTGTGCTGGATCGGATTTTCCGGCGCTTCGGTCTCTCAGGGCGCTCCTTTATCCCTCTGCTTCAGGGCTTTGGCTGCAGTGTTCCGGCAGTTATGGCCACACGCACCCTTGAGTCGGAGAAGGATCGGAAGATTACCGCCATACTGGCAGGCTTTATGCCCTGCGGCGCCAAACTGCCTATCTTCGCCCTGTTCGCGTCTACGCTGTTTGCGGATAACAATCAGACGCTGGTGACTTATTCTCTGTATGTTTTGAGTATTGTAATGGCTGTCCTTGTATCTCTGCTGCTAAATAAGTTTGTATTCCGGGAGGGAACTTCCAATTTTATTATGGAGCTTCCTCAGTACCGGATCCCCACTTTGAAGAGCGTGCTGATTCACGGCTGGGAGAAGGTGAAGGGCTTTGCCGTGAAAGCGGGAACAGTTATATTTGTGTCCACCGTTCTGATCTGGTTCCTGTCCGGCTTTAATCTGAATTCCTTCAATGGAAAAAATGCCGCAGAAAATGAAGATGGCAGCATTATGTGCGGGATGAACGACAGTTTTATGGCTTCTGTCGGAAACGTGATTGCCCCCGTGTTCAGGCCTCTGGGCTTTGGTGAGTGGCGTCCGGCAGTGGGTGTGATAACCGGCTGGATTGCCAAGGAAAATGTGGTCGTGACCTTTGCGCAGCTTTACCAGGAAGACGTAACTGAAGCGTATCTGGAAGAATATTTCTCCCAGTATAGTCCCAAAGAGCTGGAAGAACTGGGGTTTGAGGGCGGCGTGTACAATGCTGAAGCCGCGGGAGACATTTACTCGGAAAACATCCTCTTTGAAGGGAGCGATGAGAATGCGCTTCCCCATATGAGAGATGATATACAGACAAAAGCGGCGGCTTACGCCTACATGGTATTTAATCTGCTGTGTATGCCCTGCTTTGCGGCCGTAGGCGCCATGAAGCGGGAGTTAAAGACCTGGAAGGAAACGGGCAGGGCCGTGGCTGTGCAGATGGCAGCTGCTTATACTGCAGCCCTTCTGGTAAATATGGTGGGAGGATTGTTTTTGTAAACAGTTTATAGTAAAATAAATACAGACAAATCCATGATAGAAAGGAAAACAGGCGCACTTTGAGGTTTAATTAAATGATCCTGCTTCCCTGGGGAGATATTTGTTTTTCCACCAGATAAGCTTCAGGAGCTGACCGGACCGTATGTAAATGGAGCGGAGAAAATAAGGAGGTATTGAGAAATGGCAGATGTGATTGTACTTGTTATCGTAGGCCTGTGTCTGGCAGGCAGTATCATATATACCGTACGCAATAAGAAGCGGGGCGGTTCAGCCTGCGGATGCGGCTGCTCTGGCTGCAGCGGCTCTGCCTGCTGCGGGAAGAGGGAATCGGATTCCTAGCACTTCCCTGCACAGATAATCATGAATCCTCTGTATCTGCAGCTCTGGCCGCAGATACAGAGGATTTCTTTTACAGTTATATATTTCCTTTTCAGAGAATACAATAAATAGAAATCAGGTACAGGTTGGTCTGCACGTGAAGAAGCCATCTACCATTTTATTACTGCTTGGAGTTATTATCTGCCTTTCGCTTAGGGTGTACGGGCAGGGGGCGGAGGAATCGAAGGAGCAGACAGAGATTCCTTCGGAACTGCGGCAGCTGTACGCCCAGTCAGCCGTATTAATGGACGCAGACTCCGGGCGTGTTTTGTTTGAAAAAAACGGTTATGAACAGAAGCCTATGGCCAGCACTACAAAGATTATGACTTTGATTGTTACGCTGGAAAATGCGAATCTGGACGAAATTGTCACAGTATCCCAGTATGCCGCCGGTATGCCGGATGTTCAGCTGGGAATCCGAAGCGGCGAGCAGTACCGTCTGGGAGATCTGCTCTATTCTCTGATGCTGGAATCCCACAATGATTCTGCAGTGGCTATTGCGGAGCATGTGGGCGGATCGGTTGAGGGGTTTGCGCAAATGATGAATGCCAAGGCCCGTGATATCGGCTGTTATCATACATATTTCATCACGCCCAACGGACTGGATGCCGCAGATGAACAGGGAACCCACTCTACCACAGCGGTGGATCTGGCCCGCATCATGCGCTACTGCATTACGCAGTCTCCCAGGCAGGAGGAATTTCTTGCCATCACCCGTACCTCTTCCTACAGTTTTGGAGATACCGAGGGACTTCGCAGCTTTACCGTAGGCAACAAAAATGCCTTTCTGACCATGATGGAAGGGGCCCTTTCCGGCAAAACAGGTTTCACCAACAACGCCGGTTACTGTTATGTGGGAGCCCTGAAGCGGGAGGACCGCACCTTTATCACAGCCCTTCTGGCCTGTGGCTGGCCAAATAACCGAAGCTACAAATGGAGCGACACCCGGAAGCTTATGAGCTACGGTTTGGAACATTATACTTACGAGGATGTCTGGCAGGAAACTGCCCTGGGAATGCTTCCGGTAAGAGGCGGAATACCAGAGAGCGGAGATCTGAGCGAGCAGGCATTTACCAGGCTGCAGCTGGCCGAAGGAACAGAGGAGCATTTGAACCTTCTTCTGTCTGAGGAAGAAGAAATAACCATAGAGACGCAGCTGCCCGAAGCCGTCACAGCTCCGGTAGAGCCGGGAACCATCATCGGAAACATCCACTATTATCTGGAGGGAGAGCTTATCCGGATCTATCCCGTAACGGCCGTGGATGCCGTGGAAGCGGTTTCTCCATACTGGTGCCTGAAGCAGACCTTTGGGAAGTATTATTTGTAGAAACGAAAGGATGTGTCAGCCTTTTTCACTAAAACCCATTGACTTCTTCCTGACTTTGCACTATAATCAAAAACAGTTTAAAATTATTGGAAAAGGAGAGCGCCATGAGAAAGAACAGCATCCATGTTATGTGTTCGATGGAGATGTACATGTGTACCATGTGCATGTTTTGTGATGCTGATTTTCAAAGGGCTTTCTGACCGTAAGGGAGCGGCTGTTTTTAGCAGCAGCCGTCAATCAGGTTTGATTGAGAAGGGAAGCTTTGCTTGGAAGCTTCCCTTTTTAATATGCGCGGGGCAGCAGTTCCTGCCCCTTGTAATCAATAAAGAAAAGGAGAATACATTATGAAAAAATTTGTTAAGACACTTGTTACATCTGCGCTGATCCTTGCGCTGGCAGGAGCTTTGACGGCCTGTGGGAAAAGCGGCGGCCTGACCATTGCCGTTCCCAATGATACCACCAATGAGGCGAGGGCTCTGCTGCTTTTGGAAGAACAGGGATATATTACCCTGAAGGAAGGGGCAGGTATTACCGCGACGATTCAGGATATTCAGGACAATCCTTACAAGATTACCTTCAAAGAGGTGGAAGCGGCTCAGCTTCCCAATGTGCTGCAGGATGTGGATTATGCAGTTATTAACTCCAACTATGCCATTGAGGCTGACTTAAATCCCATGACAGACGCCCTGGCCATTGAGGGATCTTCCTCTGCATACAGCAATATTCTGGCAGTCAGAGAAGGGAATGAGAGCTCAGACGCCATCAAAGCCCTGACAGCAGCTCTGGAGAGCCAGAAGGTGGCAGAGTTCATTGCAGGAACGTATGAGGGAGCCGTTGTGAGTACAGTGGACAATCCCACTGACGGCACCGATGCGTCTGTAGATTATGCAGCTTTAGCAGGGACTACGATTTCCGTGGCAGCATCTCCCACTCCCCACGCAGAAATTCTGAAGGTTGCTCAGGAGATTCTGGAAGAGCAGGGCATTACCCTGAAGATCATTGAGTATACTGACTATGTTCAGCCCAACAATGTGGTGGAGAGCGGGGAATTAGACGCCAACTACTTCCAGCATACCCCCTATCTGGATGATTTCAATGCGGAGAACGGAACCCATCTGGTATCTGCTTCTGCCATCCATGTAGAGCCCATTGGTCTTTACGGCGGAAAACAGACCAGCCTGGATGCCATTAAATAAACGTAAATACATACATAAGAAGGACGGACTGCCGGCAGAAGCTGTGCCGGCGCTCCCCCTTGTCCGGAGGTTATATGATTGAGATAAAGGATCTTTCCAAAGAATTTGAGACGGCGGATGGGAAAGTAGAAGCCCTGAAGCATGTGAACCTGACCATTCAGGACGGCGGCATCTACGGGATCATCGGTATGAGCGGCGCGGGAAAGAGCACGCTGGTCCGCTGTATCAATATGCTGGAGCGGCCCACAGAAGGCACCGTGCTGATTGACGGATGCGATATGGGAAGCCTCTCGAATGCAGAGCTTCGGAAGGTGCGCCGGGAGGTAACCATGATATTCCAGGGCTTTAATCTGCTGATGCAGAGAACCTGTCTGAAAAATATCTGTTTTCCCCTGGAACTGGCAGGCATGGACAAGGCGGAGGCAAAAAAGCGTGCGTTAGAATTGTTGGATGTGGTAGGACTGCCGGACAAAGCCAATGCGTATCCGGCCCAGCTTTCAGGCGGCCAGCAGCAGAGGATAGCCATTGCCCGCGCCCTGGCCACAGAGCCCAAGGTGCTGCTCTGCGATGAGGCTACCAGCGCCCTGGATCCCAAGACCACCCATTCCATTCTGGAGCTGATCCGGGATATCAATGCGCGGCTTGGAATTACGGTGATTATTATTACCCATCAGATGAGCGTGGTGGAGGAGATCTGCACCCATGTAGCCATTCTGGATGAGGGGCAGGTAGTGGAGGAAGGCGCAGTGAGCACCGTATTTTCCAGTCCCAAATCAATGGCTGCCAAGCGGCTGGTATTCCCGGACGGCGCGGATGAGATTATGACAGAGACGCCGGGAGAACGGCGGATCCGGGTGGTATTCAGCGGGGCCCCTGCAGCCAAGACGCCTCTGATCGCCCGGATGGCTATGGAGGAACAGATTGCGGCCAGTATTCTGGGGGCTTCCACCCGCAGTATCGGGGATAAGGCTTACGGCAATATGCTGCTGGGAATTACCGGGGATGACGAGATGGTGCACAGAGCCATGACGTATCTTCGGGGCATTGAGGATATTCTGGTGGAGGAGGTGACGGATCATGTTGGATAAATTGTTTTCACAGGAGGTTCTGGAGGAAACCCTCTGGATTCTGCAGAATGAGATTCCGCTGGCGGTGTGGGAGACGATATATGTGACTGTGCTTGCCACGGCCTTTGCCATTGTGCTGGGACTGCCGCTGGGCGTGCTTCTGACAGCAGGGGAAAAGGACGGAGTGCTGCCCCTTCCCAAGGGTGTCATGCATGTGCTGAATATTTTTATTAACCTTCTGCGGTCTGTGCCGTTTTTGATTTTGATGATCATGGTAGTTCCTCTTACAAGGCTGATTGCAGGGACGGCAGTGGGAACGACAGCCTCCATTGTACCTCTGGTGATTGCGGCCTTTCCCTTTGTGGCCCGCCTGGTGGAGAGCAGTCTTCGGGAGGTAAATCCCAATATCATTGAGATGGCCCAGAGCATGGGAGCTTCGCCCTTTCAGATCATTGTAAAAGTGCTGATTCCGGAGAGCGTCCCTTCTCTGATGTCCAATTTTACCATTGCCATTACCACCATTCTGGGATATTCTGCCATGAGCGGAATCATCGGCGGCGGCGGACTGGGAAAGATCGCCATCAATTACGGATATTACCGTTATAAGTATCTGGTTATGCTGATTGCAGTGGCGCTGCTGATCGTTCTGGTTCAGATTTTCCAGAGCCTGGGAACCCGTGCGGCTGTGAAGTCAGATAAGCGCTTAAAGTGACGGGACTTTGTGCAATCTGTGTGCCAAAAGGATTACCGGCTGGATCTGTAAAAGCTATAATATGAAAACTGGTTTATCGAAGAAAATAATTGACAGAAAATGGAAAAGCTGTTATATTTACCACAACAGCTTTTCTTTTTTATTTAAATAGAGTTAGTTCAATTCTTGATGGTAAGGAAAAGTCTGTGATCAAAATCTGCAGCTGTACCGTTCGGTACTGTTGATTCCAAAGAACAAGACAAAAGGATAAGGAGGAAGGAGATGAATGGCCTTCAGGCCGTAAAAGCAGGAGTGGTGTTTTTTCTGCTTGCCGTAACAGCGTGGACTGACTTGTGTAAGAGACGGATTCCCAACCGGATTCTTGGCGCCGGCCTGCTGTTATGGGCAGTGTTTTTCTTATGGAACTGCATAAAATTAGAAGAAAGAGCATTCGTTTCTATGGGAAGAGAGCTGGCGGGAAGCCTGCTGCTGGTCTTTGGACTTTGCTGTCTGGCTGTGTTAAGCAGGTATGCCATAGGTTTTGGGGATGTGAAGCTGCTGGGGATTACAGCCCTGTATGTTGGAGCCGGACCGGCCTTTTGCAGCCTGTGCTGCGGGCTTCTTATGGCTGGAGGGATGGCGGGCTTTCTGCTGGCAGCAGGGAGAATCAGCCGGAAAGACCGGCTTCCTCTGGCGCCTTTCTTTTTCCTTGGATATGTGCTGCAGCTCTTAGGGATAACAGGCAGATAAGAGGACGGGAGGTGGAAATTTGTTAAAGACAGGCACAATGATCGGAGGAACGTATAAGATACTGGATCAGATCGGCCAGGGGGGAATGAGCGTGGTTTACCTGGCGATCAATGAGAAGGCCAATAAGACCTGGGCGGTCAAGGAACTCCGGCAGGAAGCAGGAATAGGCTCTGGGGCAGTGCGGGAGCGTCTGCTGGCGGAGACGGAGCTTCTGAAGCGTATGCGTCATCCAAGGCTTCCCACAATCGTAGATGTGATCGATGAAAAAGGAAACCTGCTGATTGTTATGGATTACATAGAGGGAAATTCCTTAAAAGAGGTTCTGGCCGCAGAAGGAGCCCAGCCGCAGGAACGGGTGATTGCCTGGGGAAAACAGCTTTGTGAGGTACTTGCGTACCTTCATGGACAGGATCCCCCCATCATTTATCGGGATATGAAGCCTGCCAATATTATGCTTCAGCCGGATGGGAGCGTAAAACTGATTGATTTTGGGGCAGCCAGAGAGCTGTGCAGTTCTGATGTCCGGGAGGATACAATTTGTCTGGGAACGCCGGGGTATGCCGCGCCGGAACAGTGGGGCGGCTGCGGCCAGACGGACCCGCGGACGGATATTTACTGTCTGGGAGCAACGCTGTTTCATCTGGCCACGGGCCGGGAGCCTGCGGCCGGCTTTGGGGACAGGTTTACAGAAGAGGTTAAGGGACGGGAATTATCGGGCGGTTTTCAGGAGGTTCTGGAGAAATGTACCAGAAGGGAACCAAAAGAGCGGTTTCAGAATTGTCAGGAGCTTGCCTATGCCCTGGAGCATTATGAGGAGATGGATGAATGCTGGCGGAAGAACCAGCGGAGGCGGTTTTGGGGATTTGCGGTTACGCTGCTTATGTCCCTGGTTTTCCTGGGCACAGCTTTAGGTGCATGGGGAAGGGAGCAGAAGCTTGCATGGGAGACCTATGAGGCTTATCTGGAGCGTGCCCTGTCCGCCACAGAGGAAAAGGAACGGATAGATGCGTATGAACAGGCGGTTTCCCTGAATCCCGGCAGAGAAGAAGGGTATCTGGCTCTCCTGGAGCAGGTGTTTCTGGCGGCAGGAGAGGAAGGGAGTGTTTCTTTCACAAAAGAAGAAGATGCCTTGTTCAGGAAGCTTTTGAACCGGGAGACTTCTGACGGCCGGACGTTTGAGATGCATTTAAAGGGAAATCCGGCCGGGTATGAACGCCTGGCTTATGCCCTGGGACTGGCCTATTACTATGATTATGAGGCGGAAGGAAATAAAAACTATGCGGTAAAATGGCTGAACGCCGCGGCAGCATCCCAGACCCTGCCGGAAGCCTGCCGGGAACGGGCTCTGCGTCTGGGGAAGATTGGGGAATACTACAGCCGGATAGGGCAGAGGAACCGGGCAGGAGATCTGGCGGTTTCTTACAGTGAATACTGGGAGGATCTGACTGTACTGGCCAGAGGAAATCTGCTCCAGAAGGACAATGCGGTGACAGCTCTTCGGATGTACCAGGAGCTGGCTTCCCAGATCCACAGCCGGACCCTTGAGTTTCGCCAGGCAGGGATTGAGCGGGAAGAATTGGAAGAACAGCTTTTTTTGATTCAAACTCATCTCAGGGAGGATTTTACAGAGACTGACTGGGAGGAGACCGGGCTTGACAAGATGCGCCGCAGGCTGGAGGAGCTTCTTTTGGAAGCAAAACGTCAGGTGGCGGCTGTCTATGACAAAAAAGGATAAGAACCAGAATCAAATGGGAAAGGGAAGAAGATTTAGGGAGATACCGTGACACAGATTATGAAAGAGAGGAGAAACAAATGGGACATGCGGAACAAATGTTAGGGCTTTATCATAGGATCTGGATTATCAGTGGAATTGCAGGAACTGCGTTTCTTACAATGGCTGTGGGAATGTTTTTCCGGTTCCGGATTTTCCGGATCTGGAAGAAACGTCACTGGATTTTCCTGCTGGCAGTCGTTGTGCTGGTCTGGCAGGGAAAGACAGGGAGTACGGCAGCTTACGCAAAAGAGAAGGAACTACAGGAACAAACAGGAGAAAGGGAAACAGGAGAGACAGGAGAAGGGGAAGAAAAAGAACAGCCGGGAGAAAAGAAATCAATGGAACCGGAAGAACAGAAGCCGGAAAATCAGGAACAGAGAAAAGAACCGGAAGAACAAGGGAGAGAACAAAGGGAAAAACAGGAAGCAGAACAAGAAACGGAGCAGTCCTGGGACACAAAAGTACCTGAGGTCCGCGTCATCTGGAAAAATGAACAGGGAGAAAAATGGAAGGATTTTTACCACACGGGCAGAGAGCTGGTCATGGAGCTGGAGATTCGGGAGGAGCACCTTAACAAAGAGCAGACCTGGATTCAGGCAGAGGCCTGTGACGCAGCAGGGAATACCTTGGATATTGAGGAGATTCAAGAGATAAACGGAAAAAACTGGGCGCAGTTGATGGTTCTAAGAGAATCCCAGGCGGAGGAACAGTCCAAGGCAGGAGAAGCTCCTTTCTGGGAGCTTCAAGAGGAGGGGGACAGATACCGCTTCACGCTTTATCTGAAGTCAGAAGCATGTTATCATATTTCTGCCCACATACAGGATACTTCCGGGAATATTCCAAAGGAGGCCGGGGAAGAGGGCCTTTTGGATCTGGGAAGCTTCTGTCTGGACCGGACAGCTCCGTCAGTTCCGGATGAGACAGGAATCCTCTTAGAGGCAGAACATCAGACCCTTATGGAGAAGCTTTTGAATAAAATTACTTTTGGTTACTTCTGCCAGCCGGTGCTGAACGTCAAAATCCAGGCCTTTGACAAAATCAGCGGCGTGAAAGGAATCACCTATATCTGTGAAGGAATGGGAGGGGATGATGTTTGGGAGCCGTATGAGATAACGGGGACGGCGAAAGCCGGGGAAACGCTTATCTGCAGTGAAAATGGCAGCAGGGCCTTCGTGAGCTTCTGCCTTCCTGCCTCTTTTTCGGGAACCATCCGGGCACAGGCATGGGACCAGGCGGGGCACCACATGGAAGAATGGACAGAGAGTACGGGGATTCTCGTAGAATCAGAGGAAATGCATCAGAGGTCTTCCCGGATCGAATGGTCCCTGCCGGAACATGGAGATAGAAAGGAATATTTCTTCCGGGAAGATGTAAATCTGAGTTTTGTGATGGAGGATACCTTTTCCGGGATTCATTCGCTTCGGATTCAGGCAGGAACAGAAGAAGAGGAGCAGGAGTTTGGAGAGGCAGGACAGGAGCTTTTGACTGTGCGGGAAACGAATGTGGTACTGCCTGCCTCAAAGAATAACCAGAACCAGATTTCGATTTCTGCAGAGTTTAGGGATTTTGCAGGTTACATTACAAAGCTTACAGAGGCTCCGATCATTCATATCGACACACAGCCGCCCAGGGTAGAGGTGGAATGGCAGAACAAGGATGTGAGAAATGAAAACTATTTCCGGGAGAATCAGACTGCGCATATCAGGGTGCAGGAGCGGAATTTTCTGCCGGAGAAGACAGAGCTTACGGTTACCGGAATGGAGCCTGCGGTACTTTCGTGGACCCACCAGGCAGGGGAGGGGTGCAGGGCATCTGCTTCATGGACGGATCGGAACCACGGGGATACCTGTATCTGGGAAAGTGTTCTGGAGTTTGGGGAGGATGGCAGCTATACCTTTGGATTCTCCTGTGAAGACGCGGCGGGAAACCGGGGAACTTACGGAAAGACGGATGCCTTTGTCATAGATAAGACACCGCCGGTTCTGGACGTACACTGGGATAATTCTCAGCCTCAAAACGAATGCTATTATGCAAAGAGCCGCAGTGCTGTTGTGGAGGTGAGGGAGGCAAATCTTGGGCCGGAGGATCTGAAAGTTCATGTGGAGGCTTACCGGGATGGACAGGATAAGGCGCCCCCGTCCATGGGAACTCTGCGCCAGTGGGAGGAGGGAAGCTGGAGGGCAGGAATTACCTTTGCAGAGGACGGCCGGTTCCGTATGAGAATCCACTGTACGGATTTGGCGGGAAACGAAGCAGTGTTTTATGAATCGGAGGAATTCGTCATTGACCAGACGCCGCCGGAGGTGGTTTTTGAGAATGTGGCGGACTGTTCTGCCAATCAGGGATCCGTTGCGCCGATCCTGCATGTGAGAGATGATAATTTCGATCCGGAAAAAACCCACATAAGCTTTGCGGGGAGCAGCAAAACAGGACAGACGCCGGCTTGTGCCAAAAGCCAGATGGAAAATGGTTTTACCTTATTATGGGGCGATTTTGAGCATCTTCCCCAAAACGATGATCTCTACCGGATTCAGGCTGCTGCAGCGGATCTGGCCGGAAACACGGTCAAGAAAACCCTGACTTTTTCCGTAAACCGCTTTGGGTCTGTGTATGAACTGGAGGAAGCGACTGCGAAACTGGCAGGTCCCGGAGGGAGCCGCTATGCCGCTGAGGAGCCGGAGCTTGTGATTACAGAATATAATCCGGATTATCTGGATTATTATCAGATAATCTGCAGCCGGGAGGGAGAGACGGCAGAGCTTCAGAAGGGAAGAGACTATCAGGTGGAGGAAACGGGGACGGAGGATACCTGGAAAGCCTACCGCTACCGGATCGGAAAAGAGAATTTTCAGAAGGAGGGGATTTACCGGGTGACTCTCTACTCGGAAGATCGGGCGAAGAATGCTTCCAGCAGCCAGGGGAAGAAGAAAAGTCTGGAGTTTATTGTAGACAAAACCGGGCCGGGCATTGTAATCCATGGAGTAAAAGACCGGGAGCGGATTGCAGGAGACAGTCTGAAGATCCGCGCCGATGTATGGGATACTTTTTTGCTGGACCGGGCAGAGATCTATGTAAATGGAAACTGCGTATTATCTGCAGATGCCAGGGTTTTAGAGGAATCAGAAGGGAGTCTGGCCTGCCGGATTTCCGGGTCCAAAGCATGGCAGACCCTTGTGGTAAAGGCCTGGGATCGGGCGGGGAATATGACAGAGACAGAAACTGTCCGGTTTCTGCTGACGGAGCAGACAGCCTTTTTGTTTCTTGGGGGTTCTGGAATTGGGAGCATAACTGCCTTTCTTCTGGCAGCAGCTTTCGGACTGTCTGCCCTGATTTGGATACTTAGAAGCAGGTGGAAAATGGATGAAGGGGAGTAACAGAACAGTCTGCCCGGCCTGCTGCTTTTTGGATGAGTTTTTCTTGGCAAAAGGGACTGCTTGTACTTGTGAAAGGATTGTCTGCATGGTATGATACCTTCAGTGGATAAAGTTATGGGAAGATGCTCCTCTTTTGGCAGGGGCGTGTAAGCCCCCAAGAGAGGGGAACTGAGGAAGATGCAGGGAGAAAGGCCGCAGTATGAGAAAGACTGTCAAATTTGGAACATGGGCTGCTTTGTGCCTTATTGCAGCAGTCCTGTTTTACGGCTGCCAGAAGAAACAGCAGCCTCTTAAGGAAGAGCTGAAAATCACTTTTTTCGATGTGGGCAAGGGAGACGCCATTCTTATTGAGACAAAAGATACCCGTATGCTGATTGACACCGGATATGACGAGACTGCGTCCGTGATTTTGGATTATCTTGACCGGCAGGGGAGCGGACAATTGGATTATCTGGTGCTGACCCATTTTGATAAGGACCATGTGGGCGGTGCAGATAAAGTACTTGAGGCAGTAGATACGGCGTGTATTCTGCAGCCGGACTACGAATCAGACGGCGGCCAGTATCTGGAGTATCAGGAGTCGCTGGAAGAGGCAGGGCAGAAGCCGGAGCTGGTGACAGAGACCAGAAAGATTTCTTTTGACGGGGTGGAATGTTTGATTTATCCGCCTCAGCAGCAGGAATACAAGGAAGAGGATAATGATTTTTCCCTGGTAATCAGCATGACCTATGGAGAACAGAGGTTTTTGTTTGCCGGAGACTGTGAGAAAGAGCGGTTAAAGGAGCTTCTTGAGCAGACAGAGTTTGAGTTGCAGCACGATCTTTTAAAGGTGCCCCATCATGGAAGAAAGGAGAAGAATTCGGAGGAATTTTTGGAGGCTGTCTCCCCGGCTGCGGCGGTTATCACCTGCTCCCAGGAGGAGCCCGCAGATGAGAAGATACGCAGGATTCTCAGGCAGACAGGGACCCAGGTGTATACAACGGCAGAAGGAACGGTTACCTGCATAAGCGACGGAGAGCAGATGGAGATTTGGTGAAAGAGAATAGCCCTTGAAATCCTTGACCGATACGATTAGAATAGAGAGAGCAGTATGAAAGAACAAAGGGAAAGCCTCTGTTCCGTATTCAGAAATCAGGAGGAGTATATTATGAGTAAAATTGATGAAATCCGTGCAGAAATGATGAAAGCCATGAAAAACAAAGAAAAGGAGCGCAAGGAGACCTTGTCCATGCTTCTGGCAGCTTTGAAAAATAAGGCCATTGACAAGCGGGCGGATCTGACGCCGGAGGAAGAATATGAGGTCATAAAAAAAGAGATCAGGCAGACCAGAGAGACCATGGATCTGGCCCCTGCGGATCGGACGGATATCAAGGAGCAGTGCAGGGCCCGTCTGGCCGTATTGTCTGAGTTCGCTCCGGAGGAGATGAGCGAAGAAGCCATCCGGGCGGTGATAAAGGAGGTAATATCCGATCTTGGCCTTACAGAGCCGTCCGCGAAGGATAAAGGAAAGATTATGAAAGAACTGATGCCGAAGGTAAAGGGAAAGGCAGACGGCGCCCTGGTAAATAAACTGACAGGAGAGATCCTTGGTTAGGCGGTTACAGGCCTGGCTGTTCCTTGTGCTTTTGACCTTTTTGTGCGGCTGCAGCGCAGGCAGGACCAGCGAGGTGGCGGTGCCGGAGGAACAAACAGAACAGAGTGAAGAGGCCGTGCCGGAAGAGCCGGAAGCAGTACCGGAGCCCATTGAAGTGGGAACGGAGCCGGGAACAGTTCTGGGAGAAGAGAAAATTGTGCTGATGCAGGGAGAGGAGGCGCAGACTGTTCCCTATACCCGGATCCAGGGACTTGAGGGCTTTACCATAGCCTACGATCCGGAATATTTCACCCTGGAGGTTTCCGAGAAGGAGCTTTGTTTCCAAAGTTATGCCTATGGTCCGGAGTCCGAAACGCCGGTGTCTGTGCGCATTACAGAGACGGAGGGAGCATCCGCACAAGCTCTGGCAGATCAGTATGCAGCTGAGAGCAATCAGGAATGTCTGATGGAAGAGGTTACGGCAGGAGAGGGAGAATATCCGGCTATCTGGGTCAGCTATTCGGAGGGTATGGATCCGGAAAGCAGGACCTGTGATCTCTATGTAATCCGTTATAATGAAAAGCTTTATGTGGTGCAGATGGACTGCTTTGTGGAAGGCTATGAAGAGATGGGCGCGGCTCAGGAAAGCCTTCTTTCCACACTGCGCTTTGATGAGGGGTAAGAGATGCATTCACGACAGATAAGAAATTCCTTGATATTGCTGCTGACCGCCGTGATCTGGGGCACAGCCTTTGTGGCCCAGAGTGTGGGGATGGATTATGTGGGACCCTTCACGTTCACCTGTGTGCGGTCCCTGATTGGCGGCGTCGTTCTGATTCCCTGCATTGCGCTTCTGAACCGCCTGGGCGGACAGCCGCAGGTCCGTGCAGAGAAAGGAAAAGACAAGGAGAACAAGAAGCTGGTTCTGGGCGGTGTCTGCTGCGGCCTGGCGCTGTGTACGGCAAGCTGTTTTCAGCAGTTCGGTATCCTCTACACTTCTGTGGGGAAAGCCGGGTTTATAACGGCCTTTTATATTATCATTGTTCCGATCCTGGGGCTCTTTTTCGGTAAAAAGTGCGGACCGCTGGTATGGATCGGGGTAGTGCTGGCATTAGGGGGGCTTTATTTTCTGTGTATGACGGAAAGCCTTTACCTGGGAAGGGGAGATGCGCTGGTATTTATCTGCGCCTGTCTCTTTTCTGTACATATTCTGGTGATTGATTACTTTACCCGGTATGTGGACGGGGTAAAAATGTCCTGTATCCAGTTTTTTGTCTGTGGAATTCTCTCCGGCGCCGCCATGCTGGTGTTTGAAAAGCCGGAGCTTGGACAGCTTCTGGAAGCCTGGAAGCCGATCCTTTATGCAGGCGTTCTCTCCAGCGGCGCCGGATATACCTTACAGATCGTAGGCCAGAAGGATATGAATCCCACAGTGGCTTCGCTGATTTTAAGTCTGGAATCCGTCGTATCCGTCCTTGCAGGCCTGTTGCTTTTAAACCAGCGCCTGACCAGCCGGGAGCTTGCAGGCTGTGTCCTTATGTTTACTGCCATTATACTGGCTCAGCTGCCGCAGAAGAAAAATACAGGCGGGATATCCCCTG
This sequence comes from uncultured Lachnospiraceae bacterium, assembly GCA_949740535.1. Classification (GTDB taxonomy): domain Bacteria; phylum Bacillota; class Clostridia; order Lachnospirales; family Lachnospiraceae; genus Laedolimicola. The sequence goes on from CATJHO010000145.1 coordinate 38,568, forward strand.
GTTGAATTTTCCTGTCCGATCAACTATAATAATTAAAAGGAACAAACGTACATGAAACTATTATTTATTTCTCTTGGCTGTGATAAAAACCTGGTAGATTCCGAGCATATGCTGGGGATTCTGGAAGAGAAGGGCTGCACATTTACGGATGACGAAACAGAAGCAGAGGCCATTGTGATCAATACCTGTTGCTTTATTAACGATGCCAAGGAAGAAAGCATCCAGACGATACTGGAGATGGCGGAATACCGGAAGGCGGGAAACTGCAGGGCGTTACTTGTCACCGGCTGTCTGGCTCAGCGTTATCGGGAAGAAATCATAAAAGAGATTCCGGAAGTAGATGCCGTACTGGGAACCACAGCCTTTGATGCCATTGCAGAAATGCTTGCGAACGTCCTGGAAGGGAAGAAAGAGCTGAAGTTTGAAGATCCGGACCGCCTGGTACAGGGGAGGATGAAGCGTCAGCTGACTACAGGAGGCCACTATGCCCACTTAAAGATTGCAGAGGGCTGTAATAAGCACTGCACCTACTGCATTATTCCCAGGATCCGTGGAAACTATCGCAGTATTCCCATGGAGCAGCTGATAGAGGAAGCAGAAGTCCTGGCAGAACAGGGGGTAAAGGAGCTGATTCTGGTTGCCCAGGAGACAACCCTTTACGGTGTGGATCTGTATGGAGAGAAGTGTCTGCCAAAGCTTCTTAGAAGACTCTGTAAGATTCATGGAATCCGCTGGATCCGGGTACAATACTGTTACCCGGAGGAAATTACGCAGGAGCTGATTGAGGTCATAAAGTCAGAACCCAAAATCTGTCATTATCTGGATCTGCCTATTCAGCATGCATCCGATTCTGTTCTAAAGCGTATGGGCCGGAGGACCACAGGCAGAGATCTGAAGCGGATCATTGAGATGCTGCGAAAGGAGATTCCTGACATCTGTCTGCGGACTACCCTGATCAGCGGATTTCCGGGAGAGACCGAGGCGGATCATGAGGCATTGATGGATTTTGTGGATGAACAGGAATTTGACCGTCTGGGGGTATTTCCCTATTCCCAGGAAGAGGATACGCCTGCGGCTCTTATGCCGGATCAGGTGCCTGAGGAAGTCAAAGAGGAGCGGCGTGCGGCCCTGATGGAGCTGCAGCAGGACATTGTTTTTGACAAAGCCGGGGAGATGACGGGCCGGGAGCTGGAAGTGATGATTGAAGGCCAGGTGTCCGGGGAAAATGCCTATGTGGGGCGGACCTACCGGGATGCTCCGGATGTGGACGGTTATGTCTTTATTAACACAGAGGAAAATCTGGTGAGCGGAGATTTTGCAAGGGTACGGATTACAGGCGCCCTGGAATATGATTTGATAGGAGAGCTTTTATGAATCTGCCGAATAAACTGACGGTACTGCGGGTGATATTGATTCCCTTTTTCGTCCTGTTTCTGCTGACGGATCTGGGAGGAAGCAATGGGAAATACTATGCGCTGGCTGTTTTTATCATTGCCAGTCTTACGGATCTTCTGGATGGAAAGATTGCCAGAAAGTACAATCTGGTGACGAATTTTGGAAAGTTTATGGATCCTCTGGCGGATAAGCTTCTGGTGTGTTCTGCCATGATCTGTCTGGTGGAGCTTGGGCGTCTGCCTGCCTGGATTGTGATTATCATCATTGCCAGGGAATTTATTATCAGCGGTTTCCGTCTGGTAGCCTCAGACAACGGGGTGGTCATTGCGGCAGGCTGGTGGGGAAAGTTCAAAACCACGTTTCAGATGCTTATGATTATTCTGCTGATTCTGGATCTGGGCGGAGTGTTTGGAACCATAGAAGCAGCGGTAACCTGCACGGCGCTGCTGCTTACAATTATTTCCCTTGTAGATTATTTGGTGAAAAATAAAGGCGTGCTGCTGGAAGGAGACATCTGATATGGTAGTGGAACTGATTTCAGTTGGAACAGAACTTTTACTTGGAAACATTGTGAATACCAATGCGGCATATCTTTCAGAAAAGTGTGCCGAACTGGGCCTTTCCCTTTATTACCAGACGGTAGTGGGAGACAATCAAGAACGGCTGGATGAGACTTTAAAGCTGGCTCTTGGGCGCTCGGATGTGGTGATCCTGGGGGGAGGCCTGGGTCCCACGCAGGATGATTTGACAAAAGAGGCCGCGGCCCGTACGCTTGGAAAACAGCTGGTGGAGGATGCCCATACCCGCAGGCGCATTGAGGGCTGGTTCCAGACCAGGGGTATTACAGAGATTACAGAAAATAACTGGAAGCAGGCTCTGGTTCCAGAGGGGGCAGTGGTTGTTGACAATGACAACGGCACGGCGCCCGGCCTGATTTTGGAGGATAATGGAAAAACAGTAATTCTTCTTCCGGGACCGCCGGGGGAGATGAAGCCTATGTTTGAAAAGGATATTTTTCCTTATCTCAATAAAAAGCAGCCGGAAATTATTGTATCGGAGACAATCAAGATCTGCGGCATGGGCGAGAGCCGTGTGGAAAGCATGATTGAAGATCTGATTCAGGCCCAGAGCAATCCCACCATTGCCACCTACGCCAAGATCGGAGAAGTCCATCTGCGGCTGACAGCGAAGGCGGAAAATGAGACGGCAGCCAGGAAACTGATGAAACCCGTGATTCGGGAGCTGAAGGTCCGCTTTGGAGGGCATATTTATACTACAGACGATGCGGTAACGCTGGAGGAGGCAGTGGTTCAGCTCTTAAAAGAGCAGGAGCTTACGCTGACTACAGTGGAATCCTGTACGGGAGGTCTTTTCACAGGCCGCCTGGTGAATGTACAGGGGGCCTCGGAGGTATTGAAGCAGGGATTTATCACCTATTCCAACAAGGCCAAGCGCAAGCTGATCGGTGTGAAGAAGCTGACCCTGAAGGAGTTTGGAGCCGTCAGCAGTAAGACTGCCAAGGAGATGGCAAAGGGAGCCATCTTAACCACCGGATCCGATGTGGCTGTTTCCATTACCGGAATTGCAGGTCCGGATGGGGGCACAGATGAAAAACCTGTGGGACTGGTTTATATTGGGGTTTCAGTGAAGGGTAATATGCGGGTGGAGGAATATCATTTCACCGGAAACCGGATGAAGATTCGGGAGAGTGCTGTGGTTGCGGCCCTGACACTGCTGCGTACCAGCATTCTGGAGACCATTAAGTTTTAGCAGCCCTTGGGCAGCACGGTACTGAACAGGGATAAGGAGCGGTTAATTATGCCGGAACAGAAGAAAACCATACGGATTAAATATTTTACAGATAAAATAGAAAGACTGGCTTATATTGACGGAAAGTCAGACTGGATTGATCTGCGGTGCGCAGAGGAAGTTATTATGAAGGCCGGGGAATTCCGGCTGATTCCTCTGGGAATTGCCATGGAGCTTCCGGCAGGTTATGAGGCTCATGTGGTTCCCCGCAGCAGCACCTTTAAAAACTTTGGCATTATTCAGACCAATCATATGGGCATTATTGATGAGACTTACTGTGGGGATCAGGATCAGTGGTTTATGCCGGCTTATGCCCTGCGGGATACAGAGATTCATATAAACGACCGCATCTGTCAGTTCCGGATTATGGAACATCAGCCAGAGCTTCTGTTTAAAGAGACAAAAGCGCTTGGAAATGCAGACAGAGGCGGATTTGGCAGTACCGGAAAGGCGTGAGAATATGCAGATAATAACATTTGCAGCAATTGATATTGGTTCCTACGAGGTGGGAATGAAGATTCTGGAGCTGGTTCCCAAAAGCGGCATCCGGGAGATTGATTATATACGTCACGGCATTGAGCTTGGAAGAGATGCCTATACCAGAGGAAAAATCGGCAATGAAATGCTGGAAGAGCTGTGTAAGGTTCTGGAGGATTTCACCCGGATTATGAAAGCGTATCAGGTGGATGATTACCGGGCCTGTGCCACCAGCGCTATCCGGGAGACCAGCAACTGCCTGCTGATACTGGACAAGATCCGTGTGCGCACGGGTCTGGAGGTAGAGGTTTTAAGCAATTCAGAGCAGCGGTTCCTGGGCTACAAGTCCATTGCTTCCAATGAAGAGTCTTTCCAGAAAATTATTCAGAAGGGAACAGCCATTGTGGATGTGGGCGGGGGAAGTGTTCAGATTTCCCTCTTTGACAAGGACGCTCTGGTATCTACACAGAATATGCGTCTGGGAACCATGCGGATTCGGGAGCGCCTGGCAGAGGTGGAGAGCCGTACCAATCATTTTGGAGATGTGATCGAAGAAATGATCAACAATGAGCTGAAAAGCTATAAGCGGCTGTACTTAAAGGATCGTGAGATTAAAAACATGATTCTGGTGGGAGACTATATTACCCAGTTTATGAACCGGAATGGTCAGGGGCACAGTCTGATGCTTGACCGGGAGGAGTATTTTCAGCTGTATCGTGAGATTATCACCCGGACTCCCCAGGAGATGGTTCAGAGAATGGGGATGGTTTCGGAGAATGTATCCCTGATTATGCCGGCCATGATCATTTACAAGCGTTTTATTGAAGAGACCGGGGCCGAAACGATCTGGATTCCGGGCCTTAACCTGGGGGATGGTCTGGCCTATGACTATGCAGAGCGCAAAAAGATTTTTAAATCCAGCCACAATTTTGAAAATGATATTGTGGAGGCAGCCAAAAATATTGCCAAGCGTTACCAGAGCAATAAGACCCATCTGGCGGGAACGGAATACCTGGCCCTTACTATCTTTGACAAGATGAAGCGGATTCATGGCATGGGAAGACGGGAGCGTCTGCTTCTGCAGATTGCCGTGCTGCTTCATGACTGTGGCAAGTATATCAGTATGAACCGTACGGCAGAGTGTTCCTATGAGATTGTCATGTCTACGGAGATCATCGGGCTTTCCCACCGGGAGCGTGAGATTATCGCCAGTGCTATCCGGTTTAATACGGAAGAATTTGTTTCCTTTGAGGAATTTGCATTTGGCTCCAGTCTGGATCGTCAGGATTATCTTCTGACAGCCAAGATAAGCGCCATTTTACGAGTGGCCAATTCGATGGACCGCAGCCACAACCAGAAGTTTAAGAATGTAAAAGTTACCTTAAGAGAGCGGGAGCTTCTGGTGGTGGTAGACACGGTGGAGGACATCACCTTAGAGCAGGGGCTGTTTTCCCACAAGGCAGAGTTTTTCGAGACAATTTTCAGTATCCGGCCAGTGATCCGGCAGAAAAGGCAGGTGTAGGAGATGGAGAAGAAAGAATTTACCAAGAGTGAGTATTACCGGAATAGGGAGCTTTCCTGGCTGGCCTTTAATGAGCGGGTGCTCAGCGAGGCCAGAGACAAGAATATTCCTCTTTTTGAGCGCCTCAAATTTTTGAGTATTACAGCTTCCAATCTGGATGAATTTTTTATGATCCGGGTGGCGTCCTTGAAGGATATGGTTCATGCCAAGTACACCAAGAAAGATATTGCAGGACTTACGCCTCAGGAACAGCTGGATGAGATCATTAAAGTGACCAGAGAAATGGTGGGCGCCCAGTATTCTGCCTATTCCCGTTCCCTTCTGCCGCTTTTGCGGCAGCATGGGCTCTCGGTGGTGCAGGAGCATGAGGATTTGGACGAGGAGCAGGGCAGATATGCAGATCGGTATTTCCGGGAAAATGTCTATCCGGTGCTGACGCCCATGGCGGTGGATTCTTCCAGGCCCTTCCCTCTGATCCGCAATAAGTCTTTGAATATCGGCGCTCTGCTGTCCAAGAAGAACGAGAAGACAGAAGAGCTGGAATTTGCCACGGTACAGGTACCTTCCGTGCTTCCCAGGATTGTGCGTCTGCCGGATGCCAAGGATGGGACGAAGGTTGTGATCCTTCTGGAAGAAATCATTGAGCGGAATATGCAGCAACTGTTTTTAAGCTATAACATTGTCTGCGCGCATCCCTATCGTCTGATGCGCAATGCAGATTTGACCATTGATGAGGATGATGCTTCGGATCTGCTAAAGGAGATTCAGAAACAGCTGAAAAAGCGCCAGTGGGGCGAGGCCATCCGCCTGGAAGTGGAAGACAAGATGGATAAGCGTCTCTTAAAGCTTCTGCGTAAAGAGCTGAATATCAAGGAAGACTCCATTTTCAAGATCAGCGGCCCTCTGGACTTAACCTTTTTGATGAAAATGTACGGCATGGATGGTTTTGAGGCTTTGAAGTATCCCAAGCATGTGCCGGCTGCCGTGAAAGAACTTCCGGCAGACTGTGATATTTTTGAGGAGCTGCGCAAGGGGGATGTACTGCTTCACCATCCCTACCAAACCTTTGATCCGGTGGTAAAGTTTGTGCGGGATGCGGCGTCAGATCCCAAGGTGCTGGCCATTAAGCAGACCCTGTACCGGGTCAGCGGCAATTCTCCCATTATCGCGGCTCTGGCCCAGGCAGCGGAGAATGGCAAGCAGGTGTCGGTTCTGGTGGAGCTGAAGGCCCGGTTTGACGAGGAGAACAACATTCTCTGGGCCAAAATGCTGGAGAAAGCGGGATGCCATGTGATTTATGGCCTGGTGGGGCTGAAAACCCACAGCAAGATCACGCTGGTAGTGCGCCGGGAGGATGACGGGATCCGCCGGTATGTACACCTGGGAACCGGCAATTACAACGATTCCACTGCCAAGCTGTATACCGATCTGGGGTTAATGACCTGTTCGGCGCCTATCGGGGAGGATGCCACGGCGGTCTTTAATATGCTGTCCGGTTATTCAGAGCCAGTAGGGTGGAATAAGCTTTCCCTGGCGCCTATCTGGTTAAAAGAACGCTTCCTGCAGCTGATCCGCAGAGAGCAGGAGCATGCAGTTATGGGAGAAAAGGGACATATTATGGCGAAGATGAATTCTCTGTGCGATCCCGATGTGATAGCAGCGCTTTATGAGGCCTCTGCGGCAGGGGTGAAGATTGATCTTCTGATTCGCGGAATCTGCTGCCTGAAGGTGGGAATTGCGGGTGTCAGCGAGCATATTTCCGTACGGTCGATTGTAGGGAATTTTCTGGAGCACAGCCGGATCTTTTACTTTCATAATGGAGGGCAGGAGGAGGTTTACTGCGCCAGCTCTGACTGGATGCCCAGGAATCTGGAGAAGCGGGTGGAGATACTCTTCCCCATTGAACAGGAACAGCTGAAAAAGGAAGTGATTCATATTCTGGATATAGAATTTCAGGATAATGTGAAGGCTCATCTGCTGCAGAGTGATGACACCTATGTGAAGGCAGATCGGAGAGGAAAGGTGTCTGTAAGCTCACAGGATTACTTTGTTGAGGAAGCCAGAGAAAAGGCAAAAACCCAGAGCCAGGGATTTACCGGCCGGGTGTTTATTCCGGAGGAGCCGATAGAGTAAAGGGGTTGAAATTGACAGCATGAAGCGCATACATTCGCTTCTGATAGGTGTAATAAGCATCATGATACTGGCGGCTTCCGTTTCCGTTTCGGAAGCGTTCCGGCAGCAAAGGGAGGCGGAAAAAGCCTTTGAGGATAAGTTCTGCCTGGTCTTTGAGGGAGAAAGGATCCGTCCGTGGGAGCAGGAGGGGACCGTGTATTTTTTCCTGCCCTCTCATTTCACATGGGAAAATACAAGTCTGGAGGTTTTAGACGGCGAACTTCAGATTGACGGCGGGGTCGTGAATTCCTCTGATTTTGTGCAGTATGAGACAGACAGAACCTACGACTACTCCTTCACCAGGAAGAAGAAATCCTATGAGGGAAAGCTTACCTTTTTACAGTCTGCCAATATTGGAAGCATCTATATTGAGACAGAAAGCGGTTCTATGGATCAGGTAGATCGGGATAAGAAGCACAAGGAACAGGGACAGATTTTGGTCAAAGACCCAAGGGGAGGTATTTCTTACCGGGGGCCTTTCCTCTCTATAAAAAGCAGGGGAAATTCCACCTGGGAAACAGAAAAGAAATCATATTCTTTGAAGCTTCCCAATCCGGTGGATTTTTTCGCTATGGGTGAGGCAGGAAACTGGGTGCTCTTAAGCAATGTGCTGGATGGAAACAAGCTGCAGAACAAGCTGTGCTTTGAGATGGCAGAAGAGTTTGGTCTTGCCTATACGCCAAAGGGAGAATGGGTGGATCTCTATCTGAACGGCCGGTATTGGGGAAACTATCTTTTGTGTGAAAAGATTGAGGTGGGAGAGAACCGGGTGGAGATTACGGATCTGGAAGAGGAGACAAAGCAGCTGAACGGCCGGCTGCAGGATCTGGAAACCTATGATACAGGCACCCGCAAGGGAGTTCTGGCATCTCAGAACCCGGAGGACATCAGCGGCGGTTATCTGATTGAAAAGGACAGCTACTATGACAGTGTCAGCGGATTTGTGACAGAAGATGGGAATCTCTTTTCCCTTAAATCGCCGCAGTATGCTACGCGGGAACAGATAGATTATGTGGCTGGTTATATTCAGCAGATTGAGAACCGGATTCTTGCAAAGGATAAGGATTTGTTTCAGTACATTGATCTGGATTCCTTTGTGCGCAGATATCTGCTGGACGAAACCGTGCTGAATTACGATTTTGGTGTTACCAGCATGTATTTTTATAAAGATCGGAACAGCCAGATGCTGTATGCAGGGCCGGTATGGGATTATGACACCTGTATGGGGACCGGCATTTTCAGTACTTCCAAGGTTCTGGCGGCCTTAGATATCCGGGACCATCGGGGAGCGGGGAGTATCAGCTGGTATCCCTGTCTTTATGAAAACGAAACCTTTTACCAGGAGACAGTTACGGCTTACCGCCAGTTTGTGAGACCCTATATTTTAAGCATGATAGAGCCAGGCGGGAAGATTGATCAGAGCGCGGAAAGGATCCGTTCATCTATCCAAATGGACAAGACCCGCTGGTCTTACCGGGAAATCGGCATTGGGCATTACGAAAGTTTTGATAACAATGTACGGTATATGAAGTATTTTCTGGGAAGAAGACTCCGTTTTCTGGATCAGCAGTGGCTGGGTGAGGATAATCGTTATGAGGAAGCAGGAACAGGAGAAATCCACCAGGTAACTTTTGCAGGTGCGGAAAGAACAGAGGTGGTGGAAGTTCCGGACGGCGAGGTGATGCTGGCAGCTCCGGATCACCTTCTGAAGGAAGGGGAAAAATGGTATAACCGGCAGGATCGGAGAGCCTGGAATACAGAACTTCCAATTTATGAAGATATGGTCTTTGAGGCAGGGAGCGGAACATAGGTTAGAAAGAGGGGGAACATAAGGATGAGGCGGGTATATTCAATTCTCGCAGGATTGGTAAGTGTTGTATTGCTGACTGCTTTTATTCATGTTTCAGAAGCTGAAATGGACAGCGTAGAAGCTGTGAAGGATCAGGAAGGGGAGTTTTTTCTTGTTTATGAGGAGGTAAACATCCGTCCCTGGGAGAAGGACGGAACCCTTTATTTTTTCCTGCCTTCCTATTTCCAGTGGGAGAAGGCGCAGTTTGAGGTTTTGCGGGGAGAACTGGAGATTGCCGGAGAGGCAGTAGAGTCTTTCACAGATACGGTTCCTTATGAATTTGAAAAGGATTATGAGTACTGTTTTATTCAGAAGGAAAAAGAGAACAGAGGAACCCTGCAGTTTCTGAAATCTGCCAATGTGGGAGCGGTTTACATAGAGACTGAGAGCGGCTCAATGGAAGAGGTGGATGCAGATAAGAGGTACCAGGAGCGGGGATTGATACTGGTGAAGGATGAGGAAGGGGAGACGTTCTATGGCGGTTTTCTGGACACGATAAAAAGCAGAGGGAATTCTACCTGGGGGACAGAGAAAAAATCTTACACTATTAAGCTCGATAAGCCTGCTGATCTGTTTGGTATGGGGGAGGCCAGGGGCTGGATTCTTTTGAGCAATGTTCTGGAAGGGAGTAAGCTTCACAATAAAATCTGTCTGGAGATGGCAGCGGATTTTGGACTTACCTATACGCCGGAAAGTGAATGGGTGGATCTGTATCTGAATGGCTGGTACTGGGGAAATTATCTGGTATGTGAAAAGATTGAAGTGGGGGAAAACCGTGTAGATATCGAAGATCTGGAGGGAGCGACGAAGCAGCTGAATGGCAGCCTGGAAGACCTGGAGGAATTTGATACAGGAGAACAAAAAGGGGTCCTTGCAACACGAAACCCCGAAGATATTACGGGAGGGTATATTATCGAGAAAGATGTTCATGATGACAGCATCAGTGATTTTACCACGGATGATGGAAATCTTTTTCAGCTTAAGTCGCCCCAATATGCCACACAGGAGCAGGTGGCCTACATATCTGATTATATACAGCAGATAGAGGATATGGTTCTTATACAGGATGAGGCTGTGTTTGACTATATTGACTTAGACTCCTTTGTGCATCGATATCTGCTGGACGAATTGGTCTGGAACGGAGATTTTGGGATTAACAGTCTGTTTTTTTATAAAGAGCAGAACGATTCTGTTCTGTACGCGGGTCCCGTCTGGGATTACGACGGCTGTCTGGGGAGCAGCAGATTTGCGGGGACAAAGGTTCTGCTGGTTCGGGAAATTGAAAATTACAAAACAGAAATGGAGAAATGCCTGACCTGGTATCCATATCTCTACGAAAACGAACGGTTTTACAAAGAGACTGTGAATACTTATGAGAAAATGGTAAGACCTTATATCCTGGAATTGATTCAGGAAGAGACAGGAAAAATTGATCGTTATGCAGAGCATATCCGCCAGTCCGTCCGTTTGGATATGATTCGATGGTCTTATTCTGACTATCGGGCAGGGCATTATGAAAGTTTTGATAATAATGTCCGTTATGTCAAGTATTTTCTGGCAAGACGCCTTCGTTTTCTGGATCAGGAATGGCTGGGAGAGGACAACCGCTATGAACCGGAGGGAACAGGAGAATTGCATCAGGTGACTTTTACAGGGCCTGGCGGAACGGAGATCATAGAGGTGCTGGATGGGGAAGAGATACTGATTACACCGGAACATCTTCTAGGAGAGGGAGAGTGGTGGTGCGATAAGCGGAACGAAGGCGCTTTGTATCCGGAGCTTCCCGTCTATGAAGATGTCGTATATTATTCTAAGGACGGAATGTAGACAGAAGCATCAAATCATAGTATACTTATACCAGGTGTACCAAGCCATAGAGATTTTGAAACAGAGAGGAAATAAAGAATGAAAAAAACGATAAAGCTTATCACAGCTCTGTGTATGATTCTGACACTGGCCGCATGCGGCAGGACGGAAAAGGTTACGTATCGCTCCGAGCATGAGGAGAGCAGCGGCCTGAAGCTGACAGACACCATGACATTGACTGCCAAAAAGGATATGGTTCAGGAGATTAAGGATGTGATCGAGATTGACATGTCCGGCCTTGATAAGGAAGAGCAGAAAAAGATGGCAGCTGCGTATAATAAACTGGTGGATCAGTATATGGCTGTGGAAGGAGTGGAATGTACCAGCATGGCAGGTACAGGGACATATACCATTTCCATTACCATTGATGCAGAGAGTGAAGCTTTGGAGGAGCTGGCATCCAGAGATATGATTGTGATTGAAGGCGAAGGAGGAGCTCTTTCTCTGGAGGCGGTAGGAGCATCTTTGGAGGAGAACGGGTATACCAGGGAGGAGTAATTGCAGAAAATAAGCAAATCATCATAAAGGACGGAACGGACACAGCATAAGCCCTCTGGTTTTCCTATATCCAGAGGGCTTATGCTGTGTCCGTTCCTGTTTGCCGGCTGTTATAACATGAATTTTTCAATGATCTCAGCGATTCCAGAGTGATTGTTATCATGTCTGGTAATGTAGGCACCGTAGGGATACATTTCCGGACGGGAATTTTTCATGACACAGGGCAGTTTGACCGCCTGCAGCATGGAGATGTCATTCTCGGCATCTCCGGCTGCCAGGGTGTTTTCATAAGGAATGTTCAGGTACTCGCTGATAAAACGGACGCCGCTTCCCTTATTGATGCCTTCCGGAAGGAATTCCAGATAGATATCACAGGAAAAGAACATGTCCAGATGGTTTTTCCTGGCCCAGGGCTCCATGTGCTTTCGAAAGTTCTCCAGATTTTCGCGGTTATGAAGATCGATAAAAAGCAGTTTGATGGGATCCTCATCCAGAGCCTTTGCTGCGTCCTCCACAACCTCATAGGGGAGAATGGTAGAAGCAGAATAATACTTCATTTCCTCTGTGTCGTGTTCGCACAGAGCTCCGGCCTGATTATAGGTCTGAGGATGAAGGTGGAACTTATAGGCCTCGTCAAAGGCCTCCCGGATGCAGTCCCGGTGAACCCCCTGATAGAAAATGGTCTCCTTTTTATGGGCGTCATAGATAAGGGCGCCGTTGGAGGTGATGGCGTAACAGCCGGGAGAGGTCAGACCCAGCCGCTCGATCTGACGGGCAGTGCTCACCAGAGGACGGCCGGTGGTAACTACCACAGCATGACCCAGGCTGACAGCTTTGTGAACTGCTTCCAGGTTTTCTGGAGTAATTTCTTTGGAATCGTTCAATAGTGTTCCGTCCAGATCCACAAATAAAATCTTTTTTTCCATAATAGTAACTCCCTTTCTAATCCAGTATTTTTAAGAACCGTTCCCGCAGAATCTCATCCGGGTATTGGCCAAGCATAGCTGTCTGCTCCGGACTGATCAGGCCGCCGGCCATCTCAGAGTGTCCGCCGCCGCTGCCGATTCCCGCAAGGGCATCGTGGATCAGGCGGCCGGCATGGACGTCAGCTGTTTCCGAGCGGACAGAGAGTTTGATGCCGTCTGACCGGCGGCAGAATACCACAGAAACCAGCACCTCTTCCAGAGACAGGAGAAAATCAGACAGAGCCGCGATGAGTCCGTCAGGACAGGAAAAAGGAATAGAAGCAAATCCTGTCTTGTCATAGAGGGTAATGCTGTTGATGGCAGCACTGTAAGCCCGCAGATCTGTAAGCTCAAGATTGTTGCGTTCCAGCTCAGAGAGCTTGCCGGAATCACATAGGGGGAAGAGATACGAAAACATCTCAATATCCAGCTGTGTGACTCCACGGGAAAACTGAAGCGTATCCATGCGGATGCCGTAGAGCAGAGCAGCAGCCGTATTTTCATCCGGCAGGATTCCAAGATTTTTATAGTATTGGGCGATCAAAGTGGCGCAGGCGCCGGTGATTCGGATATCGGAATAAAGATATTCCGTTTCGATAAAGGCAGGGTGATGGTCGATACATGCGATCTCATCCCCGATGAAATCTGTGATATTTCCACTGTTTTTCTGGCTGTCCACACAGATAATGGGATCGGATGCCTGCATCCGGGAATAAAGATGCTCATAAGAAATCATTTGAATGCCAAAGGCATCCAGCATCTTGGAAGTGCTGAGCTTATCGATACGCCCGGCGTAACAGAGCGTGCTCTCGATTCCCATATGCATAAAAAGACCCTGAAGTCCAAAAGCAGAGGCAATGGCGTCCGGATCCGGGAAATTGTGGGTCTGGATGTATACATGTTTTCCCTGGCAGAGCTGGACCAGCCGGTTAAAATCTTCCATAAATCCGTAACTTCCTTTCTGACGATACATGTGATTTTGGGTATCGGGATCGGCAGACGGCAGTTATAGCCGCCCGTCCCATTCTCGGAATGATTATAACAGAAATTGCAAAAGAAGTATAGTATTACCGTTTCCAGGTTATCATAAGGGAGACCAAGCAAACCATAAGTAAATTTAGGAGGTACCAGAGCAATGGGTATCAGGCTTTCCGAGCATTTGGACAAAAATGTAACGAACTTGAATGAAATTTTGAATCTGGACAGTAATTTTGATATTATTCGCAAGGGGATTACCATAGCAGGGAGAGATGCCTGTATTTATTTTATTGACGGCTTTCTGGAGGAAGCTATTATGGAAAAGCTGCTGGAGTTTTTCTATAAACTGAAGCCGGAAGAACTGCCCATGACAGCCAGGCAGATGATCGATCACGTGGTGCCCTATGTGGAAGTTACGGCAATTGACGAGGAAGACCTGCTGATTCAAAGCCTGCTCTCCGGCATTACCTGTCTTCTCATTGACGGATATGATACCTGTATCGGTCTGGACTGCCGTTCTTATCCTATGCGCGGGGTGGATGAACCCTCCAAAGATAAAGCTCTTCGAGGCTCCAAGGATGGATTTGTGGAGACCGTGGTATTCAATACGGCTCTGATCCGGCGGCGGATTCGAAGTCCCAAGCTGTCCATGGAGATTCTCACAGCAGGAAAAACCTCCCGGACGGATATTGTGCTCTGCTATATGCAGGATCGAGTGGACCGGAAGCTTCTCAGGGAGATCCGGGGACGGATCAACGCCATTAAGGTGGATGCACTGACGATGAATCAGGAGAGCCTGGCGGAATGCATTTATGAACGGAAATGGTTTAATCCCTTTCCCAAGTTTAAGTTTACCGAGCGGCCGGACGCTGCTTCCGCCGCCATATTGGAGGGAAACATTGTTGTATTGGTGGACAATTCACCTCAGGCGATGGTTGTGCCTACGTCGATTTTTGATATTGTGGAGGAAGCGGATGACTATTATTTTCCGCCGGTGACCGGTTCCTATCTGCGGCTGACCCGGTTTCTGATTGCCCTTATAACCCTGCTTTTGACTCCCGTGTTTCTGCTTCTGTTTCAGAATCCTCAGTGGATTCCGCCCTGGCTTTCCTTTATTCAGATTAAGGAAGCCGTCAACGTGCCTATTGTCTGGCAGTTCCTGATGCTGGAGCTGGCGATTGACGGTCTGCGGCTGGCCGCCATCAATACACCCAGTATGCTGAGCACACCTCTAAGTGTGGTGGCTGGTATTGTTCTGGGACAGTTTACAGTGGATTCCGGATGGTTTAATGCGGAGATTATGATGTATATGGCCTTTGTAGCCATTGCCAACTATACGCAGTCCAGCTACGAATTAAGCTATGCCCTCAAATTCATGCGGCTGATTATGCTGGTGCTTACCTCGTTGTTTAATCTCTGGGGATTCTTAGCGGGTCTTCTGATTACCATTACAGCCATTGTGGGGAATAAAACCATTGCAGGAAAGAGCTATATTTATCCCTTGCTGCCTCTCAATTTGACACAGCTTAAGAAGCGGTTTCTGCGGCTGCGGCTGAAGGAGTAGAAAACGGATTTAAGTTTCATCCCTTTCTTTTAAATCCACGTTCTTCACAAGTTCATCCTTTTGTGCTATACTAAAAAATAGTGTGAAGAAATACGCGAAAGGGATGATATCAATGGACGAAACCATTAGCTTTTCCATTTTGGAAATTGAAAAAACAAAAGACAAGCAGGCCATCCAGGATGCCTACCGCCGCCTGTTGGTGAAGGTGAACCCGGAGGATGATCCGGAGGGATTTAAGCGTCTTAGAGAAGCCTATGAGGCGGCAGCTGCATATGCAGACCGTCCGGAGGAACTGAAAAAAGCTCCGGAGACGCCGATCGAGCATTGGATTGAACGAGTGAGCCAGGTTTACTTTTCTCTGTCCAGGCGTCTTAATCCGGACTGCTGGGAAGAGCTTTTAAGGGAAGACATCTGTCTTGATCTGGATACCAGCGTGGAGGCAAGAGATGCGCTGCTGAATTTTCTGGCCGAGAATTACCGGATTAAAACTGAGATTTGGAAAATGCTGGATCACACCTTTAACCTTCAGGAGGAGAAGGCGGAGCTTCTGGAGCGGTTTCATCCAAACTTTATTGATTTTGTTATGCATCAGTGTCAAAGCGATGATGACTTCCCCTATGAGAATTTTGAAGGGGAGGATGATGCAGACTACGATACCTTCCTGTATCATTACTATGAGCTCTGCCGCAGAAATGACAGCGGGGATACAGAGGGAGCGGACGGAATTCTGGATACCCTGAAGCATCTGCCGGTATCCCATCCCTATTTGATGCTGGAAGAGGCCCGGCTTGAGCGGAACAAGCAGCATATAGGGGAAGCTTCCGGATGGATCCACGGTCTTCTGGAACTGGTGAAAGACGATATGCGCAGTCTTGCCTATGGCGGAGAGATCTACTGGGAGAACGGGGAGAAGGAAGAAGCAAGGGAATGCTTTGAAAAGATTCTGAAGGAGTGTCCCACCCACTATATGGCCAACAAGTACCTGGCAAAATATTACCAGGAGCAGGGAGCGCATGAGAAGGCCAAAGAGTACTGCGTGGAAGCTCTGCGGGTCAGCTCTCAGGAGGATGCGCTGCTGGAGACTATGCGGGATATTAACCAGAGTCTGATGAAGCTCTACGAAGAGCGGGTGGAAAAAGATGAGGCTTCTGAGGAAGACGTCATGGAGCTTGGCTGGTGTTATCTGCAGAATGATCTTCCCGGAAAGGGCATGGAGCTCTTAGAGGGAAGGACCATGGAGGAAAAGCGCAGAGCCGAGTATTACAGCCTTCTTGCCAAATGCTATCTGATGGAACAGCAGTACCAGAAGTCCGTGGATGCCGCCAGAGCCTGTATTCCCTGTATTGAGGCAGAAGCACAGGCCAGAGATGCGGAAGCTTCCGAGGAAGAGAAGGGAAAACAGCTGGAGCGGATTCCGGGACGGATTGCCGGGGCCTGTGAGATTATCGCCAAAGCGATGCATATGCTGGCCAAGGAAGAAAAGCAGACAGAGGAGCAGAATCTCTGCTATGAGCAGGCATTAGAAGCCGTTGACGAGGCTTTGAAGCAGGAGCCGGGAAACCGGAACTATCGGATAGAAAAAGCACAGATCTTCATGGATCGGGAGGAATATCAGAAAGCCATCGACGTATGCGATGAGATGATCGATACGGATCGGAATGATTTTTATGCGTATGTCCTCCGCCAGAAATGCTGCTATGAGATGCACAATGGACAGGGGGTTGTGGATAATTTCTACAGCGCCAAGGATATTTACGCAGGTTATCCCCAGATTTATGAGCTGGCGGCGGATGTGTTTATCCGGTACAGCCAGTATGAGGACGCAAAAGGAATTCTCAAACAGGCAGAGGAAGGGGATGTGGGAAGCCCCAAACTGGATCTTCTGCATTTAACCATTGCAAGAGAGACAGCGGAAAAGGATGAGGAGTTCAAGGCAGCCTATGAGGAAGCCAAGAAGCTGGAGGAGAAGTTTAAGGAGCATCGGGATCAGGTGTCTGACGAGAACCAGGCGGAGCTTTATTACGAAATGGCCCGCTGCTGCAGAGGTCTGGACCGGCAGAGGGATGCGCTGAAGTACATAGAGAAGGCCTGCAGCCTTCACAGGGATAAGCTGTACCTGTGGATCCGTGCCAATACGCTGGCGGATTTGAAGGAATACGACAAATCTATGGCTGATTACCAGGAGTGTGAAAAGCAGTACGGGGAAAATGAGCTGGTTTATGAAAATATGGCCCGCTGTTTTCACAGTATGGGCAAACGCAGCCAGGCAGTGGATTATTACAAAAAGGTTTTGAAGGTCAATGAGGAGAATCCAAGAGCCAACAGCCGGATTGTGGATATTTATACGGATATTTTAAAGGATACAGGAGATCTCAAATACTACCAGGAGGCGGTTCCCTTTGCCACAAGACAGCTGGAGCTGGATCCGTGCGCCTATTATTACATAGAACGGGGACTCTTGTATCTGGAAGCAGGCGAATGGGATCTGGCGGAGGCAGATTTCCTGAAAGCAGCGGAGTTAGAGCCCAACAACACGTATGCCTACAACAATCAGGGCTGTATTTACAAGTATACGGAGCGGTATGAGAAGGCCGTTGAGCTCTTTAAAAAGTCCATTGAGGTTATGGAGGAAAAGGAAACGATTATTGCTTACAGCAATCTGGGCGGAACCTATGAGCGGATGGGCGACTTTCAGAGAGCTTTGGAGTGGTACCAGAAGGGCAGCCAGGCGTTTCCCCAGAACCGCGGGATCCGCAAGGATATCATTCGGGTATACAAGAAAATGGGGCTTCTGGAACGGGCCATGGAAGAGATCAAAAACTTCTATGGGGAAGATACCATTGCATGTTATCTGGAGACCGGTGAGGTCTATGTACAGATGAAGCGTTACAGCCGGGCATTGTCTTTGTATCAGACAGCGAGAAAGAAAGCGGAAAACGACAAGGATGTGTCAGATGCCTGGAGCCACATAGCAGATGTATATCTCTATTATAAGAAGAACCCCAAAAAGGCCCTGGATATGTATCAGAAGGCCCTGGATTTATCTAACAAGAATGCTTATGGATATGACCGCATCTGCCGCAGTATTATGGAATGTTATTATGAGCTTGGGACACCGGAAAAGGGTATGCCTTTTCAGAAGCTGGCATTAGAATCCATCGGCAGGCGCTTCGGCCATATTGACAAATACTTAAATGATTTTTATTATAGAAGAAGCCGCCTTTACAATATGGGAGCCATGTACTACTATGCCGGCGACCTGGAGATGGCAAAGAAGTATTTTAACCAGATCGAACAGACTGCCAAATGCCGCCACTGCAACTATATGGAATGCGAGGACTACTGGGAGGCGATGGGCTTCCTTCGGGAGGAGGAGGGCGATCTTGCAGAGGCTTTGAACTGTTATGAGAAGGCCTGCCGGGAATCTGTGGCCAATAATTTAAGTATTGCAAAGGTAGAGCTGCTTACAAAGAAACTGAAAAAGCGTTAATAGACTAGAGGAATGTAACATGATTATAGGAATTGATTTAGGAACAACAAACAGTCTGGCTGCTTACTTTTCGGAAGACGGACCAAGGATCATTCCCAATCGTCTGGGAAAGAATCTGACTCCTTCTATCGTAAGTGTAGATGAAAATGATCAGATGTACGTGGGTGAGACAGCCAGAGAGCGGGGGCTTCTCTATCCGGGGACAGCAGCCCAGGTCTTTAAGCGGAGCATGGGAAGCACCAAAAAGTTTGATCTGGGACACAAGCAGTTTACGGCAGAGGAGCTGTCCTCCTTTGTGCTCCGTTCCCTGAAAGAAGATGCAGAAACCTTTCTGGGAGAAGAAGTGACGGAGGCAGTGATCAGTGTTCCGGCATATTTTGACGATAAGAGAAGGAAGGCCACCAAGCGGGCCGGAGAACTGGCCGGATTGAAGGTGGAGCGTATCATCAGCGAGCCTACAGCCGCGGCTATTGCATACGGCCTCTATGAGAAGACCAAGAATACCAAGTTTCTGGTATTCGACTTAGGCGGCGGCACCTTCGATGTATCCATTCTGGAGCTGTTTCAGAATATTCTGGAGGTCCGGGCCGTGGCCGGTGACAATTATCTGGGCGGCGAGGACTTTACTGGTGTGCTGGAGAAGCTGTTTGTTCAAAAAAAGAAACTGGATTTGGACTCTCTGGATGCCAAGTCAAGAGGAATGATCCATAAGGCGGCAGAGGAGTGCAAGCTTGGTTTTGCGGACAGTGTGAAATCCCGGTTTGCCTGTACCATAAACGGGCAGATGGAGGAGCTTGAGATTACCCAGAAAGAATATGAAGAGCAGTGCGAGCCGCTGCTGGATAAAATCCGCAAGCCGGTTCAGAGAAGTCTGGCAGATGCCCATATTAAGCTGTCGGATATTGACGTGGTGGTTCTGGTAGGCGGCGCTACCAGACTTCAGGTAGTGAAGAACTTTATTATTAAGCTGTTTCGGAAGTTCCCGGACACCTCGGTCCACCCGGACGAGGCAGTAGCTCTGGGTGCAGCCATTCAGGCGGCTATGAAAGAGCGGAACCAGGCTGTGAAGGAAGTGATTCTCACAGATGTATGTTCCTTTACGCTGGGGACGGAAGTGACGGTAAACAGAGGAAATGGCCGCTATGAGTCGGGACACTACTGTCCAATCATTGAGCGGAACACGGTGATTCCCGCCAGCCGTACAGAGCGGTTCTATACGCTCCACGATGACCAGAGTAAGATCACCATCAATATCCTACAGGGAGAGAGCCGTTTTGCTGCCAATAATCTCCTGCTGGGAGAACTGACTGTGAATGTGCCCAAGAACCGGGCAGGGGAAGAGTCCGTAGATGTGACCTATACCTATGACATCAATTCCATTCTGGAGGTGGAGGTGAAGGTGATCTCCACAGGAGAAGTGCGCAAGCAGATTATTAAGAGCCAGGAAAATGAAATGACGGATGAGGAAATCCAGGAGCGTATGGAGGAACTTTCCTATCTGAAGATTCACCCCAGAGATCAGGAGGAGAACAAGCTGCTGCTTCTGCGCAGCGAGCGTCTCTATGAGGAGAGCATGGGAGATATGCGGCGGCTGATTGATATTGAGATCCGTAAATTCGAGGAGGTTTTAAATACACGGGATCGGGGCAAGATTGAAGAAGCCAGAGAAGAGCTGAAGCAGGCGCTGAAAGAGATAGAGGAGGAATTGTAAAATGTCCATAGAGATTGTGCGGAAGTATTTTTCCTCTTTTGGCATGGAGGATCGGATCCGGGAGTTTCCTGTGTCCAGCGCTACGGTGGAGCTGGCTGCCGAGGCGGCAGGCTGCATTCCTGCACGGATTGCCAAGACTCTTTCTTTTAAGATAGGAGAAGAGCCGGTCCTGATTGTGGCTGCAGGAGATGCCAAAATTGATAATCGGAGGTACAAAGATCAGTTTGGGAAAAAAGCGGTGATGCTGTCGTTAGAAGAGGTGGCGGATTGGATCGGTCATGAGGCAGGCGGCGTGTGTCCCTTTGGGATTCCGGAGAATGTGGGAGTGTATCTGGATGTGTCGCTGAAGCGGTTTGAGACGGTATTTCCGGCAGCGGGAAGCTCCAACAGCGCCATTGAGCTTACGATAGAAGAGCTGGAGCGTTATTCCCATGCGGCAGAATGGATTGATGTGTGCAAAGGCTGGCAGGAGCAGGAAGTATGAGCCGGTATTTTCCCCTGTTTGTGAATCTGGAAGGAAAAAAAGTCATTGTCTACGGGGCCGGAGTCATCGGGTCCCGTAGAATTTTGGCTCTTTTGGAATTCGGATGCTGTCTTACTGTTGCGGCGCCGGAGGCATCCAAAGAGGTGCAGCGGCTTTCAAAGGAAGGCAAGATTATCTGGCAGAAGAAGAAATATGAGTCCGGGGAAATTTCAAGGGATGCATGTTTTGTGCTGGCAGCCTCCAGTGACCGGGAGGTAAATGCGCAGATTGGCGCAGAGTGCCGGGAAAAGCATATTCCGGTGAACGTAAGCAGCGACAGGGAGCTGTGTGATTTTTACTTTCCGGGACTGGCGGTGAAGGAAGAGCTGGTAGCAGGTGTCACAGCGGGAGGAAGCGATCATCGAAAGGCACGGGAGGTTACGGAGAAGATCCGGTCACTGCTTACTTCATGAAGCCCTTAAGCTCTGCCTGATGCCAGGAAGAGACTGGAAAGATCGTTGCTTCTGCGGCAGAGAGTATGCTATACTTTTAAAAATAAGACATAGAGCCATGCATGGGGAGTGCCCTTATTAAGAGATGGTATGCTGAAAGAAAACGATAAGAGGAAAAGAGGTTTTCATTCTATGGAAATGAATATCAGGCCCCGCCGCCTGCGGACAGGGGCGGTTCTGCGGAAAATGGTCCGTGAGACCCGGATAGACAAGAGTTCTCTGATCTATCCCATGTTTATCAAAGAGGGAATCGGAATTGAGGAAGAAATTCCCACTATGCCGGGGCAGTACCGCTACAGCATTGACCGGATGCCCTTTGCGCTGGAGAAGCTTTGGAAGGCAGGCGTAGGCAGTGTTATGTTTTTTGGAATCCCGGAGCACAAGGATGCCTGCGGCAGCGGCGCCTATGCAGAGGACGGTATTGTACAGAAGGCTTTCCGGGAAGCTAAGAGGCAGTTTCCAGATCTCTGCTGCATCGGCGATGTGTGTATGTGTGAGTACACTTCCCACGGCCACTGCGGGATTTTAAGTGGCGGATATGTGGATAATGACAAGACATTGGATTACCTGGCAAGGATTGCCCTTTCCCAGGTACAGGCCGGTGCAGATATGGTGGCTCCTTCCGATATGATGGACGGCCGTGTGGGGGCGATCCGGCGTATGCTGGATCAGAACGGTTATCTGGAAACGCCTATTATGTCTTATGCGGTAAAATACGCTTCCGCCTTTTATGGTCCCTTCCGGGATGCGGCAGGCAGCGCGCCTGCATTCGGAGACCGCAAATCTTACCAGATGGACTATCACAACAGCCGGGAGGCTCTGAAGGAAGCGCTTCTGGATGTGGACGAGGGCGCAGACATCATTATGGTAAAACCGGCTATGGCATATGGGGATGTGATTGCAAAGGTAAAGGAACGGATTCATCTTCCTGTGGCGGCCTACAGTGTCAGCGGAGAGTATGCCTTGATTAAGGGGGCAGCTTCTCTGGGATATGTGGACGAGGCGGCGATGATCTGCGAAGCGGCCGCAGGCGCTTACCGGGCGGGCGTGGATCTGTATCTGACCTATTTTGCGCGTGAGATTGCCGGATTTATCGATGAGGGGAGAATTGGATAATGACAAAGTCAGAAATGCTTTTTGAACGTGCCGTAAAGCGGATTCCCGGCGGTGTCAATTCTCCGGTGCGGGCCTTCGGCTCGGTAGGAGAGACGCCTCGGTTTATCGCTTCGGCAGAAGGCTCCCATCTGACGGATGTGGACGGCAGGAGGTATCTGGACTATGTAGGATCCTGGGGGCCTATGATTCTGGGACACAGCCATCCGGAGGTGCTTAAAGCAGTGGAACATGCCTGCAGAAAGGGCCTGAGCTTTGGCGCGGCCACAGAGGCAGAGGTGGAAATGGCAGAGCTTATCTGCAGCATTGTGCCTTCTGTGGAGATGGTGCGCATGGTCAATTCCGGCACCGAGGCAGTTATGAGCGCGGTCCGGGCAGCCAGAGGATTTACAGGCAGGGATAAGATCGTAAAGTTTGCAGGCTGTTACCACGGGCATTCGGATGCCATGCTGGTGAAAGCCGGATCCGGAGTGATGACGGCAGGCGTGCCGGACAGCGCCGGAGTTCCGTCAGGATGTACAAGGGATACCCTGACAGCTGTCTACAATGATTTGAAGAGCGTGGAAGATCTGTTTGCGGCCTGTGAGGGGGAAATTGCGGCTGTAATTGTGGAACCGGCAGGAGCCAATATGGGGGTGGTTCTGCCGAAGGATGGTTTTCTTGAAGGACTGCGCCGTATCTGTACAGAGAATGGAAGCCTTCTCATCTTTGACGAGGTTATTACAGGATTCCGCTTAAGTCTTTCCGGTGCTCAGGGATACTATGGGATAGAGCCGGATCTGACCACTTTTGGCAAGATTATCGGCGGCGGTATGCCGGTGGGGGCCTATGGAGGCAGAAGAGACGTGATGGAAATGGCTGCGCCTGCAGGCCCGGTTTACCAGGCGGGAACCTTAAGCGGCAATCCGGCGGCGATGGCGGCAGGAATGGCTCAGATTCGTATCCTTCGGGATACGCCGGACTTTTATGAGGAGCTTCACAGGAAATCAAATCAGTTGTTTGAGGGAATGAAAGAGATTCTGAAGGAGGCGGACTGCCCGTATCAGCTCAATCATGTGGGCTCTCTGGGATGCCTGTTCTTTACGAAAGAGCCGGTTTATGATTATGCTTCGGCGAAAACCTCAGATACAAAAGCCTTTGCCCGCTATTTTTCCCATATGCTGAAGGAAGGAATCTATCTGGCCCCGTCACAGTTTGAGGCCATGTTTGTATCCAGGGCACTTACAGAGGAAGAGATACAGGAGACCTTGACGGCTGTCCGGAAGTACTTTTTATCGTGAGAGGACTGTGCTTTGGCTGTCCGGTATTGGAAGCATGAATGAACGATAGATATATCTGTTTTGTTTAGATTGTTAAAATAACAGGAACTATGGAGGAGAAGAGGATGGACAAGAAAAAGTATGTAGCCTATGTAGGAACCTATACCCACGGCAGCAGCGAGGGAATCCATCTGTTTGATT
The DNA here is from genome assembly GCA_949740535.1 of uncultured Lachnospiraceae bacterium. Classification (GTDB taxonomy): domain Bacteria; phylum Bacillota; class Clostridia; order Lachnospirales; family Lachnospiraceae; genus Laedolimicola. The sequence continues at coordinate 62,412 of CATJHO010000145.1, forward strand.
TGGATGTGGAGGAAGGCCGGATGATTCAGCGGAAGGTGATTCCCATTAATAATCCTTCCTACATCAAGCTGTCCCACAATGGAAAGTATCTGTATTCCATTTCCGACGAAGGGGTGCGTTCTTTTATTATCAGGCCGGACGGAGATCTGGAGCCTTTAAACTGTGCCAGCGTGGAAGGAATGCGGGGCTGTTATCTCTCCACGGATCAGGAAGACCGCTATCTGTTCGTGGGAGGCTGGCATGACGGAAAAGTTACGGTGCTCCGGCTGAATGAGGACGGAAGCGTAGGGGAGATTACCGATGGCATTTTCCACAAAGGACTGGGCAGTGTGGCGGAGCGGAATTTCCGGCCTCATGTGAACTGTGTGAATCTGACTCCCGACGGAAAGTATCTCTGTGCAGTGGATCTGGGAACCGATCAGATCAAAATCTACAAATTTGATCAGAGGACTGGCAAGATTTCGCTGGCAGATCTGCTGATGTGCGAGCTGAATTCTGCTCCCCGGATCATCAAGTTCAGCCGGGACGGACAGTTTGCCTATGCCATCAGCGAACTGAAAAATTACATTACTGTGTACAAATACGACGGAAGCGGAAAAAATCCATCCTTTGAGCTGATTCAGACCGTATCCACGTTAAATGATTATCATTCGGCAACCAGCGCTGCATCGGCCCTGCGGTTTTCCAAGGACGGAAGCAAGGTGCTGTGTACCAACGCAGGAGATAACACGGCCGGGATCTTCCATGTGGATAAGGAGACAGGACTGCTGGAGAAGATCTGCATCCTGCCCATCAGCGGAGATTACCCGAAAGCCGGCGATTTCTTTCCGGACAACCGGCATATTATCTCGCTGAATCATGAGAGTAACAGCATTACCATTTTTGAGATCCATTACGACAAAAAGTATTTCACGATGAAGGGAAAGCCCATTCCCATTGAGACACCCAACTGTATTCTGGTGTCAGAGCTGTAACGAAAATTGAATATTGGATGAAAAATAATGCTTGACAGAAAGTGTCTGCATGTGATAAGGTGTATACAAATTTACAAGGTAGTGATTATCTTTATTGATAAGCTAGGCTTGTTTGAGTAGACGATACAAAAAATGTGTTGTCTGTTCAGACAGGCCTTTTTTGATCACAAAACGAAATTTTACAAAGAATGTCGTTTAAATGAGCAGAAAGGGCCTGAACAGGAAATGTGGAAGGCAGCTGCAGATGTCAAACACAAAAATATGATTACAAAGAAAAAATACTGGAGGAACGACATGGAAAATTATGAAAAACTTGCTAAATTTATAATTGAGCATGTTGGAGGAAGAGAAAATATTGAAAATGTAACACATTGTATGACACGACTTCGATTTAAACTTGGGGATGAGTCGAAGGTTATGGAAGAAGTTTTGAAATCTAATAAGGAGATTGTGACTGCACAGGCTTCCGGAGGAAGATATCAGGTGGTAATTGGTACACATGTAGGAGATGTATGTGAGGCAGTCCTTCGACAGCTTGGCCAGAGAGCAGATACTAAGGAAGAAGGGGAAAAAGGTTCTTTGCTGAATCGATTTACAGCGACAATTACCCAGACAATGGTTCCTGTTCTGGGAGTTTTGGGAGCATGTGGTCTTTTGGCTGCAATTCAGGCAGTTCTTGTAGCTTTTGGAGCGATTGGAGAAGGGGACGGCGCCTATCTTTTTTTCAATGCAATGGGTAATGCGTGCCTGACATTTTTCCCAATCCTGTTGGGGTATACAAGTGCAAAAGCTTTTAAAATGAATCCCTTTGCAGGTATGATCCTGGGATGTATCCTGGTTTTTCCGAATTTGACAGAGAGCGTTAATTCAGGAGATGTGCTTTATACACTGTTTGCAGATACAGGCTTTGCAATGCCGGTATATAAGACTTTCTTTGGAATTCCGATCCTGTTTCCAACGACAGGATATACCTCAACTGTCATACCAATTATCTTTGCTACATACTTTGCTTCTGGAATAGAGAGACGCTTTGATAAAGTGGTGCCGAAAGCAGCGAAAATGTATTTTGTACCTTTGTTTACGATTTTAATTTCAGGTTTAGTAACCTTGTTGGCGATTGGACCGGTATCAATTGTTTTGACTAATTTGATAAGTATAGTTGTGACTTTCCTTTTGGAAAATTGTCCAATCATAGCTTTTATCGTAATTGCATTGATTTATCAGCCGCTGGTTGTTCTGGGACTTCATTGGGCGTTGGTTTCAGTGGGGATTATTGAACTCATGACAGCAGGAAACAGTTTAATTATATCTTTGATTTGGCCGGCATCTTTTGCTCACTTAGCAGTATGTGCCGCGGTTTATTTCAGGTCAAAGAATCAGAACATGAAAGAAACAGCTCTTCCGGCGGTGATTTCGGCATGTTTCTGCATTATTGAGCCTTCCATTTATGGCGTAACCCTTCCGGTGAAAAAACGGTTTGGAATCTGCATGGCAGCAGGAACTCTGGGAGCTTTGGTTTTTGGTATTGCAAACGCTCCCATCTATTCGATTTCTATGGGTGTCACCGGTTTTGCCGGTTTCATCAGTCCCAAGACGGGGGATCTCAGCGGAATGCTTGTAAGTTTCCTGGCGGTTGCAGTAACTATGCTGGCAGGATTTGGACTTACCTGGATAACATTCAAACCAGAGGATGATGGAATTAAAGAAGAGGGACAGGAAAGCGGGAATCAGGTAAAAAAAGAGCGTAGAAGAGAGACGATTTTTTCTCCTATGAAAGGTGTAACGAAATCTTTATCAGCAATGCAGGATGAAGCGTTTTCGGAAGGTGCGCTTGGGAAGGGAGTCTGCATAGAGCCAGAGGAAGGAAAAGTGGCGGCTCCCTGTGATGGGATATTGAGTATGGTATTTCCTGACGGACATGCGGTTGGAATTACGAGTGAGGCTGGTGCGGAAGTGCTGATACATGTGGGAATAAATACCATTCAGCTTCCGGAAGGGACATTCAGAAAAGAAAAACAGCAGGGAGAACAGGTCAAAAAGGGAGATGTGCTTGTGACCTTTGATCTGGATAAAATAAAGGAGCAGGGATACAATATGGAAACAGCAGTTGTGGTTTCCAATACTTCAGATTATCTGGACATTATTGATGTGGCGGATGGAGAAACAGCCTGTCTGGATGAACTGCTGGTTACCGTTATTTCTGAAAATGGGAGCGGACGGCAGCCAGAAGCCAAAAACATATAATAGAAACCAGAAAAAATAGGGGAATATGTTGGATGAAGATACGAAAACTGCTGAATAATAATGCGGCTGTTGTGGTAGACAGACAAGGCAGAGAAAAGGTTGTTACTGGCAAAGGGCTTATCTATGGAAAAAAGACGGGGGACAAAGTGGATGAGAAAAAGGTAGAAAAAATATTCTACTTATCCTCAGATACACTGAATCTGAAGTTTCAGGAGATCTTAAAAGAGCTGCCATTGGAACAGATTAACATGGTAAAAAAGATTGTAGATGAAATCAGATTGAATCTTGGAAAGAAACTAAGTGATGCTATTTATGTTTCTTTGGCTGATCATATACATTTTGCTCTGACAAATTATGAAAAGGGGATTTCCGTAAAAAATAATCTGCTGCCTGATATTATGCGGTTTTATCCGGAAGAGTATGAACTGGGGTGCCGCGGTCTGAAGATTGTTTTAGAAGAAACAGGGGTAGAATTTGCCAAGGATGAGGCCGGATTTATTGCGCTGCATATTGTAAATGCAGAAACGGAAAGCGGACCGGATACGCAGAAAGCCTATCGTGCCACCAAAATTATTGAAGAGGTTCTGGAGGTTATTAAGAATTTCTTTGAGATCGAAATAGAGGAAAATTCGTTGGCATATTACCGTTTTATTAATCATCTGCGCTATTTTTCGCAGCGTATTGTAAGCGGTACAACCTTTTCGGGAGATGACAAGGATCAGGAGCTTTTAGAAGTTCTGGCATTGAAATATACAGAAGCATATCAGTGCGGCCGGAATATCCAGACATTTATCCGCGCAAATTATGATATGGAGATAGGCTGTGAAGAGCTATTGTATCTGACGATTCATATTCAACGTGCTGTTTTTAAAGAAGTGTAAAGAAAAGGGGAAGAATGTGGACAGACAAGAAAAGAAAAAACGTATCAGAGGAGTTCTGGCAGGGTGTGCATGCGGCGATGCTATGGGAATGCCTACAGAAGGGATGAGCCGAAAAGATATTGACAGCCTTTTTCCTCAGGGAGTCCGGGAATTTTATGGAGCAACGGAGCGGGATATCTTTGGAAGGAAAATGCGAGCGGGCGAAATTACAGATGATACAATTAATACAGTTTTAATTGCACAGATGCTGGCTGATACAGGGGGGAAGCCCGATACAATGAGATATCTGGATTATCTTCGAAGATGGATGAAAGAAAATCCAGAGAAATGCAGATATGTGGCGGGTCCCAATACCCTGCGGGCTCTGGATGCTCTGGAAAAGGGGACGCCGCTTGAGCGGGCAGGCATTTTTGGAACAACGAATGGCGCAGCTATGAAAATCGGGCCTGTTGGAATTGTATGTGATTATCATGATATGCAGAAGCTGACAGATTGGGTAGAGCAAATATGTAAACCTACACATAATACATCCACAGCAATTGCGGGGGCAGCGGCTGTGGTAGCATGTGTCAGTTATGGGATACAAGGGGGAAACAGGCCAGAGGAACTATGGGATATAGCGTTGGAAGCAGCCAGAGCGGGGAGCGAAAGAGGGTATCAGTCTCCCGCTGTATCCTTGATGAAGCGCATGGAAGCAGTAAGAGCGCTTACGGAGACTGAAGAAAGAGAAACAGTATTGGAACAGCTGAAGAATTATTATGGAACTGGCGTAGAGACCATTGAAACGATTCCGGCGGTATTAGCCATTATACAGATTTCTGGCGGAGACGCGTGGAAAGTTTCCTGTATAAGTGCGGAACTTGGAGGAGATACAGATACGATAGGAGCAATCTCGGCATCCATTTGCGGCGGTATGAAACCAGGACTTCCAGAAGGAGTGGAGGAGATGCTTGAACAAGTAAATCATCTAGATTTTGGAGCAATAGCAGAATCCCTTCTGCCTTATGCAGTCTAATGTCTGATTTTGTGTGCTTTTTTGGAAAATAAGTCTGATGCAGGCATCCGGCGGTAAAATCGTTTTTGCGATGGGCCGGATGCCTGTTTGAGTTATCAGGATTGTTTGTTGAAAAGTGCAAATATTTACAGGACAGGACTTGAAAAAAGTCCTGGAAACGCATAAAATAGAGGGTAGAATCGCGCATTGCGATATGGGTGGTAAAAGTTTCCCTATTTATCACTGCGAACACACAATAGAAAAGGAGAATAGACTATGAATTTCGTTGTTGAAACATCCGCACGTCACGTACACGTAACACAGGAGGATCTGGAAACCTTATTCGGCAAGGGCTATGAGCTGACCAAGAAAAAGGATCTTTCCCAGCCGGGCCAGTTTGCCTGCAATGAGAAGGTAACCATCGTGGGACCCAAGAAAGAGATGGCAGCATCTATCTTAGGACCGGTAAGACCGGAGACACAGATTGAGCTTTCCCTGACAGACGCCCGTTCTATCGGCGTGACGGCTCCCATCCGGGAGTCCGGCGATGTGGCAGGAAGCGGAGCCTGCAAGCTGGTGGGACCTGCAGGAGAGGTAGAACTGAAAGAAGGCGTGATCGCCGCAAAGCGTCACATCCATGCAACTCCTGAAGATGCCGAGAAGCTTGGTGTGAAGGATAAGGACGTGGTATCCGTAAAGATCGACACCGACGGCAGAAGTCTGGTGTTTGGTGATGTCATTGTCCGTGTAAGCCCCAAGTACGCGCTGGCCATGCACATCGACACCGATGAGTCCAATGCGGCAGGCTGCGCAGGAACCGTATATGGAGAGATCGTAAGATAAACGTGTTAGCAATGAGCAGTGCCGCAGGGCGGCGGTACAGTTCCAACAGGAGTGTGCTTACAGCGGGACTGTGAGGATAAAATACGATAGGGCGGGTGCCCGTGTGCGGGTTATGCAGGCTGCGTGCCGGCGCTATGGCGGGATTAAGAAATAGAACATTAATAAGGAGAATACATAATCATGAAAATTTTAGTATTGAACTGTGGAAGCTCTTCTTTGAAGTATCAGCTTATTGATATGGAGAATGAGAGCGTAATGGCAAAGGGACTCTGCGAGAGAATCGGAATTGAGGGTTCTAAGCTGACCCACAAGGCGGGTGACAAGGAAATGGCCGTAGAGGAGCCTATGCCCAAGCATACGGAGGCTATTTCTCTGGTTATGAAGGCTCTGGTGGATCCGGAATACGGCGTATTGAAGGATACCAGCGAGATTTCCGCAGTGGGACACCGGGTACTTCACGGCGGTATGAAGTTTACGGAATCCATCGTGGTAAATGAGGATGTAAAAGCCGTAATCCGTGAATGTTTTGACTTGGGACCGCTTCACAATCCGGCAAACCTGATGGGAATCGAGGCCTGTGAGGAGGCTATGCCCGGCGTGCCGAACGTGGCAGTGTTTGATACTACTTTTGGTATGGCTATGGCAGAGAAGGCGTATCTCTATGCCATTCCTCATGAGTACTTTGAGAAATACAGCATCCGCCGTTACGGCTTCCACGGAACCAGCCATATGTTCGTATCCGGCGAGGCTCTTAAATTCGCAGGCCTTGACCCGGAGAAGGGGAAAGTTATTGTATGCCATCTGGGCAACGGCGCCAGCATTTCTGCATCCATCGGCGGCAGATGTGTGGATACTTCCATGGGCCTGACTCCATTGGAGGGTCTGATCATGGGAACCAGAAGCGGAGATGTGGATCCGGCAGTGCTGCAGTTTATCTGCAACAAAGAGGGCAAAGATGTAAATGAGATGCTGAACATCTTAAACAAGAAATCCGGTATGCTGGGCATGAGCGGCGGCGTATCCAGCGATTTCCGTGACATCGAGAAGGCCAAATCCGAAGGAAACCATCTGGCAGAAGTAGCGCTGGATGCATTCGTTTACCGGGTGGCAAAATACATTGGAGCTTACACCGCAGCCATGAACGGCGTGGATGCCATTGCATTTACTGCAGGCGTAGGTGAGAATGATATGAAGACACGCAAAGCCATCTGCAGCTATCTGGGTTATCTGGGTGTTGAGATTGATGACAAGGCCAATAACTGCCGTGGAAAGAATCAGATGATTTCTACCGCGGATTCCAAGGTAAAGGTAATGATTCTGCCCACCAACGAGGAGCTGGCCATTGCAAGAGAGACTCTGCGGTTGACGAAATAATTACACCTTTAGGGCTTGACAAACTCCTTGACAGAAGATATACTATTCTAGTATGTGTTAGGAGAGGATTATGCTCATTCATTTAAATGATGTTTTATCCTGTGAGGACAAGGCAGCGGTGAGGACAGCAGACATCGGATTTGAGTCCTTTGACTTGGAGCTTGGGAGCTTTCCGATTGTGAAGAAAGAGCCCTTTGAGCTGACTTTGACCAATCTTGGCGGGGAGAAGCTGAAGATTGAGGGAAGTATAAAGCTTACGGCGGCAGTTCCCTGTGACCGTTGTCTAGAAGAAGTAAAGATACCTTTTGCGCTTGCTGTCAGCAGAGAAGTGGATATGAAGCAGACGGCTGAGGGGAGGATCGCGGATCTGGATGAAACAGATTTTATCGATGGATACAGCCTGGATACAGACAAGCTTGTCTACAGTGAGATTTTGATGAACTGGCCCATGAAGACCCTGTGCAGGGAAGACTGCAGGGGGATCTGCAGAAAATGCGGCGCCAATCTCAATCGTGGCAGCTGCAGCTGTGATACACAGGAGCTGGATCCCAGAATGGCCGTAATAGCCGAGATATTTAAGAATAGTAATTTAGAGGAGGTGTAAGCGATGTCTATTTGTCCTAAGAATAAATCTTCCAAGGGAAGAAGAGATAAGAGAAGAGCAAACTGGAAAATGAGTGCAATGAATCTGGTGAAATGCAGCAAATGCGGCGCACTGATGATGCCTCACAGAGTTTGCAAGGCCTGCGGATCTTATAATAAGAAAGAAATCATCTCCGTAGATTAAATTTTAATGCAGGAAGAGCTTTCTGGTCTGGCTGATCAGAAAGCTTTTTTATACTCAGAGGTCTATAAGGAAATCAGCTGCTGTACGGCCAAGGGGGCGGCTGGATTCATTAAGTTTATATTGCAATATCAGAAGTGGTTATGATATAATAAAGCAATAAAAACAAAGTATTCAGACACCTTTTGCGTACCCTTATGAAAGGGGCAGGAGAGGGAAGAAAAGAAAAAAGAAGGAAGGTATATACTCATGCACAAGAGCATCAAAAAAATGGTTGGAATCCGAGTGGCGGTTGCCCTTGCCGCTGTTCTCTTGTTCAGTGTTATGATGACAGTGAATATTATGCGGATTGATCGTACGCAGACATCCAGTATTCAGGCAAATGCCTTACTTGACAGGGCTCAGAGCGCGGAGACGGCTCATTATAAATGGTCCAGTAATCTGAGTAATGCATTGTATGCAGGAACGGAGTTTACGGGAAGCATCGATCCGACTACCTGTGTTCTTGGACAGTGGCTCTATGGAGAAGCCGGTACGGAAGATTCAGAGATTTTGAAACTGCGTTCCCAGCTGGAGCCTTTACATAAAGAACTGCATGAATCAGCAGTGCAGGTTCTGGAACAGCTGGAAACCAACCCGGAACAGGCACAAAGCTATTATCAGGAAACCATACAGTCCAATCTGACCACATTGGTAGGACTTCTGGAACAAGTGGTGGAGCGGGGGACCAAGTTGAATGAAGAAAGCAAGGAAGAGATGGAAGAGACCCTTGTTATGATGCATGCCACCTCGATTATCGGTCTTTCTCTGTCTTTGATTGCTCTTATCAGTCTGGTGATTTATGTATTGGGTAAGATAGTCAAGCCGCTGATTATGATTACCAACAAGAGCAAGCCGCTTCAGGATGGACATATAGAACTGGAGATTAACTATCATTCAAGGGATGAGCTGGGTGATCTGGCAGAAACCCTGGAACGTTCCATGGGACGGATTGGAAGTTATGTAAATGATATTAACCGGATGATGAGCCAATTGTCAGCAGGCAATTTTGATGTGCAGGTTTCGGAGCCTTATATTGGAGATTTCCGTTCTATTGAAGAGTCTCTTACCAGTTTTACAAGTACCATGTCCTCTGCTCTGGCCAATATCAACGGGGCCCAGCAGAAGGTATCAGGAGGAGCAGCCCAGCTGTCAAGCGGCGCCCAGGCTCTGGCTCAGGGAGCAACCGAGCAGGCCAGTGCGGTGGAAGAGCTTTATGCGACATTGGATGAGCTGTCCAAGAGCGCAGCCCAGAATGTGAAGGCGGCCTTCAACGCGCAGGAAAATGCCCGTCAGACCGGCGAGCAGGTAAGCATCAGCGAACAGCAGATGAAAGAAATGGTAGCGGCCATGGAAGATATTTCAGCGTCATCACGGGAAATTGGAAAGATTATCAAGACTATAGAGGACATTGCGTTCCAGACCAATATTCTTGCTTTGAATGCGGCTGTGGAAGCAGCAAGAGCAGGAACCGCAGGAAAAGGCTTTGCGGTAGTATCCAGCGAGGTGCGGAGTCTTGCCACACAGTCCGACGAGGCAGCCAAGGCTACAAAGGTTCTGATCGAGAACTCTGTTCAGGCAGTGGAGCGGGGCAATCGGATTGTGGGAGAGGTTTCCCAGACCCTGAATACAACCCTGGGGCTTGTGATGGAGTCCAACAGCGCTATTGGCAATATTGCGGAAGCTGTCCAGAGAGAAGCGAATTCTATTTCCCAGGTAACGGATGGTATCAGCCAGATCTCCTCTGTGGTTCAGACCAATTCGGCCAGCAGTGAGGAATCAGCGGCAGTGAGCAACGAACTGTTTGAGCAGGTACGTCTGCTGCAGGAACAGACAAAGAGATTTCAGTTGAAGCAAAGATAAAGTGTAAAAAGAGGACTGCCGGGGAAGAAATCAATTCCCGGCAGTCTTTTTGTTTATAATTGCCTTGACTGGCTGAACGGTATCTAGTATTATGATAAAGGACCTGATTGAGAAGAGGCTTTGCCTGTAACAGGGCAGGCTGCAGGAACTGTTACTGCTGCTTTTCATCCAGGGCATTAGGAGGAAGATTCATGCAGGAAATGATTCAGATTGCGGTGGACGCAATGGGTGGTGACAATGCGCCGGACGAGATTGTCAAAGGCGTGATGGAAGCCATTGACTTACGGGAAGACATCAAGGTATTTCTTGTAGGAAAAGAGGAACTGATTCGAGAAAAGTTAAAGGGTTATACTTATAGAGAAGGACAGATCGAGGTTGTTAATGCCACAGAAGTTATTGAGATGGCAGAGCCGCCGGTTTCGGCAATACGTAAGAAGAAAGATTCCTCAATTGTGAAAGCTCTTAAGATGGTAAAGGAAGGAAAAGCAGATGCTTTCGTATCTGCCGGAAGTTCTGGAGCGGTTCTGGCTGGCGGCCAGCTTCTGGTGGGGCGTATCAAGGGTGTGGAACGGCCTCCACTTGCACCTTTAATTCCTACAAAGAACGGAGTCTCTCTGCTGATTGACTGCGGTGCAAATGTGGATGCAAGGGCTTCCCACCTGGTACAGTTTGCCAAGATGGGATCCATCTATATGGAGCATGTAGTGGGCGTAAAGAAGCCGAGGGTTGCCATTGTGAACATCGGTGCAGAGGAAGAGAAGGGAAATGCTCTTGTGAAGGAAACATACCCTCTCTTAAAAGAATGTAAGGATATTCATTTTATCGGAAGCATTGAAGCGCGGGATATTCCGGCAGGAGCGGCAGATGTGATTGTCTGCGAGGCTTTTGTGGGAAATGTAATTCTGAAGCTGTATGAAGGAATGGGCTCTGTCCTGATTGGAAAAATTAAAGAAGGCATGATGACCAGCCTGCGCAGTAAGATAGGAGCGCTTCTGGTAAAGCCGGCGTTGAAGGAGACACTGAAATCCTTTGATGCTTCGGAGTATGGCGGTGCGCCGCTGTTGGGTCTGAATGGTCTTGTTGTAAAGACACATGGGAATTCGAAAGCGCAGGAAGTAAGGAATTCTATTATTCAGTGTGTCACCTTTAAAGAGCAGCAGATTAATGATAAGATCAGAGAGAATATTATAAGAGAGGAAGGATAGGGCGTATGGAATTTGAGAAACTGAAAGGGATTATTGCGGATGTTCTGAATGTGGACGAAGAAGAGATTACTATGGACACGACGTTTACAGACGATCTGGGCGCAGACTCTTTGGACGTGTATCAGATTATCATGGGACTGGAAGAGGAATTTGATATTGAGATTCCTCAGGAAGAGGCAGAGAAGATTGTATCTGTAGGTGACGCAGTCGAGCAGATTAAAAATGCAATTGCCTAGGAAAGCGGTACGAGTATAACGAGTTCCTTGGCTCATAGAGGAATGGGCTGCCACAGGAAGTGATCGGTGAAGCGATGACTTCCAGGGGCAGCTTCTTCCATGTTACCGGGGGAAAAGAGGACAGGGGAGTACTCTTTCAGATATCAGGAGGCAGCGATGAAATTAGAAGAATTGGAGAAAAAGATTGGTTATCAGTTTCGGGATCCCAAGCTTCTGCAGCAGGCCATGCGCCACAGCTCTTTTGCTAACGAGCGCCACATGAGCCGGCTTTTGAACAACGAGCGTCTGGAGTTTTTGGGAGATGCAGTGCTGGAGCTGGCTACCAGCGAGTTTCTGTATCAGAATTATCCCAAAATGCCGGAGGGAGAGGCTACCCGCACCAGAGCCAGTATCGTGTGTGAGCAGACACTGGCTCTGTGTGCCAGAGAGCTGGGACTGGGGGGCTTTCTTCTGCTGGGAAAAGGAGAGGAATTGACAGGAGGCAGGGAACGGGACTCTATTACTTCTGACGCCCTGGAGGCTCTTTTGGGAGCGGTTTACCTGGATGGTGGTTTTGCTAATGCAAAAGAATTTGTAAATCGTTTTATTCTAAATGATATCGAACATAAAAAACTCTTTTATGATAGCAAGACAATCCTTCAGGAGGAGGTTCAAAGCGAAACCACAGAAAGTTTAAGCTATGAACTGGTAAGAGAAGAAGGCCCGGATCACAATAAGCGGTTTACCGTCCATGCATGTCTGGGCAGACGGATTATCGGGGAGGGAAGCGGGCGCACGAAGAAAGCAGCAGAACAGGAGGCTGCTTACCGGGCCCTTGTGGAGCGGCATAAGAAAAAGTGACGGAGTAAAGCATGTATTTAAAAAGTATTGAGGTGCAGGGATTTAAATCTTTTGCAAATAAAATTGTTTTTGATTTTCATAACGGAATTACCGGCATTGTGGGCCCAAATGGCAGCGGCAAGAGCAATGTGGCGGACGCCGTGCGCTGGGTGTTAGGGGAACAGCGGGTGAAGCAGCTTCGGGGCGGCAGTATGCAGGATGTGATTTTTTCAGGCACCGAGAGCCGCAGACCCTTAAGCTACGCCTATGTTGCCATTACCCTGGATAATGGAGATCATCAGCTGGCCATTGATTACGAGGAGGTAACGGTGTCACGCCGCCTCTACCGTTCCGGCGAAAGCGAATACCTCATCAATGGAACAGCCTGCCGGCTTAAAGATATCAATGAGCTCTTTTATGATACAGGAATCGGAAAAGAAGGGTATTCCATCATCGGCCAGGGACAGATTGACCGGATTCTGAGCCATAAGCCGGAGGAGTCCAGAGAGCTTTTTGACGAAGCTACCGGAATTGTAAAGTTTAAGCGCAGAAAGAACACAGCCCAGAAAAAGCTGGAGGATGAGAAGCAGAATATTCTGCGTATCAATGATATTCTTTCCGAGCTGGAGAAGCAGCTGGGCCCTCTGGAGCGCCAGTCGGAAACAGCGAAGGCTTATTTGAAGAAAAAAGAGACATTAAAGATTTATGATGTGAATATGTTTCTTTTAGAGACTGCCCGTCTTCAGGAACAGCTGGATGAGGTGGAGAAGAAGTCGAAAACTGCCCAGGAAGAGCTGGAAGAGACTACAAGAGCCTACGAGGGGATTAAACAGGAGCATGCAAAGATTGAGGAAGAGCTGGAAGATCTGAACCGGGATCTGGATGAAACGAAGGAATCCTTTGCCCAGGCAGGCATGAGCCGCCAGCAGCTGGAAGGGCAGATTGAGCTTCTGAAGGAGCAGATTCATTCGGTCCGGGCTAACGATGAGCATCTGCAGGGCCGTCTGTCCACCATCGGTACAGATGTGCTGGAGAAAAAAGAGTCCAGAAAGAAGCTCACAGAAGAGCAGAAACGGCTGGATACCCAGCTGAAGGAGATTTCCAGCCGTTCCAGGGAGGCGTCAGAGAGGCTCAATCAGGTCCGCAGACAGATGGAAGCCCTGAACAGCCGGGTGGAACAGCAGAAAAACGCAATTATCAGTCTCTTAAATGAGCGGGCTTCTACCAAGGGAAGGCTGCAGCGTTATGATGCCATGCAGGAACAGGCTCAGATTCGAAGAGCCGAGCTTAACAAGAAGCTTTTGGAGGCCAGAAGCAGCGAGGCGGAACAGAAACGTCTTTATGAGGAGTATGCGGGAAAGCTTCAAACCATTGAGACAGCAATCCTGGATCTCACAGCGGCCCAGAGAGAGAAAGAGGAGGAGGCGGAGAGCTGCCGAAGGACTCTGGGAAAGCTCAATGAGCAGCTGGAGATTGGACAGACAGCCTTCCATCGGGAATCTTCCAAACTGGAATCTCTGCGGAATCTGGCAGAGCGCTACGACGGCTATGGAAACAGCATCCGTAAGGTTATGGAACGTCGGGAACAGACGCCGGGAATCTTGGGGGTAGTGGCAGATATCATCAAAGTAGAGCAGAAGTATGAAACAGCCATTGAGACAGCTTTAGGAGGCAATATCCAGAATATTGTTACGGATAACGAGGAAACAGCCAAGGAACTGATTCACTATCTGAAGAAACATAAGCTGGGCCGGGCGACCTTTCTTCCGCTGACTGCAGTGGGAGGAAGGGATAACTTTCCAAAAAAGGAAGCCTTAAAAGAAGCAGGTGCATTGGGACTTGCAAGTACATTGGTGCAGGCAGAAGCCAGATATGAAGGTGTTGTCCAGTATCTTCTGGGCAGAGTTCTGGTGGTGGAAAGCATTGATGCAGCCATTAAAATTGCCCGTAAATACAGTCATTCCCTACATATTGTTACCCTGGAAGGAGAATACTTAAGTCCCGGAGGCTCTATGACGGGCGGCGCATTCCGCAATTCGAGCAATCTGCTGGGCCGCCGCCGGGAACTGGAAGAGCTGGAAGAAAATGTAAAAAAACTGGAGGAAGAGATGACAGCAGCCCGTCTGCGCATTGAGGAAGTGAAAGATCAGCGCCGCCGTTTCCGTCAGGAAGCAGAGGAGCTGAACAGCCGCCTGCAGGAACAGTATCTCCTTGAGAATACCGTGCAGCTGAACGCAGAACAGGCGAAGACCCGGCTGCAGGAACTGGCTTCCGGTTACGCAGGGCTGACTGCCGAGCTTTCCCAGCTGGAGGAACAGCTTCAGGATATCAGCCAGAACCGCGCAGCCATCGGCCAGGAGCTGAAAGTCTCCGAAGAGCAGGAAGAGGCTCATGAAAGGGATACCTTAGAGGCCCAGAAGGAACTGGAAGGAATCCGCCTGGAAGAAGAAAAAAGCGTGCAGGAATGTGAGGGCATTCATCTGGAAGTGGCTGCTATCACCCAGAAGGTAGAGTTTGTCAATGAAAATGTGGCGCGGATTGACCGGGAGCTGGAGCGCTTCCGTATGGAGGAGGAAACGCTTAAGGCAGGTGTAGTACAGGGCAGCCGTGATATTCAGGCCAAAGAAGAGGGAATCCTGGCCCTGACGGGTCAGATAGAACAGCTGAATGTAAGAAGCCGGACCCTGGAGCAGAGGACGAAGGACCTGGCTGAAAAGCGTGAAAATCTTTTAAGCGGCCAGAAAGAGTTCTTTGCCCGCCGGGAAGAGCTTTCCGAGCACCGCAGCCGTCTGGACAAAGAGGCGTTCCGTCTGAACAGTCAGAGAGAGCGCCTGGAAGAAAGTGCAGAGGCCCAGGCGGATTATATGTGGCAGGAATATGAGCTTACCTACAATTCGGCCCTTCCTCTGCAAAATAAGGCGTACACGGAGCTGGGAGAGCTGAAAAAGCAGATTTCGGCTTTGAAAGAAGAGATTCGTAAGCTGGGGGATGTGAATGTAAATGCCATAGAGGATTTCAAAAATGTCTCCGAGCGTTATGAATTTATGAACAATCAGCGGAATGATCTGGTGAAAGCGGAAGAAACTCTGAAAGGAATTATAGCAGAGCTGGATTCCGGTATGCGCCGTCAGTTCAAAGAGCAGTTTGAGCGGATCCGTGTGGAGTTTGACAAAGCCTTCAAGGAGCTCTTCGGCGGCGGAAAGGGAACCCTGGAGCTGAATGAAGAGGAGGATATCCTGGAGGCGGGAATCCGGATTATCGCCCAGCCGCCGGGAAAGAAGCTGCAGAATATGATGCAGCTCTCCGGAGGAGAGAAAGCCCTGACAGCCATTTCACTGCTCTTTGCTATTCAGAACCTTAAGCCTTCGCCTTTCTGTCTGCTGGATGAGATTGAAGCGGCTTTGGATGATTCCAATGTGGGACGTTTCTCAAAATATCTTCACAAGTTGACAAAAAATACACAGTTTATTATTATTACTCATAGGAAGGGAACTATGGAGGCGGCAGACCGCCTGTATGGCATCACCATGCAGGAAAAAGGCGTATCGGCCCTTGTTTCCGTAAACCTGATAGAAGAAGATTTGACTTAAAATATAAGTTCTAACACTGCGGAACTGGAAGTGTTTAAACAGCAGTCCCCGAAGCATGCCCCAGATAAATTTACAGACGGCTCTTAACGGCTGGGAATTTATCTCCACCAAGGGCAGGCGCAGGGGCTGCGGAACTGGAATAAATAAAACAGCAGTGCTCAGAAGATTCACAGAAGGATTTACGGACGGTATTGAACGGCCGGAAATTCTTCTGTAACAGGGTGGATCGAGGAGCACTGCGGAACTGGAATAAATAAAACAGCAGTGCTCAGAAGATTCACAGAAGGATTTACGGACGGCATTGAACGGCCGGAAATTCTTCTATAACAGGGTGGATCGAGGAGCACTGCGGAACTGGAATAGGAGGAATAGGGATGTCGGAAGAGAAAAAAGGATTTTTCAGCAGGCTGGTATCCGGCCTGGCCAAAACACGAGAAAATATTGTTGCCGGAATCGATAGTATTTTCAGCGGATTTTCGGCGATTGATGATGATTTTTATGAAGAGATAGAAGAACTTCTGATAATGGGAGATATCGGTATCAACGCCACCAATGCCATAATTCAGGATTTAAAGGCGAAGGTAAAGGAGCAGAAGCTGAAGGAACCTTCCCAGTGCAAGGAGCTTCTTATTGCAGGGATTAAGGAGCAGATGCAGGTGGGAGAAGTGGCCTATCGATTTGAGGAAGAAAAGTCGGTGGTTCTGGTGATTGGGGTTAACGGTGTGGGCAAGACCACTTCCGTAGGCAAGCTTGCAGGGAAACTAAAAGATCAGGGCAAAAAGGTAGTTCTGGCGGCGGCAGATACCTTCCGGGCGGCAGCGGGAGAACAGCTGACTGAGTGGGCTTCCCGTGCAGGTGTGGATATTATCAGCGGCTGTGAGGGGGCAGATCCGGCATCCGTGGTCTATGACGCCGTCTGCGCGGCCAAGGCCCGCCATGCGGACGTGCTGCTCTGTGATACAGCGGGAAGACTGCACAACAAGAAAAACCTCATGGAGGAACTGCGGAAAATCAACCGCATTATTGATCGGGAGTATCCGGATGCCTACCGGGAGACACTGGTGGTTCTGGATGGAACTACAGGACAAAATGCGCTGGAGCAGGCACGGCAGTTTAAAAGTGTGGTGGATATTACGGGAATTATCCTGACCAAGCTTGACGGTACGGCCAAAGGCGGGATTGCAGTGGCGATTCAGTCGGAGATGGGAATTCCGGTGAAGTATGTGGGTGTTGGAGAGAGTATTGATGATCTGCAGAAGTTTAAGGCGGATGAGTTTGTGAATGCTTTGTTTCATCAGGCATAGAGCGTGTGGACGGACAGGACTGCCGCAGAATACGGCTGGCAGGTTTGGAAGATATTGATGAAAGAGCAGACCGTTATATTTCTTAAGGTGGAAAACTGAATGGTAAATCAAATGGATGAAGATCGCAGAAAAGCAAAAAAACTTATCGTTATTTTATTCCTTTCCTGCCTGTGCGCCGCATTTGTGTGCTTCGGGATATCTGCTTATCTGTTGAGCGCTTATCAGAGGGGAGTATTAACAGGCGGCAGGATTGCTGTCATTTCTAAAATCATTGCGATGACAGGAGTATTTTTTCTGGTATTGGCCTTTGGTAATCTGCTGCCTCTTTTTGCCGCACATAAAAAACGTGAACAAATGTAAAAACTGTGATATGCTTTGTACAGAAATACTGCGGAACTGGAAACAGGAGCGTGGTGAATGGTGCCAGAAGGATTTCCGGACTTATGTTTAAGAGGCCGGAAATGCTTCTAGATAAGGGTACCATAAATGAGCTTCGGAACTGGAATGAAAGGAATAGAGATGTCAGATTTTTTTGATGAAACGATTATGAGAGATACTTTGGAGAAGTACATACCTGCCGGGGAAACAATGCTGGCAGGCATACATGCAATTGCAAAGGAAACAAGTGTGATCGGCATATTTGAGAAATGCATCCGCACAGAAAACAGTCTGATTCCCGATGAAAATGGCGGAACAGTGGCATTAAACAAGAAAAAATTTTCTGCCTACGATATTTACCTTGCGATAACGCAGTCGTCTCTGGTAATTACCGAGTGTGAAAAATACAGCTATTTCTATCAATTTAAAGACGATCCGGTTGTGAGTGAATCAGAGATACAAAAGCTTCCGGCAGAGCTTTCTCTGGATGATATTGGAACATGTTATCCCCTGACGGACATTCAAACATGCGATATAAAAAAGGGATGGATGGGCTCTGTAAAATGCCACATAAAAATGAAAAACGGAAGTTATTTCAAGCTCCTGCTTCCAAAGCTGGGCGGTCTGGGCGGAGACATGCCCCATCACACGAAGTACCGGGAGGCCATTATTGCCCGGCTGGGCGGAGGGAGTGTTTAAATATTTATAATGACAGAAAGAGAAAAAATAAATACGTCATTGTGTGAAAGCAATTGTAGAGAGATTAAGAAAAGGAGTAACAAACCAATGATGACATTAGAGAAATTTGAAGAAGCTTCCGAGGCAGTAAAACAGGTGGCGATTGAGACAAAGCTGCTGTACAGTGCGTATTTCAGCAATCAGACAGGAAATAAGGTTTATCTGAAGCCGGAAAATATGCAGCTGACAGGCGCGTACAAGATTCGGGGAGCCTATTACAAAATAAGCACACTGACCGATGAAGAACGGGAAAAAGGTCTGATCACAGCTTCCGCCGGAAATCACGCGCAGGGGGTGGCTTATGCTGCCAAAGCCTTCGGGGCAAAGGCCGTGATTGTTATGCCTACCACAACACCGCTGATGAAGGTGGAGCGTACCAAGAGCTACGGGGCAGAGGTTGTGCTCTATGGAGATGTGTACGATGAGGCCTGTGCTCACGCCTATGAACTGGCAGAGAAAGAGGGGTATACCTTTATTCATCCCTTCGATGACCCGGCTGTAGCTACGGGACAGGGAACCATTGCCATGGAAATTGTAAAAGAGCTTCCCCTGGTTGATTACATTCTGGTTCCCATCGGCGGCGGCGGACTCTGCACAGGAGTTTCCACTCTGGCCAAAATGCTGAATCCCAATATCAAGGTTATTGGCGTAGAACCTGCAGGAGCAGCCTGTATGAAAGAGTCTCTCAAGAACGGCAAAGTAACCACGCTGCCTTCCGTCAACACCATTGCAGACGGTACAGCCGTAAAGACGCCGGGAGAGAAGATTTTTCCCTATATTCAGAAAAATCTGGATGATATTATCACTGTATCAGACGATGAGCTGATTGTGGCTTTTCTGGATGTAGTGGAGAATCACAAAATGGTGGTAGAGAATTCAGGCCTCCTGACAGTAGCAGCCTTGAATCACCTGGATGTGAAGAATAAAAAGATCGTGTCCATCTTAAGCGGAGGAAATATGGATATAATCACCATGTCCTCTGTTGTGCAGTTCGGCCTGCGCCAGCGGGATCGGATCTTCACCGTATCCGTACTGCTCCCGGACAAGCCGGGGGAACTGGTCCGGATTGCGGATCTGATCGCTAAGGAACAGGCAAACGTAATCAAACTGGACCACAACCAGTTTGTCAGCACCAATCGAAATGTGGGTGTGGAACTTAGAATTACGGTAGAAGCCTTCGGAACCGAACACAAAAACCGGATTTTCAACAAGCTCAAAGATATGGGCTGCCGGCCAAAACTGGTGAACGTAATGATGTGACGGCAAGAAGTGAGAGGAAATGAAAGGGGATTGAGATGGGTGCGGCGCAGAGTCCGGGCCTAAGAGCGGCCGAAGCAGATTTTTTATAAAACCCTCTTCATGCTCTTGCATTCCTTCCCAAAATATAGTACAATACACCAAAATCAATACATCATTTATAAGGGAGTAGTTGGCGTCTCCTGGCTTTACGGGTAATCTGCCCGGTCAGGACGTAACAAGATCAACAGCATGGCTTTAGGAGCCTGGTTTTGTTTGAAACAGCGAGACTTATCTGCAGAGACATTCTGTGGATAGGTCTTTTTTATATCAGGGAAGGTGTATTCTGTGATTTAAAAATTCTGCAGAAATGGCGCTGTGGCACACCGTATGCCTTAAAAACAGCCTGATGCAGGTACGGGAATCCTGCAAAGCAGAATTCTTTTAACAAATCTGGCGATACTACAAAAGGAGGAAAGTAATCATGAGTTTACTGGAATTATTTATCTTGGCAGTCGGGCTGTCCATGGATGCCTTTGCCGTATCCGTCTGTAAGGGATTAAGTGTGCCCAGGGCGGGAATTTATGAGTGCGGCACAGCTGGATTTTATTTCGGCGGATTTCAGGCTTTGATGCCGCTGCTGGGATTTGTCCTTGGAACACAGTTTAAAGCGTATATCGCCAGTATGGATCACTGGATTGCTTTTCTGCTTCTTGGTATTATCGGCATCAATATGATCCGGGAAGCCCAAAATGCAGAAGAAGAGTGCCAGGTCTGTTCGAAAGGACAGAATCCGTTTTCCTTCAAGTCCATGCTTCCCCTGGCCATTGCCACCAGCATTGATGCTCTGGCGGTGGGAGTAACCTTTGCTTTCCTGGAGGTGCAGATCCTTTTGGCAGTCACGTTTATCGGCGTTGTCACTTTTCTGTTTTCAGCCGCAGGCATCCGTATAGGCAATCTGTTCGGAAGCCGCTGGAAAGTAAAGGCAGAGCTGGCGGGCGGAGTGATTCTAATCTGTATGGGGATTAAAATTCTTCTGGAACATCTGGGAATTTTCTCAGTTATTTAAGTTTGAAAGAGGAGGAGAAACTATGAACAGTCACAGTCAAACCACAGCCGGGCTTCTGGCCCAATTAAAAACCACACCGGAAGGCCTTACGGGCAGTGAGGCGGAGAAACGCCTTCTGGAATATGGAGAAAATCGTATAAAGGGGGAAAAGAAAAAATCACTGCTTCAAAAGTTTCTGGAGCAGTTTCGGGATGTGATGGTGCTGATTCTTCTGGCAGCTACGGTAATATCCTTTTTTACAGCCTTGTCTGAAGGAGACAGAACCGCATTTTTTGAACCTTTTCTGATTCTCCTGATTGTTGTGCTGAATGCATTGATGGGAGTTATACAGGAAAATAAGGCGGAGCGGTCTTTAGAAGCGCTGATGCAGATGACTGCAAACCATGCACGGGTCATCCGGAACGGGCAGGAACAGCTGATCGATGCAGCAAGGCTGGTGCCCGGTGATGTGATTAAGCTGGAAGCAGGAGATTTCGTTCCGGCAGACGGGCGCCTGCTGGCTTCTTTCAGCCTGAAATCCGAAGAGTCGGCTTTGACAGGAGAATCCCTTCCGGCAGAAAAGGATGCAAAGGCAGTGCTTCCCGCCGATGCGCCATTGGGCGATCGAAGCAACTGTATTTATTCTGGCTGCAGCATTGTCTATGGAACGGGGACGGCTCTTGTGACAGAGACCGGAATGGACACGCAGATGGGGAAAATTGCAGGAATGCTGGAAGGGGAAAGAGAGGTGCAGACACCGCTTCAGGAGAAGCTGGCACAGCTTGGGAAGTATATGGGCGCTTTGGCTCTGGTGATCTGTGTGGTAATCTTTGTCATGGGGCTTTTGAGCGGTATGCCGGTATTGGAGATCTTTATGACAGCTGTATCTTTGGCTGTGTCGGCCATTCCGGAAGGGCTTCCGGTTATAGTGACCATTGTCCTTTCTATTGGCGTGGAGCGTATGGCCAGGCAGAATGCCATTGTAAAGAAGCTTCCGGCAGTGGAGACACTGGGGGCTGCGTCCGTTATCTGTTCTGACAAAACAGGAACGCTCACCCAGAATAAAATGACCCTGATGCAGGTCTATGTGGATGAAGGGAACATAACCGAGGAAATAAGTACAGAGAATTCTAAAGAGGTTCAAAGGCTGCTGCGCTATGGAGCCCTCTGCTGTAACGGAACAATCCGCCGGGAGGGGGAACAGGAAATCCATGTGGGAGATCCCACAGAGACCAGTATTCTTGCAGCCGCATATAAGAATGGAATCCGGCAGGAAGAGCTTCGGGAACAGTATCCTCGTCTGGGGGAGCTTCCCTTTGATTCGGATCGGAAGCTGATGACAACAATCCAGGAGATAGACGGCACTTTTACGGCAGTTACAAAGGGCGCCTTTGATATGCTTGCTCCCAAATGCATACAAGGAGATCTGAAAGCCGCAGAAAAGGCGGCAGAGGATATGAGCAGAGAAGCACTCCGGGTGCTGGCTGTTGCTTACCGGGTTTTGGATTCAGTACCAGAGAATTTCAGCTGTGAGGAGCTGGAACGGGATATGATTTTCCTGGGGCTGGCTGGGATGATCGATCCCCCAAGAGAGGAGGCCCGGCAGGCGGTGGAACTTTGCAGGAAAGCTGGAATAAGGCCGGTTATGATTACGGGAGACCATGTGATGACAGCTTCTGCCATTGCCGGGAAGCTTGGGATCCTGGCATCAGGAGATGAGGCTGTAACCGGAGCGGAGCTTCAGTCCATGACCGATGCAGAATTTGACAGCAGGCTGGAACGGATTTCTGTCTATGCCCGTGTTTCGCCGGAGGATAAGATCCGTGTGGTAAAGGCGTGGCAGAGAAAAGGGCAGATTGTGTCTATGACAGGAGACGGGGTAAACGATGCTCCGGCTCTGAAAGCGGCGGATATTGGATGTGCCATGGGAATCACCGGCACAGATGTGGCCAAGGGGACAGCGGATATGACCCTTCAGGATGACAATTTTGCCACCATTGTAGCTGCCGTCCGGGAGGGAAGAGGGATTTACAATAATATTCGAAAGACGGTGGGCTTTCTTCTGGGGACCAACATCGGCGAGGTGCTTCTGGTATTTTTTTCCATGCTGTTTTTTAAAGTTCCGCCCCTGTTATCCATGCAGCTGCTCTGGATCAATCTGGTAACAGACAGTCTTCCGGCGATTGCCTTAGGGATGGAACCAGTGGACGACAGCGTGATGAATGTGCCGCCAAGGCCAAAGAAGGAAGGAATCTTTGCCGGCGGCCTGGGAATACAGGTGATTCTGCAGGGGATTATGTTTGGAATGCTGGCTCTTGCGGCCTTCTATATTGGCAGCAGTTCTTCCGGCGGCCTGAAGGCGGGCAGAACCATGGCTTTTCTGGTGCTGGGCTTCAGCCAGATTTTCCATGCCTTTAATATGCGCTCGGCCAGATCCCTTTTCTCAACCGGGATTTTTACCAATCAAAAGCTGAATCTGGCAGCTCTGGTTTCGGTAATCCTGATGGTCTGCGTGCTCTTTTTTCCGCCGGTGTCTCATATGTTTGGTTTGACCGTACTGCCTCCTGGGATGTATGGAACAGGATTTGCCATGGCATTTTTTCCGGTAATCATGCTGGAGCTGGTGAAGGCCCTGGGACTGACTGCAAAATAATAAAGACGGAATTTATACAAAAGACTTGATTATTTGACAGAATCTTGCTAGAATGGTAAACGGCATGAAATGGTTTAGAATTATTATATAAAATGGAGGGCTGAAAATGAGTAGTACAGCACAGAGCTTGGCAGGTAAGAGAATTGAGAGCTTACTTGACGAGAACAGTTTTGTTGAAATTGGCGGCATGGTGACAGCCAGAAGCACAGATTTCAACATGCAGCAGAAGGAAACTCCGTCCGATGGAGTGATCACCGGATACGGTGTCATTGACGGCAATCTCGTGTATGTGTACAGCCAGGACGCGTCCGTACTGAACGGAACCCTGGGTGAAATGCATGCAAAGAAGATCACGAAGCTCTATGAGATGGCCTGCAGGATGGGAGCTCCGGTTATCGGTCTGATTGACTGCGCGGGAATCCGTCTTCAGGAGGGCGTGGATGCTTTGAATGGTTTTGGTGAGATTTACTTACAGCAGACACTGGCTTCCGGCGTGGTTCCGCAGATTGCGGCAGTATTCGGGACCTGCGGCGGCGGACTGGCCGTTGTTCCGGGTCTGGCTGACTTTACTTTTATGGAGGAGAAGAAGGCAAAGCTCTTTGTAAACTCTCCCAATGCAATTGAGGGAAATGAGATTTCCAAGTGCAACAGCTCATCTGCGGCATTCCAGGCAGAGGAGGCAGGAAGCGTAGATATCGTTGCGGACGAGGCAGGGGTTCTGGCACAGATCCGCCAGCTGGTTACCATGCTTCCGGCTAACAATGAGGATGATGCTCTGGACGAGGAGTGTCTGGATGATCTGAACCGGGTATGTGCGGATCTGGGCAGCGTGGCATATTCAGCTCCCTACATACTTTCCAGCATTTCTGACGGTAATGTATTCTTTGAGACCAAGGCCGGCTATGCCAAGGATATGGTGACAGGTCTTATCAAATTAAACGGAATGACAGTAGGCGCTGTGGCCAATAATGATGTGGAGATGACAGCCAGAGGCGCTCAGAAAGCGGCAGACTTCGTGAATTTCTGTGATGCATTCAACATTCCGGTCCTTTCCATTACCAATGTAACAGGTTACAAGGCTAATATGTGTACCGAGCGCAATATCGCCAAAGCTCTGGCACGGCTTACCTATGCCTTTGCCAATGCGACAGTTCCCAAGGTAAATGTAATTGCAGGGACTGCTTATGGCAGCGCTTATGTATCCATGAACAGCAAAGGAATCGGCGCAGACATGGTTTACGCATGGACAGGTTCCAAGGTGGGCATGATGGATGCGAAACTGGCAGCTAAGATCATGTACGCAGATGCAGACGCCGCAGTTCAGAAAGAGAAAGCGGCAGAATACGCAGATCTTCAGAACAGCGTGGATGCGGCGGCCAGAAGAGGCTACGTAGACAGCGTGATTGAGCCTCAGGATACAAGAAAATATGTAATCGGCGCATTTGAGATGTTATTCACAAAGAGAGAGGATCGTCCTGACAAGAAGCACGGAACGGTTTAAGAGGGGTGAATAATATGAAGAGAAATATGAAAAAATTAGCAGGCCTTTTGGTACTCCTGGCGGGTATTCTGACTCTGACAGGCTGTGAGCAGAAAGCGGCTCTTCCGAATGAGGATACGTATAAGGCCAAGGCTGATCAGTACGTACAGCTTCTGGCGGCTATGGACGAGGCGGCGCTTGAAGAGCAGATTGCCGGGTTAGAGGAGAATTTTGAGGATTTTGAGCAGGAAGTGGCTCTGTATCCCTATATCAGTCCCACGGGCGCAAAGTTTGATTTTACAGCGGAGGCATATCTGGCTCTGTTTAAATCCTATGCAGGCAACCTGGATGACTTGGGCGCTTACGTAGGTGTCAAGGAGTATGAGGGCGGTACAGAGAAAGACGGCGAAACCACTTATGATGTGGTGTATGAGTTTGAGAAGCATGACATGCGGCTGTCCCTGGTTTTTGATAAGAATAATGTAGTAACGACCGTAACGGCCGATCCCATTTACAGTACCGGTGAAATTCTGGAGAAGGCGGGCATGAATACCCTGCTGGGCATGGGCGTTGTATTTACCGTGCTGATTCTGATCAGTCTCATTATTTCCTGCTTTAACTTTATTCCGGCTATTGAGCGGAAGTTCAGCAAAAAGAAAGCAGAAGAGAAGAAAGCGGCGGTGCCGGCAGCACCGGCAGTACCGGCTCCTGTGGCAGAACCGGCAGCGGCGGAAACGGATGATCTGGCTCTTGTGGCCGTAATTACGGCGGCAGTAGCGGCTTCTATGGGAACAACTTCCACAGACGGCTTTGTGGTGCGTTCGATCAAGCGCAGAAACAGCCAGAAGTGGAAAAGAGCATAATAAATTGTTACACACTATTAATTTTAGGAGGAATCAATAAGATGAAAAATTATACTATTACCGTAAATGGCGTGGCATATGATGTAACCGTAGAAGAAGGCGGCGCAGGAAGCGCAGCAGCGCCTGCAGCAGCTCCCGTGGCAAGACCGGCGGCAGCTCCGGCACCGGCCGCAAAGCCTGCAGCAGCGGCAGCCGCAGGCGGAATTGAAGTGAAGGCTTCTGTTCCGGGCAAGGTATTCAAGGTTGAGGCTTCCGTGGGCCAGGCAGTGAAGGCTGGCGACAACATTGTGATTCTGGAGGCCATGAAGATGGAAATTCCGGTTGTAGCTCCTGAGGACGGTACGGTAGCCAGCATCAATGTAAGCGTAGGCGACGCAGTAGAATCCGGCGATTTACTGGCATCCCTGAACTGACAAAACTGGAACTTCAAAAACAACGGAGGTTAAGACATGGGATATATATTAGAAACACTGGGAAATCTCATGCATCAGACGGCGTTTTTTAACCTGACCTGGGG